>JBEKIN010000173.1:0-9440 GCA_050011735.1 Acidobacteriaceae bacterium | reverse complement strand
GCCCTCGCGGCCAGCGCCTGCAGATACGTGTTGCCTACATTCAGCACCACCAGCCCGCGCGACGACTGCGCGTTGTAATACGCGGCCTTCTGCAGCGCCTGCGACGCGCGCCACACGTCATATCCGGCCCAGTTGAACAGCGCCTGCGAGAAATTCACCTGCCCGATCGTCGTGTCCACTTTCGTAATCAGGTGGAATGATGACGCGCTCGTCCCCGGCGGCAGCAGCGGCAAAAATATCGGCAGCAGTGACGGGTGAAATCCCAGCGCCTCCAGGTTGTACTGGTGCACGCCCGTCTCGCCGTGCAGCTTCAGATCCGGCAAGAGCACGTTCACCAGCTCCAGCTTCTCCGCGTCCGCTGACTTCTGTTGCTCCCGCGCCAGCGTCAGCGCCAGGTTGTTCTCGATCCCCAGCCGGATCGCATCGTCCAGCGACAGCGCCTTCGGCTCCGGCGTGAATGCCACCGCCTGCACGCTGCCCACATAAGGATTCGCCGCCGAATTTTGAGGATTGCTTTGCGCCGCCGCAACCGCCGCCGTTACAGCCCCCAGCAGCAGTGCGCACCCGCTCACGATCAGCTTTTTCATCATCCCCGGATCCATCGAGAGTCTTCTGTTTAGATCAGAATACCTGCTCCGGGTTGCCAAATTTCCGCCTCTTTGGCTGTCAACCCTGCATGGGCGAACCAGCAGCCGCCAGCCGCTTCTCGCTAATCGGTTATCCTTCGCTCGTCTCTCGCTCGCTCCCCGCTCGCCTTTCGCTCCCAGCTCCCAGCTCCCGGCTGCCTTCCTCAGCTATACCTCAGCCACCGGATCATCTCCGGCAGCGTTGCCCGCTTCCCGTACATCAGCACGCCCACCCGGTAAATCCGCGCCGCCAGCCACACCATTGCCCACACCGATCCCGCCAGCAGCGCAATCGACAGCCATACCTGCCACAACGGCGGCATCTGCGCGCAGATCCGCATGTACATAATGATCGGCGTGAATGGAGGTATCAGCGACAGCACCACCGCCCCGGTCGAATTCGGATTCCCCAGCACATACCCCAGCAGAAACACGCTCACCACCAGTGGCGAAATCAGTATGAAGCTGAACTGCTGCACCTCCTGCTCGGCACTCACGGCCGATCCCAGCGCCGCCGCCAGCGCGCTGTACAAATAAAACCCGCCCAAAAAGAAAATCCCGAAAAACGCCAGCTCCGCCTTCGTAATCCCGAGCGACGCCAGCCCATGGATTCCCTGCGCCGCCGCAAATTGCGACCCCGCATAGAACACCACAAGCGCCGCCCAGATCGCCATTTGCGTCAGCCCCACCGCCCCCACTCCCAGCAGCTTGCCCAGCATCAGCGAATCCGACGACGCCGTCGACAGCAGCACCTCGAAAATCCGCGACGTCTTCTCCTCCACCACCGACCGCGCAATGTTGATCCCGTAGATCAGCACCGACGCATACAGCACGATGATCAGCGCATACGCCCCCAGAAAATTTCGCTCCGAATTCGCCTCCACCACGCTGCCGTTCTTCACCTGCATCGTGTTCAGCTTCGTGTCCTTCATCAGCCCTTCCACCTGGGCTTGCGGCACGCCGCGCTGCAGCAGTTGCTCGCGAATCAGCGCCGAGCTCACCGCCGCATCCATCTGCGCTTTGCTGACAAAGTTGATCGAGCTCCCGGAAATCCACGTCACCTCCGGCCGCTCCTCACCCGCCACCGGATCCAGCTTCAGATATCCACCGATCCGGTGCGCCGAAACGTCGCTGTTCACCCTCGCCACATCAGCCGCGCTCGCCGGCGCATAAATCTCCACCGTCTTCGGTGGCAGCTCGCCGTCCAGCAGCGCCGCCTTTACCTCTTCCGCCAGTTCCGGGTTGCTGGAGACGATGGCCATGTTCTGCACCCCCTCCATCTTTTTCCCGCTGAGGCTGCCCAGCACCGCCAGCCCGCCCATCCCAATCGGCACCAGCAGCGTCGTGATCCGGAACACCCGGCTCCGTATCCGCTCCACGTACTCGCGCTTCGCAATCAGCAGTGTGTTGCGCAGCATCCCGTTAAGCATCGGAGCGCCCTCCCACCGTCTCGATAAAAATCTCCTCCAGCGACGGTTCCACCAGCTCGAATTTCGTGATCGTCGCCGTCGCCGCCGCGCTTCGCAGCAGATCCTGCGCGTCCGCGTGCGGCTTCAGCTTGATCTCGGCGTGCCCCGCATAGTTCTTGTATTCCGCAATCGCCGGATGCTGCAAAAAACCATCTGAGCCCTCAAACTGCACAATCACCCGGTTGCGCTCGTAGCGCGACTTCACCTCCCGCATCCCCCCGGCCAGCACGGCAGCACCCTTGTCGATCAGGCAAATTTGATCGCACAGCTTCTCCACCTGATCCATCCGGTGCGTCGAAAACAGCACCGCGTTCCCCTGCTTCTTCAGTTCCAGCAGCGTGTCCTGCAGCAGCACCGCGTTCACCGGATCGAGCCCGGAAAACGGCTCGTCCATGATGATCAGCTCCGGATCGTGCAGCAGGGTCGCGATGAACTGGATCTTCTGCTGCATCCCCTTCGACAGCTCTTCGGTCCTTTTGTCCATCGAGTCGGCCATCTGCAGCCGCTCGCACCATTGCTTCGCCCGCCGCTTCGCCTCCAGCGCCCCCAATCCACGCAGCTCGGCGAGGAAGACGAGCTGGTCGATCACCTTCATCTTCTTGTAGAGACCGCGCTCTTCCGGCAGATACCCCACGCGCCTCAGGGCATCGCCGCCAAACGGCTTGCCGAACAGCGAAACCTTCCCCGAATCCGGCAACGTGATCCCGATCATCATGCGGATGGTCGAGGTCTTGCCTGCGCCGTTCGGCCCCAGCAGCCCAAACATGCTGCCGGCCTCGATCTTCAAACTCAGATCGCGAACCGCCGCTTTCGCTTCATAGGATTTCGAAACATTGTCCAGCTCCACCAGGGTTTCCATGCAGTCAGGGCGCTCCCAAGAGTCAGAAAATGCAGAAAACAAAGAACGCTGCCAGCATATCAGCAAGCCCGCGCCATCCAGAGCGAGGTCATATCAGGTTCCTTCCTGGTTGACAATCTCTCTTCACATAACTACATTATGCCTATGCAGCATATGCCTAACTTCGGTATGCCCGCAGGCACCCTCCCCATGCTCATCCTGCGTGTCCTCCACTCCGGCTCCCTCCACGGTTACGCCATCGCCCAGCGCATTCACGTTCTCTCCAGTGAAGTCCTCGCCGTCGAAGAAGGCTTGCTCTACCCGACCCTGCAAAAAATGCTCGTCAAAGGCTGGGTCGTCGCCGAATGGGGCATCTCCGAGACGAATCGCAAGGTTCGCTTCTACCGGCTCACCCCCGAAGGCCGCAAACAGCTCAAGGCGGAAGTCGCCGGCTACGACCGCGTGACCGAGGCCATCCAGCACATCCTCCGCACCGCCTAACCCAACGGGAGAACCGCCATGCGCGCACTGCTCCGCCGTCTTCGCTACCTGCTCTACCATCGCCGCTTCGATGCCGAGCTTCAGTCCGACATGGAGTTCCATCGCGAGATGGCCGCTCGCGCCGGCCGCAGCAATTTCGGCAACACCACGCGTATGCGCGAACAGGCCTACGAGGCCTGGGGCTGGACCTGGCTCGACCGTCTCGGCCACGACCTCCGCTTTGCCTCACGCACGCTCCGCAGAGCGCCCGGCTTCACCCTCGTCGCTGTTCTGGTTCTCGCCGTCGGCATCGGCGTCAATGTCTCCGCCTTCAGCCTCTTCGACATGATCGCCCTTCGCCCCCTCCCCGTTCGCGATCCCAACAGCATCGTGCGCCTCGAGCGCCGCTCCCCCGATAGTTACAACAGCGAAATGTCCTTCCCCTCCTTCGCCTTCTATCGCGACCACGCCAAATCCCTCTCCGCCGCTATCGCCGTGCTGGGCGTGCCCCCCATGCAAATCGATAACGACGTTCAGCCCACCTCCGCCTCCTTCGTCACCGCGAACTACTTCTCCGAACTCGGCACTCCGGCCGCCGCTGGCCGTCTCTTCGACCCCGTCCTTGAGAACACTCCCGCCGCCCCTCCTTCCGTCGTCCTCAGCTTCTCGCTCTGGCAGCGCCGCTTCGGTGGCAACCCCTCCATCATCGGCCAGGTCATCCGCCTCAACCGCAAGCCCGCCGTCGTTCTCGGCGTCACTCCCTACGCCCTCGCCTCGCTCGGCGGACAGCATCCTGACCTCTGGATGCCCATGCCTCAGCAGCCCTACTTCATCGAGGGCAGCCACGTCCTCACCAGCTTCACGAGCTCCGGTGTACGCATGTGGGGCCGCCTCGCGCCCGGCGTCTCCATCCCCGCCGCCACCGACGAGCTCCGCGCCCTCACCACCCAGCTCCGCTCGCAGCATCCCGAAGCCGTCGAGAATGCTGAATACCTCCAGGTTTCTCCTGGCGGTCACTCCCAAACCATGCTGCCTGAGATTCTCCGCGTAGCCGCAATGGTCGCCGTCCTCACCCTCCTCATCCTCATCGTCGCCTGCGCCAATCTCGGCGGACTCCTGCTCGCCCGTGCTGTCACCCGCGAACATGAAATCGGCATCCGCATCGCCATCGGCGCCAGCCGCCTTCGCCTCTTTCGCCAGCTCCTGACCGAAAGTCTCCTCTTATCCGTTCTCGGCGCCGTCGCCGGCCTGGCAACGGGCTGCGCGGTCGTGCGCATCGTCCTGACCCAGCTCGAGGACGCGCCCAAGTGGTTCAGCGCCGCACCCGATTGGCGCGTGCTGCTCTTTACCGCTGCCACCACCCTCCTGGCCGCCTGTTTCTTCGGCCTCGCGCCCGCTCTCCAGATCGCACGCCAGCGCCAGCACAAAACCCTCGTCCGCAAGATCCTCGTCGCCGCTCAGGTCGCCGCCTGCTGTGTCCTCCTCATCGTCGCCGGTCTGCTCGTCCGCGCCACCCATCACGCCCTCTTCACCGACCCCGGCTTCGGCTACCAGCAACTCATTTCCATCGACCCGCAGCTCGACCACCACGGCTATACCCCCGCCGCTGCAGCAGCTTACCTCGACCAGATGCAGGACCGCCTCTCGGCCCAGCCGGGCGTCCAGTCCGTCTCTCTGGCTCGCATGCCCCCGCTGGGCCACATCGTCTCCCGATACGACGAGCAGGTGAACGGCCGCACCGTGAACGTCTATCCCAACTGGGTCGCACCCGGCTTCTTTCAGACCATGGGTATCCCGCTGCTCGCCGGGCGAACCTTCTATCCCCACGAACAAAATGCCCTCATTGTGAACGAGTCGTTCGCGCGCCGCATGTGGCCCCACGGCAGCGCCCTCGGGCAGCGCGCCAACGACAACCAGACCGTCGTCGGTGTCGTCGGCGATGCTCATATCAACGCCCTCAATGACGACGATGCCGCCGAAGCCTATTGGTCTGCGAGTCAGAACGACCTGCCCTCCATGGTCCTTATCGTCCGCGCTGCCGGCGACCCCGCCCGCCTCCCTGCTATGGCCAAATCGATCAGCGAGAGCCTCGATCCAAAAATCTTCCCCGAGATCCGCCGCCTCGCGGTTCTCTACCACGACTTCCTGCAACCCCTCGAGCAGATCGCGCTCGTCGTCACCCTCATTGGCTTCGTCGCCGTCGCCCTTGCCGGCATAGGCCTCATCGGCCTCGTCACCTTCACCGTCTCCCAGCGCCTCCGCGAAATCGCGATCCGCGTCGCCCTCGGCGCGCGCCCCGCCCAGATTGTCACCGCCGTCCTGCAGTATTTCTGGTGGCCCACCCTCGCCGGCCTCTGCGCCGGAACCGTTTTCGCCGCCGCCGCTTCCAAAGTCCTCCGCGTAGCCCTCTTCGGCATCAGCAATCTCGACCCAGCCAGCTACGCCGCCGCCTTACTCACCCTCGCCCTGATCCTCGGTCTCTCCATGCTCCTGCCCGCACGCTGCGCTCTCCACCCTGATCTGGCCGAGATCCTGCATCACGACTGAGCCTTCCTCCTACTCGCAGCGAATGGCCGCCATGGGATCGATCCGCGCCGCCCGCAGCGCCGGTAGCAGCGAAGCCGCGCTCGCAATTACCGCCAGCGCCGCCACTGACCCCGCCAGCACCCACGGATCCCGCGCTGTTGTTCCATAAAGAAAACTCGCCAGCGCCTTCGATGCGAGCACCGCTGCGATCAGCCCCGCCATCGTTCCGGCAATCGCCACCAGCGCATTCTGGCTGCACACCAGCCCCACCACCTGCGCCCGCCGCGCTCCCAGCGCCATGCGGATGCCAATCTCGCTCGTCCTTCGCGCTGTCGCGTAGGCCAGCGTTCCATACAGTCCAATCGCGGTCACCAGCAGCGCGCATGCGGCAAAGAACACCGACAGCAGCGCCATCATCCGTTCCGCGCTCAGCGAATCGTCCACCGTGGTCATCATCGACGTCATCGTTGGCGCGGGTATCCCTGGCGCCAACTGCCTTGCCAGCGTGCGCGCCGCGCTCGCCACCGAGCCCGCATCGCCGTCCGTCCGCACCACCGCATTGTAGGAAGGCGAGTGCCGCTCATCCTGCGTCATCGCGGCATAGCCCGTCGCCGGCGCCGGCTCCCACAGGCTCTCGTACTTCGCATCGCCCACCACGCCGATCACCTCGAAAGGAATCGAGGGTGCGACGGGGCCTTCGCTCTTGTACACCGTCTGCCCAAGCGGGTCCTGCTGCGGGAACAGCAGTTTCGCCGCCGCCTGGTTCAGGATGATCTTCAGCCCGGTATCCTTCGAGTCGCTCCAGCGGAAGTCTCGCCCTTCCAGCATGGGAATCCGCATGGCGTGAAAATAATCCGGCGCCACCGCGTTCAGATCAACGTCGTGGGCAGGCTGCGTCTTCGCCGCCGCAAAATCCTCGTCCCACACCCTTTGGTTAAACGGCACGATCAGAGCGAAGCTCACACTCCGCACGCCCGGCACGTGACTGAGCCCTTCGCCTGCATCGCGATAGAAATTCATCCTTCCAGCGTGGTCCAACCCGCTGTTGTCCATGCTGAACGCAACATTCTCGACGCCACGCGGATCGAACCCTTCGCCTGAGCGGTAGAGCCGCACCAAACTCGACGCCAACAACCCCGCACCCACCACAAGAACCAGCGCCAGTGCCACTTCAAACGACATCAACACTCGCGGCAGCCACCGGCTTCGCTCGTGCGCCTGCGTCGTGTGCTGCCCGCTCTTGATCTGCTCATGCAAATCCCTCGACGTCGCTTGCACCGCCGGAACCAGCCCAATCGTCAGTGTCGCCACTACCGCCACCAGCGCCGCGAACCCGAACACGCGGATATCCAGAGACGTATCCAGATGCGCATCGCCAGCCCCGCTCAGGAGCAGCGCACCCAGCGCCCGGCTTACCAGCGGGGCTAGCGCGAGACCCAGCGCCGTCCCGGTTACCGCGATCAGCAGGCTCTCTGTCAGCAGTTGTTGGGTCAGACGGCGCCGCGTCGCCCCCATGGCCAGCCGCGTCGCCAGTTCCCGCTCTCGCGCCGCGCCTCGCGCCATCAGCAGGCTGGTCAGATTCAGGCAGGCCAGCAGCAGAATGCCTCCGCACATCGCGAACACTGCCACCAGCGGCTGGCGAAACTCCTGCCGCACCCAGGAAAATCCAACCGACCCTGATTCCACCCTGAACTGAAAATGCCTCCTCAACTGCTGATTCACCCAGTCTTCGTCGCGGGCATTTTCATGCAGCACCGCGCTGGTGGCCGCGGTCTCCTCGGCATCCGCCTGTGCCAGAGTCACTCCAGGCTGCAACCTTCCCATGACCGTGAGCCACCACCCGTCAACGCCGGCGTCCGTCATGTTCCGCGCCCCGTTGAGGATCGGCTCCGCCGCCAAGGGCACGTAAAGGTCGGGCCGGGCGAGGGGGTCCGCTCCTATAAAGCGCTTAGGCATGACCCCCACGATCGTGAACACTGTATTGTCGATGGTGAGCTTGCGCCCCACCACATCCGGCACGCGGTTGAACCAGCTTTGCCAGAAGTGCTCGCTGATCACGACCCCAAATCCCGCCGGATTCCCGCCCCTGCGGTCGTCTTCCGCCGTCAGCGTCCGTCCCAGCAGCGGAGCCGTTTCCAGCGCAGGGAAAAACCCGCCGCTCACGTAATCTCCCGGTACATTCTCGTTGCCGTCGCGTCCCCGTACTTGCAGCGTGGTACCGCTGGACGCAAACGCCGTCGCGAGCGCCTCGTGCTTCGCCTCAAGTCCGCGAAACAGCGGCTCGGGAAAGCTGTGACCCAGGCGCCCGCCTCGCTGGATTCCCAGCACGGCCAGTTGGTCGCTGTGGGGCAAGTCCAGCGGCCGCAACAGCAATCCGTCGATGATCGAAAACACGGTCGTATTCGCGCCCACGCCCAGCACCAGGGTCAGCAGCGCGACCGCCGTAAATCCCGGCGACTTCCGCAGCAGCCGTGCGGCAAAGCTCACATCCCGCGCAAAATTCTCAACCCAGCGCAACTGCCAGAGCTCGCGCAGCCGTTCCTGCCATCGCCCGGCATTCCCAAAGCGCTGTCGCACTGCTGCCTCCACATCCTCTTCCGCCACTCCCTCGCTCAGCAGCTTCGCGCGCAGCATCTCCTGGTGAAATTCCAGCTCAGCGGCCATCTCGCGATGCATCTGCTTGCGCCGGAACAGCCCCTTCACTTGCAGGCAAAATTCATGCATCTTCCGGTCCATGCACCCTCCCCTAAGGAATGTCCGACTACGTCGCTGTTTTGAAGGGGCACGGCTTCCAGCCGTGCCGTAAAAGCCTCAATATGAAGTGGGCTTCAGCCCCTGAGGGACGGCTCCATAACTGAATCAGAGCTTCTCTCACCCCGCCTGCATCACAAACGCCACCGCCGCCGCCAGCCGTGCCCATCGCTGCGTCTCCGCATCCAGCCGCTTCCGCCCCTCCGCCGTCAGCCGGTAGAATTTCGCCCGCCGGTTGTTTTCCGATGCGCCCCACTCCGCCTTCAGCAGCCCGCGCAGCTCCAGGCGGTGCAGCGCCGGATACAACGCCCCCTCTTCCACCTTCAGCACCTGCTGCGACGTCTGCTCAATCCACTCCGCCACCCCATATCCATGCTGCGGCCCGCGCAGGAGCGCCTTCAGCACCAGCATCTCCAGCGTCCCCTGAATCAGTTCACCTGTATCTTCTGTTTGCCGTCCCATAATTCCCTTAGGGGAAGACAATACCTCGCTCTGAACCCGCTGTCAACGCCCGAAAACCGCGCACCATCCCTCCCCGCGCCGGACACCCCCGTCGGATTGACTTGCACAGACGGGGCAGGGAGCCGCCATCTGGCAAGTTTGGCTGCCCTGAGCCGGCAAGTCGTCGGTGTTTCCATCGCGAAGGGCGAAAATCGCGTAACGTTACTTTTCCTCGAAAAACTGTCAATCCTTACGTTCGTAACTGCGCGCCTTAACTCCTTTCAGTGGCGTGCGCATCGGTTTCAACCA
>JBEKIN010000172.1:0-15057 GCA_050011735.1 Acidobacteriaceae bacterium | reverse complement strand
CGTCGCTCGCGGCACCAGCCCAATCGTTGAAGGCCCATGCAGAAAATCCCACACCAGCGGTTCCGGACGAACCACCTCCGCCGCCGTGGCCACCAACCCATATTTCTCCAACAGCCCGCCCAACTCCTGCGCCAGCGACGGCGTGAATTTTCCCAGATACCCATCGAGCGACAGAAAGCAGTTCGTCATGCCCAGGTCGTGTACCTTCGCAAACGCTGCCTCAGCCCCGCTCGCCGGCTGGATGATCAGCCCCACCGCCATCGGCCCCAGACGCTGGTGCTGTTCCTCGCCCCGCGCGCCAATCCCCGTGCTCGCGACCCCAACTGGCTCCCCCGCACTCCTGATTGGTTTCTCCGCAGCAAGCCCACCGACGCCGCCGACCGCGCCCATCATGGTCGCGCTCACCGCGCCAGCCAGAAATTCTCGTCGTTGCATGGCGACCCTTCCGGGTCCTTTATACGCCCAACCGAAGCCTGGCAGCCTCAGCATAATCATCCCAGCGAGCCGCTTTTCACTCGCTTTTGGCTCGTCGTTCGCTCGTCTCTCGCTCGCCGTTCCAGGGTAGAGGCTTCTCGCTAAAAGTCCTTCGCTAAACGCCTTTCGCTAAAAGTCTTTCGCTAACAGCCTCTCGCTCGTCTCTCGCTCGCTTCACTCCTCGCGCAACAACACCAGCGGATCCGCCGAAAGCGCCCGTTGCGCCGGCAGCCACGTCGCCAACAACCCCAGAAGCGCCATGGCAATCACAACACCCGCCAGCACCACCGGATCGCGCGCGTTCGCCTGATAAACGATGAAGGCCAGCACTCGCGTGGCCAGAATTCCCAAAGCCAGTCCCGCCGCCGAACCAATCGCGAGCAGACGAAATGCCCGTCCCAGCGCGGTCTGCAGCACTTCCTTGCGCTGCGCGCCCAGGGCGATGCGAATCCCCAGCTCCCGCAGCCGCTTGCTCACCGAGTACGCCGCCATGCCAAAGATCCCCGTGATTGACAGCATGGCGCCCATCACGCCCAGAATGCCCAGCGCCACCGTCGCCACCCGCGAAGGAAACAGAACGCCGTCCAGCAGTGTGTTCCAGGTCCGGATTTCGACGGGCAGACCCGGATCGAGCTCGCGCAGTTTGCTCCTCATCGCCGCGGCCACTTCCCGCGGATCCCGGTTGGAGCGCACCACCAGCGAGGTCTCGCTCCACGGAGTCTGCAGTACGGGCAGAAACATCGCCGGCTGCTGCGTCTCGGCAAGGTTCAGATACTTTCCATCTTCGACAATACCCACCACCTGGATGCGAATTCCATCCTGCCATCGGAAGTACCTGCCCACTCCGTCCTCTGCGGATCCAAGAATGGTGCGCGCAAATTCCCGGTTCACGATGGCGACGCGCGGCGTATTCAGGTCGTCATGCTGCGTGAAACTCCTGCCTGATACCAGGGTTGTCTCGGCCGCTCGGAAGTAATCCGGAGACACGATGTACATAAACACCAGACCAGCCGAGTTCGATGCCCGCAGATCGCGGGTCTCATCCTTATAGACACCCTTCCTCTCGCCGCCCAGGCCCAGGGGAGGGTTATTCACGGTTGCCGCTGCCTCGACTCCAGGAATCGATTCCATGGCATCGATGATGCGCTTTTGCATGGAGGCCACAACATTGTCGCCCACGTAGCCCCCCTGGGTCAGACCGATATCGGCAACCATCGCGCCGCGCGCCTCAAAGCCGAAGTTGCTGTGCAGCGAACGCACCAGTCCACGCAGGGCAACCAGCGAAGAAGTCACCAGCACGGCGCAGAGCGCGATTTGCACCACCAGCAGCAGGTCGCGAACCGTGATCCGCCGGCCAACCCTCCCGCTCGATCCGGCTTTGACGATCTCATACGGATTCGCCCGCATCACCTGGCGCACCGGAACAATCCCGAACAGGAATCCGCTCACCAGCGCCAAACCCAAAGCCACCACGTAGACTTTTGCGTCCGGACTCACCGGCACATGGATGGGAAACCGGCCAAACGGCTGCCATGTGCTGAGCCTTTGCAGCAGGGCTACGCTGCCCACCAGTCCCAGAACTCCACCGGCGAGCGAAATGAGCACCGCCTCGGTCATCAACTGCCGCAGGATGCGGCTCCGGCTCGAACCCAGCGCCAGCCGCAGAGCCACTTCTCGCGAACGATCCGCCGCGCGCGCCGCGAACAGGCTGCCCAGGTTGGCGCACGCCGCCAGCAGGATCAGGCCCGCCAGCAGCGTCAATCCCCCAACGAATCCCCGTACCGGACGGCCCATGAAATTTCCGTAGAGCGCCGGGCGCGCCAGGGAAAACTTCTTGTGACCGACCACTCCGGGCCAGGTCTTTTCCAGATATGCGCCGATTGCGTTCAGATCGGCCGTCGCCTGCGCCGGCGTCACGCCCGGTTTCAGATGCCCCAGCGCCTCAAAGATCCAGTGGTGACCGCGGTCGTCCAGACCATTCCACCCATCCACCTGCGGCTGGTTCACGATCGGTATAAAAATGTCGGGGCTGAAGAACATCAAAGTCCCGGCAAACTCCGGCGGCGCTACCCCGATGATCGTGAGCGGATGCCTGTTCAGCAAAACCGTGCGGCCCACCACCCCGCGATCGTCCCCGAAATGGCTGTGCCAGTATGCGTAACTCAGCACGATGTACGGCGCGCTGTTCGGGCCGTGCTCGTCGGAGCCGTGGAAAAAGCGCCCCAGGTACGGCTGCTGCCGTAATACGTCGAAGTAGTTGCCGCTGGTTTCGTAGTTCCAGGCGGCAGACGGATTGTTGCCCGTATCCAGGACTTCCTCGTTGATCGAAAACGCCGCCATTCCGTCGAAACTCCGGTTGCGGTCACGCAAATCGCGATAGTTCGGATAAGACTGGTAACCGTACTCGTTCTCATGCTCGATTCCGTAGAGGCTCTCGGCCTGGGGCACGTTCAGCGGCCGCAGGATCAGCGCATTCAGGACGCCGAACACCACGGCGTTGGCGCCAATGGCCAGCGCTAATGTCAGGATCGCGGTAGCGGCGAATCCGGGAGACTTGCGTAGCACACGAAATGCGATGCGCACATCCTGCATCGATGTCTCGATGAAATTCCCGCCCAGCGCCTCGTGCGATTCCTCCCGGTATCGCTCGTACCCGCCGAACTCAATCCGCGCGCGCCGTTCAGCCGTTGCAGGATCCAGCCCCGACTGCTGCAGGTCTTCTGCCCGGCGCTGGATGTGCGCGCGAAGCTCCTCGTCTACATCCTGCGCGGTGCGGGTACGACGGAATAACTTTGCGGCAACGGAACGAAGCCAGGCGAGGAGTTTCATGCGTCCTCCTAAACTGCTTAGGAGATTACCCCTGTCTCTCCTAAGCTGTCAAGGAGAATACGCCGCGCCCAGTTCCGCGGTTCCCTGCAATTGTGAAGTTTCTGTGGAGTCGATCAACCCATCGCCGGCGAGCCGTTTCTCATTAGCGGCTTTTCGCTTAGGGCCTTCGCTAAACGCCTTTTGCTCAACGCTTCTCGCTAAAAGTCCTTCGCTAAAAGCTTCTCGCTAACCGCCTCTAGCTCGCTTTTGGCTCGCCTTCCGCTTGCCCCTCGCTCGCTATCCGCTATCCGCCTTTCGCTCCCAGCTACAGGCTACAGGCTACCGGCTAGTTACTCAGCCGCAGCACCAAACACTTCGCAGCTCCCCCCGCCTTCAGAAACTCCGTCAGATCCAACTGGATAATCTCGAATCCCCTCGCCTCCAGCCTCGCGCAGAGCTCCGGGCTGATCTCATTCAGCAGGATCGTCTTTCCCACATTCACTGCGTTGCAGGCAAACAGCAGCGCATCGTCTTCCGACACGCAGATCCGCTTCGATTTGGCGTAGCGCATTTCAATTTTTCCAACCGACACCGAGTCGAACGCGCCCGGGAAGTACATCACGTCCCCGTTCGACAGCGGGCAAAAACACGTGTCCAGATGATAAAACCGCGGATCCACCAGCCGCAGCGACACCACCTCCACGCCCCACAGCTCCGTCAGCTGCTTGTGACTCGCCTCGCGCGTGCGCAGACCATGCCCGGCCCAAAGACGCGAACCATCCGCCTCGAACAGCGCGTCGCCCTCGCCCTCAAAAGGCGTCACTCGCGGAGTGTCGCGCACCGCGAATCCCGATTCGCTGAACCACCGCCGGAAATGCGGTTCCTCGCCCTGCCGCTCCTTGTGCTGAAAGCTGCTCAGCGCCACGATCCCGTTCCGCACCAGTCCCGCGTTCGCTGTGAACACCATGTCCGGCGATCCCGGCTGCGGTTCCACCAGCTCCACCTGGGCAAACTCCCGCAGCGCGCGCCGCAGCTCTTCCCACTGCTCGGTCGCCTGCTGCCGCGACGACCGGTGTACATTGCCGGCCATCCATGGATTGATGACGTAGTTCACCTCATAGTGCCTGGGCGGGCACATGAGAAACGTAGGCCGGCTGCTCGCCTGCATCGGCATAGCGCCGTTGTGGCTTGTCGCGAGGGGTTCCATGACCGAGTGTGCGCCCAGTTCCGCACCTCGTCCATCACCCGGCGGGCACGCATCCCCGTCACCTCGCCCGCGTTACTGCCGAGCTACCGTTGGCCCAGGGTTTTTCAGATCGCGTAATGTTATCTATGCTGTAGATGCCCGCATCCCCAGGGCCGAAGGAAAGGATTCCGCATGAAGTTTGCTCGTTTCGCCTCCGCACTGCTCGTTCTCGCCGCGCCTCTCGCCATGGCCCAGGGCACCACCTGGAAGTCCGACCCCGCCCACAGCGAGGTCGATTTCTCCATCCTGCACATGACCGTCTCTAAGGTTCACGGCCGCTTCGGCGCCGTCGATGCCGCCCTCGTCTACGACGCCAACGACGTCACCAAATCCACCGTCAACGCCACCATCGACGTCACCGGCGTCGACACCGGCGTTCCCAACCGCGACAACGACCTCAAGGGCGCGCGCTTCTTCGATGTGGCCAACAACCCCAAAGCCACCTTCGCCAGCACCAGCGTCACGAAGGGCGGCGCCGGCCTGCAGATCGCCGGCAATCTCACCATCAAAGGCGTCACCAAACCGGTCGTGCTCGATGTCGAAGGTCCCACCGGTCCCGTTACCGGCCAGAACAAGAAAACTCAAATGGGTTTCTCCGCCACTACCACCATTCATCGTGAAGATTTCGGCATCGGCGCTGGAATGCCGGCAGCCATGCTCGGCGACGATGTCAAACTCACCATCGAGCTGGCCTTCGTCCAGCAGTAAGCCTGCTTTACCGACGCCCCCTGACGATCCTCTGGTTCACTCCTCGCGCAGCAGGACCAGAGGATCCAGCGCCAGCGCCCGTTGCGCCGGGATCGACGTCGCGACCAGTCCCAGCAGCGCCATCGCCACAACAACGCCGCCCAGCACCACGGGATCCCGCGGCGTCGCCTGATAAACGATGAACGACAGCACCCGGCTCGCAAGAATGCCGAGAATCAATCCCGCCGCTGAACCCCATGCCAGCAGTTTGATCGCGCGTCCCAGCGCTGCTTCCAGAACTTCTCTCCGCTGTGCGCCCAGGGCGATCCGAATCCCCAGCTCCCGCAGCCGCTTGCTCACCGAATACGCCGCCATTCCAAAGATGCCGGTGATGGACAGCATGGCGCCCATCGCGCCGAGTATTCCCAGCGACGCGGTCGCCACACGGGTGGGGAACAGGGCCCCGTTCATTTCCTGGTTCCATGTCTGGATGAAACAAGGCAATCCCGCATCCAGATCACGCATCGTCGTCCGCAGCGCCGCCGCCACCTGCTGCGGATCGCCGCTCGAACGCACCACCAGCCAGGTATCGCTCGCCGGCCACTGCAGGATGGCCAGAAACATCGCCGGCTGTGGGTCCTCCGCAAGGTTCGCCGTATATTTTCCGTCTTCCGCGATGCCCACCACCTCAACCCGCGTTCCATCGGGCATCTTGTAATGTCCACCCATCGCAGCGGTGACCGAGCCAAAGAATTTGCGTGCGAATTCCCGGTTCACTACCGCCACTCGTGGCGCGTTCCCGTCGTCGTGCGAGGTGAAACCTCTGCCCGCCAGCAATGCCGTCCCCGCCGCCCGGAAGTACTCCGGAGACATCTTGTACTGGATCGCCTCGCCCGCCGCATTCGCTGGCCGCAGATCCGTCGCTTTGTCGCTGAACACCCGCGCAATGCCCCAGCCCATGTGCAGGGGCGGAATATCCACCAGCCCCACCTGGGTTACGCCGGGAATCGCCTTCATCGCCTCGATCATGCGCTTCTGCATCGCCGGCGCCTTCTCGCCTTTGTAGCCCGCCATCCCCAGATCGGTCTCCACCAGCATCGCGTTGCGCGGCTCAAACCCAAGGTTGCTGTGCAACGACCGTCCCAGCCCACGCACCGCAACCAGAGAAGCCGTCATCAGCACCGCGCAGATCGCAATCTGTACCACCAGCAACACCTCACGGACCGTGATCCGCCGCCCCAGCCTGACGTTCGATCCCGACTTGACGATCTCATACGGATCGGTGCGCAGCACCTGCCGCACCGGAACCGCTCCAAAGAAGAATCCGCTCGCCAGGCTCAGCAGCAACGCCACTCCATAGACATTGGCGTCCGGGTTCACAGGAATATTCATCGGGTACTGCGGAAAGGGCTGCCACCCGCTCAGCCAGTGCAGCAGGAAGATTCCGCCCCACAACCCGGCAACCCCGCCCACCAGCGAAATCAGCGCCGCTTCAGTGAACAGCTGCCGCAGAATACGAATGCGGCTCGATCCCAGCGCGATCCGCAACGCCAGTTCCCGCGAGCGGTCCGCGGCTCGCGCGGCAAACAAGCTTCCCAGGTTCGCGCACGCGGCCAGCAGAATCAATCCTGCCAGCATCATGAGCCCGGCCAGAAATGCCTTTAACTCCGGCGCGAAAAAATTGCCGTGCAGGCTGGGGCTCACCAGCGTGAACGTCCGTTGATCGTCTTCCTTCGGATAAGCGTTGTGCAGCACCGACCCAATCGAATCCAGATCCCCCGTCGCCTGTGCGGGACTCACACCAGGCTTCAGGTGCCCCAGAACCTCAAAGAGCCACCGCGACCCGCGGTCGTTCAGCCCGCTCCATCCCTCCACCTGTTCGTGATTCACCAGCGGCACGAAGAAGTCCGGCGTGAAAAACAACAGCGTCCCGTGGAACTCCGGCGGCGCTACCCCCACGATCGTGAAAGGATGCTTGTTCAGCTGCACAACCCGGCCCACCACGCCCGGATCGCCTTGAAAACGGCTGTGCCAGTACCCGTACGTCAGCACGATATACGGCGCGCTGTTGGCCCCCCGCTCGTCGGCACTATGAAACACGCGCCCCCTGTACGGCTCGATCCCAAGCACGTCGAAATAATTCCCGCTCACCAGGTACAGCGCTGCGCGCGACGGATTCCCTCCCGTATCCAGCCCCGCCTGCGAAATCATGTACGCCGCCAACCCCTCGAAGCTGTGGTTGCGATCGCGAAGGTCCAGATAATCCGGATACGACTGCGCGATGTATGTCTCGTTCCCCCGCTGCAGCGCGAACAGGCTCTGCGCCTGGGGCACATGCAGCGGCCGCAACACCAGCCCGTTGAGCACGCTGAACACCACCGCGTTCGCGCCGATGGCCAGGGCCAGCGTCAAAATTGCGGCGATGGTGAAGCTCGGTGACTTGCGCAGCTTGCGCAGACTGAAGCGAGTATCCTGCAATAACGTCTCGATGCCGCTGCCCCCCAGCGCTTCGTGGCTTTCCTCTCGGTAGCGTTCATACCCGCCGAATTCGATCCGTGCGCGCCTGTCCGCCTCCGCACGACTGAGGCCCAAGCGCTCCAGATCGTCCGCCCGGTGCTGGATGTGCGAGCGCAACTCCTCGTGCATCTCCTCCGCGACCTGCGAACGATGAAAGAACTCGGCGGCAACCGACTGAAACCAGGCCATGGATTTCACGCTTTCCGAATCCCCTATTCCTAATATGCTTAGGAAAGTATTCCCTCTCTCCTAAGCTGTCAAGGAGAATCTCACCTGGCCGCCGTCGCCTTTTCGCGGTCTCTACAATATTTTCGGCTGCCAATCGTCTACAGGGGTGGACGAGTGACCCGTGCTAGCCATGACCACCATGACCGAGCAGGACCAGCAAATCTCGGAGGTCATTGCGGAACAAGGGTCCCGGCTGCGCAATTTCATCCGCAGGCGGGTCCCCAACGAGGCCGACGTCGAAGACTTGCTGCAGGAGGTTTTCTTCAAGCTGGTCGAAGCCAATCGCTTGCTGATGCCCATCGACACCCTGACCGGCTGGCTCTTCACCGTTGCGCGCAACGGCATCGCCGATTTTTTCCGCAGGAAGCGGCCGCAGAATTTCTCCGACGCCGCCGGCGAAGACGAAGACGGCGAACTGCTCGTCTTCGAAGATCTGTTGCCCTCGCCCGAGGCCGGCCCGGAATCGCTCTACCTTCGCAGCGTCCTGCTCGAGCAACTCGAAGCCGCCCTCGCCGAACTGCCCGCCGACCAGCGTGCCGTCTTCGTCGCCCACGAGCTGGAGGGGCGCAGCTTTAAAGAGTTGTCGGCGGAAACCGGCATCAAGGTCAACACCCTGCTCTCGCGCAAGCGCTACGCGGTGCTCCATCTCCGTGCCCGCCTGCAGAGCGTTCACGACGAGTTCATGAGGAAATGAGGAACGGTATGGAAAACTCCTGGGTCAAGAGAAACAAGTGGATCTTCTTTGTGGGCCCGCTGGCGCTCGCGGCCTTTATCGCGCTCTTCGGCGAAGTCACAATGCTGCTGTGGAACTGGCTGGCTCCCATGCTCTTCGGATGGCGCCACATCACCTTCTGGCAGGCGATGGGACTGCTGGTTCTCTGCCGGCTTCTCTTCGGAGGCTTGAGCCACGGCGGCGGCCAACGCTCCGGATGGCGGCAGCGGAAGCGCGAGAAGTGGGAGGCGATGACCCCCGAGGAGCGCGAGAAGTTCGGCCAGAGCTGGCGCGCGCGCTGCGGCGGCTCCCCCCCGCCCACCAGCGAAACCCGCGAAACCCCATGAGGGGGGCGTGTCAGCGCGCATTACGGGAAGGCGGGAAAATGATCCGTGCTGCTCATGGAGGCCGGTCATAAACGGAGGTAGAATCTGGGAGGGCGGGAAGAGAATATGGCAAATGCCGGCAATCTCGCTGAGAAAATCCAGGCGCTGAGCTCGGAACAAATCGCGGAAGTGGAGGATTTCGTCGAGTTCCTTCGCTTCCGCGGTCAGGACCGCGCTGTCGCGCGTGGCGCCGCGGCGGCAAGCGAGCCGGCATTTGAGCGGGTGTGGACCAACCCGGAAGACGACGGTCCTACAATGCTTCGAAGCGCGATGTTGTGATTATGGCAATCACCAGCCAGGTTCGCGCATCCGCCACTTCTGGCGAGGTCTTGATCAGCAAGTGGCAACGGGCAGGCCTGCTAAAGCCGTCGGCGATCAAGCCGGTGTTCGCCACCATCGAGCAAGGGTTGATTATCCGGCAACTCGGGAGTCTCGAGTTGCCAGATCAGTCTGATCTTCGAGCCTCGATCGCCACGATCCTCGGCTAGTTCGATGTCAGGCACGAGTCGGAACTCCAGCCAGGAGAAGCCGACGACTTGCCGTGAAGCCACTCCAGTCCCGATCAACGCTTGAACGCTCCCCGTTGGCGGAGTAGGTTGGTTCCGTGAAAATCTCCGCTGGCCGCGCCGCTCTCCTCTGCCTTTTCCTCCTCCTGATCTCGGCTCCAGCTCTCTTCGCCCAAATCCCGAAGCACGGCTTCGTCCACACCCATGCCGAGCAGCTTCTCGATGGCGATGACCAGCCGCTGCTGCTCCGCGGCATCAATCTGGGAAACTGGTTCGAGGTGGAAGGCTACATGTTCCACTTCGACGGCGGCCCGCAGTCTCCGCGCGAAATCGAAGACCTCACCAAAGAACTCCTCGGTCCCGCGAAGGCCGACGAGTTCTGGCGCCAGTGGCGGGCCAACTACATCACCGAAGCCGACCTGGATCGCATCAAGGCGATGGGCTTCAACTCCGTCCGCGTCCCGCTCCACTGGAAGTTCTTCACAAGCGATGACGCTGAGGGTTTCAAGCTCGTCGATCAGCTGGTCGACTGGGCGAAGAAGGACGGCATCTACGTCATCCTCGACATGCACTGCGCGCCCGGTGGCCAGACCGGCACCAACATTGATGACAGCTACGGCTATCCATGGCTGTTTTCAAGCCCCGAGGCGCAGGAAGAGACCGTCACCGCCTGGCGCCGCATCGCCCAGCACTACCACAACAATCCGACCGTGCTCGGCTACGACCTGCTGAACGAGCCGATCCCGCCTATCCCGCAGCTGCGCGTTTTGAATCGCGAGCTCGAGCCCGTCTACTGGAAGATCGCCCGCGGCATCCGCTCCGTCGACCGCAACCACGTGCTGATCCTCGGCGGCGCGCAGTGGGACACCAACTTCAAAGTCTTCGGCCCTCCCGGCGATCCCAACGTGATGTACACCCTGCACAAGTACTGGACCGAGAAGACCGACTCCACCGTGATCCAGGAGTACCTGGATTTCCGCCATCAGTACCACGTGCCCATCTGGCTCGGCGAGTCCGGCGAGAACAAGGATGCCTGGGTGGAATCCTTCCGAAAAACCCTGGAGGAGAACCACGTCGGCTGGGCGTTCTGGACCTATAAAAGGATGGACGCGACTCCCTGCGTGGCGACCTTCGACCTCCCCGCCCACTGGGACGAGATCGTCGCCTTCGCCAAGCTGCCCGCCGGAACCGGCAACGCCGAGAAGCGCATCGCCGCCCGGCCTCCGCAGGGCGACATCGACGCGGCCTTCGCGGATTTGCTGACGAAGATCCAGTTCGCCCACACCCGCGTAAACCCGAGCTACGTCCAGGCGCTCGGCATGACCCCCGCCAGCCCGGCGTCTGCTCCATAACAGGGAAGTCAGCCCTGGCCACTTGTCCTCGGAGGAGCTAAATGCCTCTCGCTAAATGCTTTACCGCGCGCAACCCGCTCGCCTTTCACTCGCTTTCCGCTCGCCCCTGCTAATTATCTGAGTCACTTCCACTCACTTTTCAGCCCCACCCCTTGACATCCACATCATCCCCCAGTTACGCTGGCAGTCATAGGGCGAAAGTGCTAAACGACGGCAACCGCGCAGCAAAACGTGCCTTGCCGTTCCGGACCTAAGCCCTCCGGCGGTCGCCCCAATCCGAATCAGGCACGGCCTCAAAAGTTTGTTCCTTCCGCGAGATGAATCTCGCGGCTAACACCACGCGGAGCGCACGCGCTCCCGGAAACTCTGAAGGAGAAGCAAAGCAATGCCTACTGCTACTGCATCAGCAACCACCACGTTCACTCCGCTGCACGATCGTCTGCTCGTCCGCCGCATCGAGGACAACGAGACGGTGCGCGGCGGCATCATCATCCCCGATTCCGCCAAGGAAAAGCCCCAGGAAGGCGAAGTCATCTCCGTCGGCAAGGGCAAATCCAACGACGAGGGCAAAGTCTTCCCGCTCGACGTGAAGAAGGGCGACCGCATCCTCTTCGGCAAGTACTCCGGCACCGAGATTCGCATTGACGGGGAAGAGTTCCTCATCATGCGCGAAGAAGAAGTCCTCGGCATCCTCAAGAAATAAACGGGTGCCCCACATCCCTCGTTTTGGGGATGTGGGATCGAGAACACACAAGTTCAAACGGAGCTGCGGCTCCGCAACATCAGGAGATCAGCAAAATGGCAAAGCAAATTCTGCACGGAGAAGATTCCCGCCAGGCGATTCTGCGCGGCGTGAATATTCTGGCGGAGGCTGTCAAAGTGACGCTCGGCCCCAAGGGCCGCAACGTCGTCATCGAAAAGAAATTCGGTGCGCCCACCATCACCAAAGACGGCGTCACCGTAGCCAAGGAAATCGAGCTCAAGGATCCGCTCGAGAACATGGGCGCCCAGATGGTGCGCGAAGTGGCGTCGAAAACCTCCGACGTAGCCGGCGACGGTACCACCACCGCAACCGTTCTCGCTCAGGCCATCTACCGCGAAGGCGTCAAGACTGTCGCCGCCGGCGCGAACCCCATGGCCCTCAAGCGCGGCATCGACAAGGCCGTTGAAGCTGTCGTCGGCAAGCGCGCCGAAGACGGCACCGTCACCGGTGGAGCACTGGCGAAGTTCTCTAAGCCCGTCACTGGCGACATGATCGCTCAGGTCGGCACCATCTCCGCCAACGCTGACACCACCATCGGCACCATCATTGCCGAAGCCATGAAGAAGGTCGGCAAAGACGGCGTCATCACTGTTGAGGAATCCAAGACCCTCGAAACCCAGCTCGAAGTCGTCGAAGGTATGCAGTTCGACCGCGGCTACCTCAGCCCCTACTTCGTCACCGATCCCGATCGCATGGAAGTCGTCCTCGAAGAGCCCTACATCCTGATCTACGAAAAAAAGATCAGCTCCATGAAGGATCTCCTCCCCCTGCTCGAGCAGGTTGCCCGCAACGGCAAGCCGCTCGTCATCGTGGCGGAGGACGTCGACGGCGAAGCTCTCGCCACCCTCGTCGTCAACAAGCTGCGTGGCACGCTGAACGTCGCCGCCGTCAAGGCGCCTGGCTTCGGCGATCGCCGCAAGGCCATGCTCGGCGACATTGCCATCCTCACCGGCGGCAAGGCTGTCACCGAAGACCTGGGCATCAAGCTCGAGAACATCAAGCTTGAGGACCTCGGCAAGGCCAAGCGCGTCACCATCGACAAGGACAACACCACCATCGTCGAAGGCCGCGGCGAGCACAAGGCCATCGAAGGCCGCGTGAAAGAACTCCGCAACCAGATCGACAAGACCACCTCCGATTACGACCGCGAGAAGCTGCAGGAGCGTCTGGCCAAACTGGTCGGCGGCGTTGCGGTCATCAAGGTTGGCGCGGCTACCGAGACCGAGATGAAGGAGAAGAAGGCTCGCGTCGAAGATGCCATGCACGCTACCCGCGCAGCGGTCGAGGAGGGTATCGTCCCCGGCGGCGGCGTGGCGCTGGTGCGCTGCGAGAAGGACGTCGAAGAGCTCATCAAGGTCCTCGTGGGCGATGAGAAGATCGGCGCCCAGATCGTTCGTCGCGCGCTCGAAGAGCCCCTTCGTCAGATCGTCGGCAACGCCGGCGAAGAAGGCGCGGTGGTCGTGGGCAAGATCCTCGAAAGCAAGGATCCCCACTTCGGCTACAACGCCCAGACCAACGTCTTCGAAGACCTGGTCAAGGCGGGCGTCATCGACCCAACCAAGGTGACCCGCACGGCGCTGCAAAACGCCGCCTCGATCGCCGGCCTTATGCTCACCACCGAAGCCATGGTTTCCGAAATTCCGGAACCCAGGTCCGCAGCCCCGGCAGGCGGCGGCCACGGCGGCGGCATGGAAGGCATGTACTAAACTCCGCGTTCAGCGACACGCGCGAACGCGCAACGGGCGTCCTCTCAAAGGACGCCCGTCTTGTTTTGAGAAACGCCATTTCTGAAAGGGCTACAGCGAGCCATGAATTGGAAAAATGCGCGACCAGTAGAAGCTAAGATCAATCGACTAGCCCGCGAGATCGCGGCGATCGACGATTTCTTTTATAGGGGCAACGAGAAGAAGGACCGCTTCCTCTATGCCGGCATGCTCGAGCGTAAAAGAGATGACATGGTACGCTCCGCCGTGCTGCAATTGCACACATCGATTGAGGACTTACTAAACTCGCTGATCGTCAGCCATATTCTTAACGTCAAGGTCGAGGATCGCAAACGAAGAATGCGAAGTAATGCCGCCCGGGCGCTGCGCAAGATGCTCTTTGGCGCAGGAAGCCTTGGTTTCGACATGAAACTCAACTTCGCGGTCGCGCTCGGGCTACTGAAACCAAAGACTAAAGAGCGACTCATGGATTTGAACACCCTAAGAAATAAGTGCAGCCATAACTGGCTCCTGAAGGCTCCGGTGAGACACGGGAAGAGACCGAAGCAGAAGAAGCCGCCATTGCTTCAATACCGAGGAGCCGATCTCCACAATATTGCCACCCTCAAGGAGTTCGCAACCGAGTTCGGTCGAATCTACTACAGGCTGTTCGTGCAGTATTTGGGGTGAGTCGCCAGAAAGCATCGGAAAATGAAGCACGCGATAATACGCGCACCGACCCCTCAACCCGGCGCGCGCCGGCCCGGGCTCCGTGGGCACTGATACGACGCTTACCGTCCGGTGCGTTTCCAATACTCAAATTCGAAGACAAGGCTCGCAGCTTTCACCAGCAGACAATACCATTCCTTCAACTTAGACAGAACGTCTAGAAGTTCCGCCTGTTTGCCATCGGCAAGGAGTTTGGACGTGTCTGCCAATGAGGCCAGGCCCTCTTTTGACATGTCGAATCTGCGGGGCACGTAAGGGGACTTCGCCGCCTCCTCACGCTGGTGATTCAATAATTTCAATGCGTTACTTCCGCAGCGCGAAGCAATCTCATGTACGATTTCATTTCGAGTTCGGCGAAGCGCATCCATTGGCTCTGCCAGCTCGACGAGTCCCTTACCGGCATCTATTGCCAGCGGTCCCTCGCCATTTCCCGGCAGCCCGAAAACGCGCGCCAAAATTCCGCTCTTGCGGTCAAACTTCTTGAACTCTTGTGTGGCTATCAGTTTTTTCGTAGCGATCCCAAACCGAGCCATAACGAAGTACTCAAGGAGCCTGTCGGATGAGATATTCATCCACAGGCTAGCAGCAGCGCGGTACTCCCAAAATAGTTCCTCGTCGTCCAGAATCGGAGCAGGCTTCCGATGCTCATAGCAGTATCGGGTGAGAGCTAGTGCATTTCGGGCTAGATCCATGGTTCCCAGGAAATCTTCACCAGCCTTATAGAAAACTTCATCACGCGATGTTGGGAGTGGGGGCGGAGATGACCTGTCCCAAAAGGCAAACTCTAGTTCAAACGGCGAATCCGTGATCCACATCGCAATGCCAACGTATTCGGGTGAGGGGGTGTTTTCATCTTCCCATCCGTAAGAAAGCACCGAGTAAATGCCCTCCTTGTTTAGGAGGTCGATAGCGTCGTTCAAGACCTCTTGCAACAGATCACTGGATT
>JBEKIN010000171.1:0-9478 GCA_050011735.1 Acidobacteriaceae bacterium | reverse complement strand
AACTAGGCGACGCCTGCCTGCGTCACGAATGGTGTCTCAGCAATCTCGGCAGGCACCGCCTGGTCAATCGAGGTCGCCATTACGGATCCAACCCGCACGCTTTCCGCAATGCCCCGATCCTCCGGATAGTAATAGCAGGTGTCCGCAATCTGCAGCCCCCCTATCGGCGTCTGTACCGGCGGAATCTTCGCGGCGAATCCCGGCTCGCAAATCGGCTGACCGTAACGAAGCCGCGCCACCTTCGTAGCGCGGACATCGCTCTCGGCAATCGCCGGATTGATGCGCTGGAGGCAGACGAATGCTTCTTTCAGCAGTTGGTCGTCGGACCAGGAAAACTTCATGTTGGTGACCGGCATATAGTACGGGACATACACGATGGTGTCATTGCCCTGCGGTCGCAGGTTTGTGAACTCGATCACGCCTGGAATTTCAATATCCGGCTCCGAGACGTTGATCCAGAAATGCGGACTCACCGAACGGCTTAGCTTAAAAATGACACAAATGACCCCGATATTGTGAATCGCCTCGTAGCGGTGTTTCCATTCCGGAGGCAGATCGGAAACCAGAGCAGTCACCAGCGGCGTCGGAACCGTCGAGATTACGGCGTCCGCGGGGACCGCCCTATGCGGAGTCCGGATGCCCGTTACTCTTCCCGATTGCACCAGCACCCGCTGCACACCTTCACCCAGGTGAATCCGGCCGCCATGTTTTCGGATTCCTTCGCACAGTGCATCGATCAGGGTCAGCGAACCGCCTTCGATATAGCCCAGTTCCTCCTGAAATATGCTGCGTCGCGAGCGCCCGATGCGGCGGATGCGCGTCCAGATCCACGCCGCCGAGATGTTATCGGCGTACTCGTAGAACTTGTGCCGGAACAGCGGACTCCAGAACCTCTCGTAGATATCCTCACCGCACCATCGAATGATCCATTTCCGGGCATTTTCCGTCTCGATCGACGGCCACTGGTCGCGGCGTACGCAGATGAATGCAAACAGCCCGTAGCGCAGCTTCTGGATCAACGTGAGATACGGAAAGCGAAACAGCGCCAACGGATCTCCCCAGCGGAAAAGCCTCGCCTGGGTGACGAAGCCCATCGAGGTTTCACGCCAGCGCATTTTGTCGCCGATGCCCAGTTCCTCCATCAACTCGAAGGTCGGCGCGTCGGTCTTGCAGACGAAGTGATAAAACCGCTCCAGCGAAATCCCGTCGAAATCGAAGTGGCCCGCCATGCCGCCGGGCTCCGGCGCCGCCTCGAACAGATCCACGCTGTGCCCGTTCTTCGCCGCGCGGTACGCAGCCGCCAGACCCATCGGCCCTGCTCCGATCACGACAACTCGGCTCATATCGGCTTGCTCCACTTACGAGGCTTGGCGCTGTCGGAAAAGGCCCAGACCATCATGGCGTTCAAAATAGTATATAGATGCGCCGCCGGGTTCCCCGTTCTGCTGCCCCCGGGCCAAAAGTAAGCTGAATCGTGCGCCGTGAATCGCAACTCCGGCCCCGGCCCCAAAAATTGTCAAGCTTTTTGCGCACGGTACCAAAGTGTTGTCCCTCATTCCACAACACTTCCACCACAATACGCTCGAAGATATTTGGCCGGTTTTCAGGCTGGGTTTGGTATTCTGATCTTATAGGGTAGAAAAAGAAAAATGCCCCCGCTGATTACGCTTTGGAACCAGGAAAGCCTCACCCATCGGGCGAGGCTTTTCGCTGCCGGCTCCGGCCACTGATCACTGTTTTGCTCTGGCGCTCTGCGCTCTGCGCCCTGCGCTCTGCGCCCTGTGCCCTGTGCCCTAAGCCCTGTGCCCTGTGCCCTGAGCCCTGAGCCCTGTGCCTCGGAATGGAAGTTCTTCTATTCCCTTTTGCCTACTCCCTACTCCCTGCTTTTTCACACACTTACAGCGAGGGCCTCTCACAACTAACAACTTTTCAATTACTTGCGGCCAGAGGGCCTCAGGAGAAAGAGGCGAACATGCCTGAAATCATACGCTTAGCAAAAACAGGGGGGAGGGGGTAGCTTCGCTGAACGCAGAAAGCCGTACGCTGCCCTTCTATGCTCTGGGTAGCTATCCGCGTTCCGCGGCCAAATCCGCCACGTCGCGGTTGTACACGCCGACCAGCGAGTTCCAGCGGACGTACACCAGCTCTTCCAGCATCTTGATGCCGTCGCGCAGATAGCTGATCCGCGACCGCTCGTCGTGGCCCCACGTGACCGGAACCTCTTTGATGTTGAAGCCGCGCTTGAGCGAGATGAAGAGAATCTCCGGGTCGAAGCCCCAGCGCTCGATGCGCTGCAGCCGGAAGATGGTCTGCGCCGCGCCGCGCCGGAAGGCCTTGAAGCCGCACTGCGTGTCCGCGAACGGCAGCCGCATAATCATCCGCGTCACGAGGTTGAAGCAGCGCCCGAAAAACTGCCGGTACAGGGGCTGATGGATGGTCTGCCGGCTTGTGCCCAGCCAGCGCGAGCCGATAGCCACATCGGCGCCGTCGCGGATGGCCGCGAACAGCCGCTCCGCTTCGGGCATCGGCGAAGAAAGGTCGGCGTCGGTGAACATCACGATGTTGCCGCTGCCGTGCAACAGGCCATTGCGCACGCTGTAGCCCTTACCGCGATTGGTGCCGTTCTGGAGCAGCCGCACGCGATGGTCTTTCGCCACGAACGACTCGACAATGGCGGCGGTGTTATCGGTCGAGCCGTCGTTCACCACCAGCACTTCAGCATCCCAGTGCTTCTCGTCGAGGGTGCGCAGAACTTCAGTAAGGGCGCGTCCGATGCGAGCGCTTTCGTTGTACGCCGGAATCACGATGCTGTATTGAGGAGTCACGTTCGGCTCAATCGATTTATTTTGCCACACAAACCGCTACGGTGTTAGACCCGGCAAACGCGCCGCAGTCGCAAAACGACCCAGTTGAACAGGGGAACCTACTGTTTATCATATCCCATTTCGTGACAGTGACCAGCACCCAATCAGGGTCTGTCCAGTGCTAAACTCGCCCTTATGGAAGAGCCACTTACACCCGTTACCGGCGCTCAGCAACCCTCGGCCACCGCGGTTCCTGCGCCTCGCCGGCGACGCGTATGGATCTGGTTCGTTGTTGGCGGCGCCCTTGTACTGGCGTTTCTGGTAGTCGCTTCGCTGCTCATGTATACCGCCGCGCGCGCATTCGGCGGCGACGACGACGGATTCTCTTCCCTCGGCGACGACAATATCGGCGTCATCGATATTGACGGCGAAATCCTTTCTGCCGATACCACCGTCGACCAGCTGCGCAAGTACGATCAGGACAGCTCCATTAAGGCCATCATTCTGCACATCGACTCGCCGGGTGGCGGGGCAGCGGCTTCGCAGGAGATTTACCACGAGGTCCTGCGCATTCGCGATGAGAAGAAGAAGCCGGTGGTTGCCTCGATTGAGAGCGTGGGGGCCAGCGGCGCTTATTACATCGCGTCGGCCACCAGCAAAATCTACGCCAACGACGCCAGCGTGGTCGGTTCCATCGGGGTCATTATGGAGTGGACTAACTATGGCGACCTGCTCACGTGGGCCAAGCTCAAGCCCGAAGTCATCCACGCCGGCACGCTGAAGGACGCGGGTGATCCATCGCACGCGATGACGCCGGAGGAACGGGTCTATTTCCAGGGCCTGGTCGACGACATGTACGGCCAGTTCATCGCGGATGTCGCGAATGGCCGTCATCTGCCTGCCGGCGATATTAAGACACTGGCTACGGGACAGGTTTGGACCGGCGAGCAGGCGGTACCGCTGCACCTGATCGATAAAGAGGGCGGTTTTCGGGTTGCGCTGCTCGAAACCGCGAAATCGGTGGGGATTTCGGGCGAGCCCAGCGTGGTTAAACCCATTTTTCACCATCGAACCATCTGGGATCTGATTTCGAACACTGACGATCTCATCCATCAGCCCAGCAAACTGGTGGAGCGGCACGCAGGGTTCTATTTTCTTTGGCGCTGAAGGGGGTTGGCGAGCCTTCCAGCCGGTTTCCTACCGGAAACGGCTTGGTTAAAGGGTGGGGTCAGGTCCGGCCAAGAAACCCCGCAAATCCTTGACTTTGCAAGCCAAAGAGATTGCATCTACTATGTTGGACAGAGGGCAAACCCAAATCGGAGCAACCCCCACTATGACGAAAGCCGATCTTGTTGAGGAAGTGACGAAACTGGGCGATCTGACACGCCGCGACAGTGAAACCATTGTGGAGACCATTTTCGATTCCGTCATCGGAGCGCTCAAGTCCGGCGACAAAATCGAGATTCGCGGCTTTGGCAGCTTCCGCATTCGTCAGCGCAAGCCGCGCATTGGACGCAATCCCAAAACCGGCACCAAGGTGGAGGTCCCGGCAAAGAAGGTTCCCTACTTCAAGCCCAGCAAAGAATTGCGCGACCTGGTGAATCCCACCGGCAACACGGCGCCACAGGCACCCAGTGCAGGCGGCACGGCAGCCTGATTTCGTTCGCGAACCTTGCCGCGCGTCACTTGTAAATTAGCCTGATCTCGATCTGTGTCGCCGGGCAAATCACCGGTATAGCTGCCGCCTGAAACGACGGCGCTGACACGGTCACCTTGGGATTATTGGAAAACCCGAAACCCTCTTTGGGGATTCCGAAGAAATTCCGGTCCAGCTTCATGTTGGAGTTTTCGTCGTGGATGACGACAACTCCGTAGTGGCCTGGATCCACTTGAAAGATTTGTGTCGCCTGTCGATTGGCGATGGGAAAGCCTCCTTGCACGACCGCTTTCGATCGATCGCTCGGCCAGCCGTCAGGAGAGGAAAAGACCACGCCGCCTGCCGTGCCGTGATTGTTGCGGAAACCGGTGACGTGAATTTGCAGCGTGCAGAGAGGCTGGCCAGCAACGGGTGCAGCGTAGTGACCTCGCGGATCGCGCTGCGGCGCAACCTGCGCGGCCGACAGGACGAGGAGTAAGGCCAGCCAATGGGCGGTGACTTGCGCGATCACAAGGGTTGGACGTCTGTGGCGACTGCAGGCAACGTCACGCGATTGTAAAACGTAGGTCTGCAGCGCGCTACAATCCGGTTCGAGGAAGATGTTATGAAGCCTGTTGCCGGGCGATGGGTCGCTCTTTTTGTGCTGTGCGCGATGCTAAGGGTCGGATGCGCGGACGCGCAGAGCGCCGCGAGCACCCAGAATGCCGCGGGCGCTCCACAGGCGCCGGATTGGGCGCAGCCAGGTTCAGCAACGCATGCGCAGGTTGCGCCGCCGCCAGACTTCCATCGGCCGAGCACGAATTTCAACATCCCGATCGGCATCTTCGATGGCCAGTCGGACATCGGCAGCGCTCCGGTTCCCGGCAGCGCAAGTTACGACGCAACCAGCAGCGCGTACACCATCCAGTCTGCCGGCTATAACATCTGGTACACGCGCGACGAGTTCCGGTACCTCTGGAAGAAGATGACCGGCGATGTCTCGCTCGCAGCCGACATCGCTTTTCCGGATCCGAAGGGTTACGGCGATCGCAAAGCTGTGCTGGTCATCCGCCAAAGCCTCGACGACGATTCGCAGGAGGCCATCGTCGCGCTGCATGGTCTCGGCATGATTCACCTGGCTGTGCGGCCCGAGAAGGATGTGCGCGTGAAAGATATGGAATATCGCATCGGCGGCCGCGGCCGACCGAGCGGCGCGAGCCCTGACAGCCTCGTTCCGGTCATGGCCAAACGTATTGGGATCGAAAAGCGCGGCGACTCATTTGCGCTCTTCGTGAGCCTCGAAGGCGAGCCAATGCACCAGTTCGGGCGGCCGATCCAGCTGCATCTGGACACGCCCTTTTACGTGGGGATCGGCTTCTGCTCGCATCTGCCGACCACGTCCGATACAGCGGTGCTCTCGAACGTGGTCCTGGAAAATGCAGCGGGCCAGGTTCAATGAGGCGCCTCGGCCGATTCGAGCCACAGGTTCTTGCCGAATTCACACGGCAACGAACGCGCGAATCGGATAGGGTGTTGGGTTAGCCAGTTTCGGAGAGAATCCTTCCATGCATGCTTCATCCGTCGCGGAATCCGTTGCCGCCACTCCTTTGCAGGCGGCGGCTTATCCGATCCGCCGCATCGCAGTACTGGGCGCGGGCACCATGGGCTCGCGCATCGCCGCGCACATCGCGAACGCCGGCTTCCCTGTGCTTCTGCTGGATGTGGCGCAGCCCGGCGAGCCCAACCGCCTCGCCGCCCAGGCTGTCGAAGCGCTGAAGAAGTCCAGACCCGCCGCTCTCGCCGTTCCTGAGTTTGCAGCGCGCATCACAATCGGCAATTTCGACGACGACCTGGCGAAGCTGCAGGATTGCGACTGGGTCATCGAAGCTGTCGCAGAGAATTTGGAGATCAAGCGCAGCCTGTTGGCCCGTGTCGCGTCGCATCTGCGTCCGGATGCGATCCTGACCACGAATACCAGCGGCCTGCCGGTCGGCGAGATCGCTCAGGTTCTTCCGCAGGAACTGCGACGTCGCTGGTTTGGCACGCATTTCTTCAATCCGCCGCGCTACATGCAGCTGCTCGAGATCATCGCCACACCCGATAGCGATCCGGCTGCGGTCGACTCTGTTGCGCGCTTCGCCGAGGTTTATCTCGGCAAGTCTGTGGTTCCCGCCAACGACCGGCCCAACTTCATCGCCAACCGCATTGGCGCATTCTCGATACTCAATACGATTCGCGTGATGCAGAGCCTCGGGCTGAGCATTGAGGAAGTCGACGCGCTGACCGGCAGGCCGATGGGCTGGCCCAAAACCGGAACCTTTCGCCTCGCCGATATGGTCGGCCTCGACGTGCTGGGCAGCGTCGTTCGCAACTTCGCGGCCAATGTCCGAGACGAACGCTCCGATCTTCAGCTTCCCTCGTTTTTGGAGCAGATGCTCGAGCGCAAATGGTTCGGCGACAAAACGGGCCAGGGGTTTTATCGAAAACAAAAAGGTGCGGAGAATGACGAACGGCTCGTTCTTGACCTGGCCACCCTCGACTACCGGCCTGCACTGAAGCCGAGATTCCCCGCGCTGGACATCGCGAAGAACATCGAATCCATGCCCGAGCGGATTCGCGCGCTGCTCGGCGGCAATCCCGAAAAGGACAAGGCCGCGGCGTTCTACTGGCAGATTCTTCCTGACCTGTGGCTTTACGCTGCGAACCGGATCGGCGAGATCAGCGACAGCGTTGCCGACATCGACCGTGCCATGCGCGCCGGGTTCAACTGGGAACTTGGGCCGTTCGAGATGTGGGACGCGGCGGGCGTCGCTGAGACTGCGCAGAAACTGCGCGCGCAGGACCGCACGCTGCCGGCCGCTCTTGAAAAGCTTCTGGCCTCAGGCGGATCGTCCTGGTATGGGCAGGACGGCGCGGAGTATTTCGACCCGCGCTCGGGAGAATACGTGCCGGTGGAACCGGCGTCGGCTGTAGTCACGCTGACGCGGGCGAAGCGCTCTGGCGGCGTTGTGGCAGAAAATCCCGGCGCTTCGTTGATCGATGTTGGCGACGGCATCGGATGCATCGAGTTTCACACCAAAATGAACGCCCTTGGCGGCGACATTGTCGATTTCGTCCGCAAGACCCTGCATCCCAGCAGCGATGTCGTGCGCAACTTCCGCGGCTTCGTCATCACCAACGACGCTACGAACTTCTCCGCGGGCGCAAATCTCGTCCAGTTGCTGCTGGCTGCGCAGGATGAAGAGTGGGACGAAATCGACATTTACATCCGCGCATTCCAGGAAATGACGCAGGCGATCAAGTTTTGCCCGAGCCCGGTGGTTGTCGCGCCGTTTGGCATGACTTTGGGTGGCGGCTCGGAAGTGACACTGCATGCGGCTGTGCGTCAGCCGCACCTTGAGCTGTACATGGGGCTCGTCGAGACCGGTGTCGGGCTGATTCCGGCCGGTGGCGGCTGCAAGGAGATGACCCTGCGCGCCCTCGAAATCGCCGTCGCGGCTGCGCCCACAGCATCGCGCAGCGACTCGGTCGAACTGCATCACGCGATGCGCACCGTCTTCGAGAACATCGCCCTTGCCAAAGTCTCCACGTCAGCGTTCGAAGCCCGCGAGCTGCGCCTGCTTCGTCCGTCTGACGCGATCACCATGAACCGCGACCGCCTGTTGCACGATGCCCAATCGCGCGCCGTCGCGCTGGCCGAGGCTGGCTATCGCGCACGGCTGCCTGTCACCGATATTCCCGCTCCCGGCGAAAGCGTCCTGGCGGCCCTTCGCCTTGGTGTCTACATGTTGCGCCAAGGGGAATATGCCAGCGACCACGACGTCACCGTCGCCACGCATCTTGCCGAAGTGCTGTGCGGCGGCAACATCACGCCGGGCACGGCTGTCAGCGAGCAGTATTTGCTCGACCTTGAGCGCGAACATTTTCTTTCGCTATGCGGGGAGCGCAAATCGCAGGAACGCATCGCGCATACGCTGAAAACTGGCAAGGCGCTGCGCAACTAATCGGAGCAAAATATGAGAGAGGCTGTCATCGTTAGCTCGGTTCGCACCGCCGTCGGCAAGGCTCCACGTGGAGCCCTGCGCACTACGCGCCCCGATGACCTCGGCGCTGTTGCTGTTCGGGGCGCTCTCGATCGCCTGCCGCAGCTCGATGCGAGCGAAATTGACGACGTCATTCTCGGCTGCGCGATGCCCGAAGCCGAACAGGGTATGAACCTGGCGCGCGTCGTTGCTCTCCGCGCGAGTCTGCCCGTCGCATCAGCCGCGATGACCATCAACCGGTTTTGCGCCTCCGGGCTGCAGGCGATTGCGCTGGCCGCCGAACGCATCCGCGGCGGGGGAGCCGAGGTCATTGTTGCGGGTGGGGCTGAATCGATGTCGTTCGTTCCCATGGGCGGCACCAAGATCGCCGTCAATCCCTGGCTGGTCGAGAACCATCCCGGTTCTTACCTCACCATGGGCCTCACTGCAGAGCGCGTCGCGAAGCATTACGGCATTTCGCGCGAAGATTCCGATCAGTTCGCTCTCGATAGTCACCGGAAGGCCGTGGCCTCTGTCGACAGCGGCAAGTTTTCCGACGAAATTGTGCCTGTGCCGGTGACAATTTCTGGACTGAACGGGAGTACCCGACCCAAAGCCGTGACCACTGAATTCCGCGTCGATGAAGGACCACGCGCCGACACCAGCTACGACGCCCTGGCGAAACTTCCGCCCGTTTTTCACGCAAAGGGCATCGTGACTGCCGGCAATTCGTCGCAGACTTCCGACGGCGCTGCCGCAGCCGCGGTCATGTCCGCCGAGCGCGCCGCGCAACTTGGGATCAAGCCCATAGCACGCTTCGTCTCCTTCGCGTACGCGGGATGCGATCCGGAGGAGATGGGCATCGGGCCGGTGTATGCAGTCCCAAAGGCGCTGAAGCTCGCCGGACTCGGCCTCGATCAGATCGACCTCATCGAGTTGAACGAAGCCTTCGCCGCCCAGGCGCTCGCGGTCATCCGCCAGCTTGGCCTCGACCCTGCCAAAGTCAACGTCAACGG
>JBEKIN010000170.1:0-9523 GCA_050011735.1 Acidobacteriaceae bacterium | reverse complement strand
CGGCGACCAGATCAAGAAAGACTTCGCCAGCTTCGAGGACTTCAAAAAACAGTTCAATGAAGCCGCTGCGAAGCAGTTCGGCTCCGGCTGGGGCTGGCTCATCTGGGAGGGCAAGCTGAAGATCGTCACCACGCCCAACCAGGACACCCCAATCTCCCAGGGCCACTACCCCATCCTGGGAAACGACGTCTGGGAGCACGCCTACTACCTCATGTACCAGAACCGGCGCCCCGAATACCTCGCCGCCTGGTGGAACACCGTCAACTGGGCCGAGATCAACAAGCGCTTCGAACACGCCAAAAAATAGCGGGCCCGCCTGCCCCATCCCGTCCTCGCGTGTCATACGCGAGGACAGGGTGCGGTCGTCTCCCGCCTCCCACCCCTGCCGAGTCCTTTGCCAAAAAACCGTGTCTAATGGGGCAGGAAGGTTTCTGCAACCATGCGTTTGTCGCTGCTTTCTCCTCTGGCTCCCTTTGCCCTTGCGGGAGCCGTTTTCGCGCAGGCCCCCGGCGTCCCCGCGGGCCAGTCCCACTTCACCATCGTTCAGGCGGACAACGGAAAAACCGTCGGCTCAGCCGACTGCTCCGTCGCAACCGCCCCCGGCGGCTATCAGATCACCTCCCACGGCGACCTGAAGATGCCGAAGTTCACCTACAGCTTTACAAACGAGAATCGCCTCGACAGCCAGCTCAACGTCGTGCACGACCAGCTCACCGGCACGGTCAACGACGCTCAGGTCACGTTTCACCTCGGCTCCGATCCCTCCGGCCGCCAGTTCCAGGTCAGCATCGCCGCCAGCGGCAAATCCACCGCCAACAACTTCGACCGCCATCAGAACACCGTGCTCCTGCCCGATCTCGATTCAGCCGCTTACACCGAAATGGCCCACTTCGCGATCGAGCGCCCGGCCACTACCTGGATGGTTATCCCCAAGCAGAATGGCCTGCTCGTGCCGGCGCAGTACACTTCGCAGCCCGATGTCCATGCCACCTTTCATGGCCAGCCCGTGGACGCCCACCACACAAGCGTGACCGTTAGTGAGCAAAACGGCATCTCTGTGGAGCTGTATTACACCAGCGAAGGAGCCCTTCTCGAAGCCGATCTGCCGGAACAGAACTTCTACGTCATCCGCGACGACTTCAAACTCCAGAGCCGCCCGCATTACACGCCGCCCCGTGGCTCCGCTCCCCCGGCCAACCCGCAGGGCCAGCCGAACCCGCAGCAGCCGCCGGGCCAGATGCAGCCCCAAGCCATGCTCCAGGCAAACTAACCAATGGGCCCAGCCGGTCGGGCGCTTTTCGAACGGATTACGCCTTCGCGGAATACGCCGTGACCAGGTTGGTCAGCAGGCGTAGCGCGCGCGGCACCGCCTGGCGCAGTGGCCCGGAGATTTCCTCTCCGTAGCCGAAGTGCCCCGCGCCAATCGTCAGCGCAAACGCCCGCGCCGGTGCGTGCCCGCACAACGACTGCGCCAGCGCCATCAGCGCCGCCGGATCCAGCCGATGCGTTTCGGGTGATTCTTCACGCGCCGCCACGGGAATCACTCGAATCGCCCCCGGCTCGTCAGCCGCGGAGGCATCGACAAAAATCACCAGTTCGGTCCCCGCCAGTTCCGCGGCCATCTCCGGCGTGAATTGCTGGGCGGCCACGATCCGCAGACGCGAGGCGGGGAAAAGTTGTTCGGCCGCCTCGGCGATCCGCAGACCAACGCCGTCGTCTTGCCGCAAAGAATTCCCGCACGCCAGCAGCAGCGCCGGGCAGGGATGAACTGCCGGCACTCGCCCCGATGACGCTTTTGCTCGACCGGCCGGCATCGCTCTCCCCACTCAGCCTCTCCGTACTTCCCTGATCAGCGAACCATCCGGCGCCCTCAGTTCCACCGCCAGCGGCATCCGCCCCATCGCGTGTGTCGAGCAGCTCAGGCACGGATCGAACGTCCGCACCACCGCTTCCACCCGATTCAGCATGCCCTCGGCCACATGTTCGCCCTGCACGTAGTGCCGCGCCGTCTGCAAAATCCCCCGATTCATCGCGGCGTTGTTGTGCCCCGTCGCGATCACCAGGTTCGCCCACGTGATCAGGCCATTCTCGTCCACTTTGTAGTGGTGGATCAGCGTGCCCCGTGGCGCCTCCGCCACCCCCACTCCTTCGAGGTTGTTCACCGAAGCTGTGGCACGCACGTGCTTGTCCAGAATCGCCTTGTCCGCCAGCAGCAACTCTATCGTTTCCGTCGCATGCAGCATCTCGATCAGCCGCGCGTAGTGGTAGTGGAACGAGCTGAGCACCGGTTTCGGCGACATCGCCCGAAACTCCCGCCATTCCACGTCCGCCAGCGGCGTATTGCAGCGATCCGCCAGGTTCAGCCGCGCCAGCGGTCCCACTCGATAGGTTCCGCCCGGATACCCCAGCGGCTTGTAGTACGGGAACTTCATGTAGGTGTACGGCTCAACCGCCTCGCCGATGAATTCGCCGTAGTGCGCGGGATTCAGCTCGCCGGCAATGACGTTCCCTTCCGAGTCGATAATCCGCAGCGATCCGTCGTAGTATTCTGCCAGCCCGTGCTCGTCGACCAGGCCCATGAACAGCGTCGGGAAATTCGCGAAAACCTCGATCTCCGCGGAGAACTTCTCAATCGCGCCCTTGAACCATCCCAGCGTCCTCTGGATCGCCGCCCTGGCCGCCGGAATCATGCCCAGGATCTGATCCCGCTTCTCCGCGCTCAGCGGCTCGTTCACGCCGCCCGGCACCGTCCAGCCCGGATGAATCCGCCGCCCCGCCAGCAGTTCGATAATCCGCTGCCCAAACTGCCGCAGCGCCACGCCATCGGCCCCTATCGACGGATGCGTATGCGCCACGTGCAGGATGCTGCGCTCTTCAGCCGGCGCGTCCATCCCCAGCAGCAGATCGGGCGACGACAAATAGAAGAAGCTCAGCGCGTGCGACTGGATCAGCTGCGCCAGATTCAAGATCCGCCGCAGATTCGCCGCCACCGGCGGAATCTTCACCGCCAGAATCGCATCGCACGCCTTCGACGACGCCACCAGATGGCTCACCGGGCAGATGCCGCAGATGCGCGCCGTGATGTTCGGCATCTCGTAAAACGGCCGCCCCTCGCAGAACTTCTCGAAGCCGCGCAGCTGCGTCACGTGGAAGGTCGCATCCTGCACAACGCCCGCCTCGTCCAGTTGCAGCGTGATTTTGCCGTGCCCTTCCAGCCGCGTGACGGGGTCGATAACAATGGTCCGAGGCATATCTCCTGCCTTCCTGTTCTTCTCAGCCGAAGTGGGCGATGCCGCCCAGTGAAGGAACGCGGCCGGCCAGCAGTTCCGACAGCACCTGGTAAATCGTGTCCGCCGACGGCGGGCATCCGGGAACGAAAACGTCCACCGGCACAACCTCGTGCACCGGGCAAACGCGATCCAGCAGCGCCGGCACGCCGATCGTCGGGATTTGTTTCTGCAAGACATTCTGCTCGTAGACCCGCAGTAGTACCGGCTGCACCCCGCACGTGTTGCGCATCGCCGACACATTCCCCGTCAGCGCGCAGTCGCCCAGCGATACCAGCACGCGCGTGTGCTCGCGAATCTTGCGGATCTTCTTCAGATCATCGACACTCGCCACCGCCCCTTCCACCAGCGTCACGTCCACGCGATCCGGAAACGTCTTGCGATCCACCAGCGGCGAGTACACCAGCTGGAACTGGCTGCTCAGCTCGATCAACCTCTCGTCCATATCCAGCAGCGACATGTGGCAGCCGGAACATCCGTCCAGCCAGACCGTGGCCAGCGTCTTCACCTCGCTCATGGCTGTTCTCCCTCGCGCATGATGCGCAGATACGGCAGAAACTCCGGATGCTTCCTCACCTTGCTGCCGACGCTGCTCTTCTCGAACAGCGCACCCGTCGGGCACACCTGCACGCACTTGCCGCAACTCGTGCACGTCTCCGAGTCACCCCACGGCTCCTTCAGATCCGTGATCACCAGCGACTCCGCTCCGCGCCCCATCACGCCCCAGGTGTTCGCGCCTTCGATCTCCGAACACACCCGCACGCACCGCGTGCACAGCACGCAGCGGTTGTGATCCACCGTGAACCGCGGATGCGATGCGTCCACCGGCAGCTGCGGATACTGGTATGGAATCTCCACGTGCGTCATGCCCAGCGTCAATGCCAGGCTCTGCAGCTCGCAGTTGCCGTTCGCCACGCATACCGAGCAGACGTGGTTCCGCTCCGCGAAAAACATCTCGAGGATCATTGTCCGGTAGCGGTCGATCTTCGGAGAATGGGTCGTAATTTCCATCCCCTCCTCCACCCGCGTGACGCACGCCGGCAGCAGCCGCCGCGCGCCCTTCACCTCTACCAGACACAACCGGCATGCGCCCACTTCCGACAGCCCCTCGAGGTGGCACAGCGTCGGAATCCCCACGTTGTGCTCCCGCGCCGCTTCCAGAATGCTCTGGTCCGCGCGCGCGCTGATCTCCTCCCCGTCGATCGTCAGTGTGCGAACATTCGCTTCGCCGCTCATGCGTGCACCCCCCGAGCGGCATCCACCGTCGCCGCACTGAACTCGCACACCCCCGCCGGACATCGCTTCTCGTCGATGTGCGCCAGGTATTCGTGCTTGAAATAACGCAGCGTGCTCAGCACCGGATTCGGCGCCGTCTGCCCCAGTCCGCACAAACTCGTCGCCCCCACCACCTCGCACAGCTCCGTCAACCGGTCCAGATCCCGATGCGTCGCCTCGCCTTTCGTGATCTTCGTCAGCAGCTCGTACATCTGCACCGTTCCTGCCCGGCACGGAACGCACTTCCCGCACGATTCCGTCATGCAGAACTCCATAAAGAATCGGGCGACGGAAACCATGCAGGACGTATCGTCCATCACGATCATGCCGCCCGAACCCATCATGGAACCGGCGCTGATTAAAGCGTCGTAGCTGATCGATAAATCGAGGTGCTCCTCCGGCAAACAGCCGCCCGAGGGTCCGCCAGTTTGGACTGCCTTAAACTTCCGCCCGTCCGGAACCCCGCCTCCAATATTGAAGATGATCTGCCGCAGCGTCATCCCCATCGGCACTTCCACCAGGCCCGTCCGCTGAATCTTCCCCGTCAGCGCGAAGACCTTCGTCCCCTTGCTCCGCGCCGTCCCCATCGACGAGAACCACTCCCCGCCGTGCCGGATAATCGGCGGCACGTTGGCGAAGGTCTCCACGTTGTTGATCAGCGTCGGATCGCCCCACAGTCCCGACACCGCGGGATACGGAGGCCGAGGCCGAGGCGTCCCGCGCTTCCCTTCAATCGACGCGATCAGCGCCGTCTCCTCGCCGCACACAAACGCGCCCGCGCCCAGACGAATATCGATGTCGAAGTTGAACGTCGTCTCGCAGATCGCATTGCCCAGGAACCCCCGCCGCCTCGCCTCTCGCAGCGCCACTGTCAGCCGCTGTACCGCCAGCGGATACTCCGCGCGCACATAGATGAAACCCTTCGTCGCGCCGATCGCGTACGCCGCGATTGTCATCCCCTCGATCACCCTCTGCGGATCGCTCTCCAGCACACTGCGATCCATGAACGCACCCGGATCGCCTTCGTCGCCGTTGCAGATCACGTATTTCTGCGCGCCCTTGACCTTCGCGACCGTGTCCCACTTCAGCCCCGTCGGATATCCGCCGCCTCCGCGCCCGCGTAATCCGCTCTTCGAGATCTGCTCGATCACCGACGTCGGGTTCATATCCGTCAGCGCCTTCACCAGCCCCTCGTACCCGCCCCGCGCAATATATTCGTCGATCTTCTCCGGATCGATGTGTCCGGAATTTTCCAGCACGATGTGCGTCTGGCCATCGAAGTATCCGCCCAAATGCGGATCAAGCCGTGGATCCAGCCGCGTCGCCCCCTCTCCGCCCAGCGAGGCGATCAGACCCTTCGCGTCCCCCTCATGCACATGCCCATACCGCATCTCCGACGGCTCCATCAGCACCATCGGCCCCGCCGCGCACAATCCCATGCACCCCGTGCGGCGCACGTGGCATTTCTTCCCGCAGCCCTCGGCCTCTTTTTCAATCGCCGCCTTCACCTTGTCGCTGTGCTGCGAAAGACAGCCCGTCCCCATGCAGACGTTGATCTCGTAGTCGAACTTCTCCCGTTCCTCCACGGCGGTGGCGGCAATCTGCTGTAACTCCTCAACGTTCATTGCGTCGTCCACCTTTCCAGCTGCTTCGTCAGCTCGGCGGCTTCGATCTGCCCCGATAGCTCACCGTCCAGCAGCACCACCGGCGCGCGCCCGCAGGCGCCCACGCAGCGAGCCGTCGCGAAGCTCACTTCTCCGTCCGGCGTCGTCTCACCCGCCTGGATGTGCAGCAGCTTCTCCGTCTGCGCCACCAGCTTGTCCGATCCCTTGATGTAACATGCCGTCCCCAGGCAAATCGTGCACGTGTGCTTGCCCGGCGGCTTCAGGCTGAAGAAATGGTAGAACGTCACCACCCCGTACGCCTGGCTCAGCGGCACCCGCAGCGACTTCGCCACGAACCGGATCGACGGCTCGTCCAGAAATCCGAACGACGACTGCACCGTATGCAGCGTCTCGATCAGCGCGTTGCGCGAGTAGCCATGCTTGCGCATCGTGCCGTTTACTATTCTCCAGCGCTTGTCTTCGGAGGGCAGAGGCGGGCGTTCTGCATAGAGCGGCATGTCGTTCTCCCCGACTGCCAGCGGCAATCGCAGGCCAGGGTTCCCAATTCCACCCGCAGCGTGCAGACAATTCTGCAGCCCAAACGGGCGGAGAACATTCGTTCCACGGCGGCCGCCAGCGTCGAGCACGCCGGCAACCCGCGCGGGGTACAAATCAGAATGCAGTCCAATGCGAACGATTGTCGGTGACAATCATCACTGCAGGCAAGTTGAACGCTCTGTTACCCCGCCGCGACGAAAAGAAGAAAAGCAATCGACGCCTGTCCAATTCCGGCGTCCCGGTCCGTCATCGTAATGAGCGACAATCTCTCTCAGCCAGGAGGTCCCCCCACCATGTCGGCTTCTGCCAAAACCCCCGATCCCGCCCCTCTCACCCTCGACGAACCCTTCCTTCCCCCCATCGAGCGCCCTCAGGGCCTTATGCTCCGCCTCATCTATTCCATGTCCCGCCGCCAGTTCGGCAAAGTCATGACCCCGCTCAAGGTTTTTGTCGCCCGCATGCCCCTCGCCTTCGGCCGCTTCTCCGGCAAAATCGGCCAGCTCGATAAGAAACTCCTCCTGCCCCGCGAAATCGTCATGCTCGTCCGCGAACAAGTCGCTCGCATCAACGTCTGCCTCTTCTGCATCGACATTGGCCGCTCGTTCACCATTAAGGCCTCGATGAACCAGGCCAAATTCGACGCCCTCGAAAACTACGCCACCAGCTCCCTCTTCACCGACGCCGAGCGCGCCGCCCTCGACTACGCCACCCAGCTCACCCGCGACAAAAAGGTAGCCCCCGCAACCTTCTCCCGCCTCGCCCGCTTCTATTCCGAACGCCAAATCTGCGAGATCGTCTGGCTCGTCGCCAGCGAGCACTTCTACAACATCACCAACATCGGGCTCAACATCCATTCCGACATGCTCTGCGACCTCGCGAAAGCGGCCAGCCGCGCGTCCTGACGCCGCTCCCCTGATTGGGGCCGCGAGTGTACGCGACAACAGAGAGAGAGAGAGAGAGGGAGGGAGGCGTTGGCCCCCGCCCTGAAGTTGCACGCCGCCAGGTTCACCCCACAGCAAGAAGCTTAGGCTTACCAACTTCGCTCTCAACAACATCCTCCTGGGCTTCAACGCTTTAGTACCGCTTGCAGACCCAAAAGGGCACAACCTGCGCGATCTCGACCCGCACCCCCAGCCCAGTGCGAATGACCGTCGTTCGAGGCCTGCACTCCGCGCGCCGTCTCCCTAATCCCCGATGTCCTCATTCCAGACACCGCGATGCTCGCGGATAAACGCGCTCATCATCGCGAAACACTCCTGCGAATCAAAATCAATCACCTCGATCCCCAGTGAGCGCAGCCAGTCAAGCCCTCCCTGAAACGTCCGGCTCTCCCCAACAATCAATGTGCGAAACCCAAACTGCCGCACCAGCCCGCTGCAGTACCAGCACGGCGCCAGCGTCGTCACCATAATCAGCTCCCGATACGACCGCTGCCGTCCCGCATTGCGAAAAGCATCCGTCTCGCCGTGCGCCGAAGGATCGCCCTGCTGCACGCGACGGTTGTGTCCCGAACCGAGAAGCCGCCCCTCCCTCGTAAAGATCGCCGCGCCGATGGGAATCCCGCCTTCCTCCCGCCCCTTGCGCGCCTCCTCGATTGCGGCCTCGAGCAGTTGACGGGGGTTGAATCCGGAATCCATTCGGTCCAAAATAGCAGGTCAGCGCAACCAAACAAGACCGGAAGCAGCGCGTTCCCGGCATCGCGCATCCATTCCACGAACGCCTCACGCCCATCACCCCGGGAGGAACCATGAAGACCAAAGATGCGGATGCGCAGAAGGGTGCGATCGAAGACACAGCCCCTGAGTCGGTACACCGGCCCTCCTCTCAGCAAGACGATCCTCATGACCGCCTCGCCGACCAGCTTTCCCACCGCGAAACCGACGAAGAAATCAAGGACAACGACTCCGACTTCCCCGAACCCGGCTCCAGCCCCGAACATTCCTGACGAAGCCAACGGTCCGCCAGTGAGCGATTTCGGCTGACCCGCCCTGGTCCTGGCTGTTATCATCGGGCGCCCGGAGTCAACCTCGTTTCGCGTGGACAATCGAACTTGCAAATTCCCGGTTTACCGGTTTTGCGCCTCGCCCTGCGGCTCGTGATCGCGCTTTCCCTTGCAACCATTGCCGGCAGCGTCCCAACAACGGCCCACGCCCAGGCGCCAGCCCTGGCCGATACTTGGCATCACCTCGCCATCTTGCTGCCCGGCACCCGCGTTCACATTTCCTCGGATAAGAAAGGCAGAACCTGCTTCTTCGCATCCGTCGACGCTGCAACTCTGGTCTGCTCACGAAGACCCTCGTCCGGAACGCACTACACCTTCGCCCGCTCAGAAGTTCGCACCGTGAAGCTCACCCGCTATACCCTTTCCACGCTCGCGGGCATGGGCATCGGAGCCGGTGCAGGACTCGGGATCGGCGCAGCAGTTGGTCACAGCGTGGAGACCACTACCAACTCCTTCTTCAACTTCACCAGCCTCGGCCGTGATGTGATCACCGGGCTCGGTGGCGCAATCGGCTTTGTCGCCGGCGGCGCAATCGGCGGTCCCTCCGATTTTCTTCGTGGCCCCACCCTCTATCGAAGACCGGGGCTCTGACGGGTGCCGCCCGGCGGCCCTTCGACAGGTTTCTCTTCGCTCGCATCATGAGAGGTGCTCTTCCCCTCTGAAATAATCTCCCCATGCTCTTCCTCGCCTCCGGGTCGCCCCGCCGCCGCGACCTCCTCGCCCAGGCCGGATACGCCTTTGAAGTCCTCCCCACCGACATCCCCGAAGATCTGCGCCCCAATGAACCCCCCATCGGC
>JBEKIN010000169.1:0-9528 GCA_050011735.1 Acidobacteriaceae bacterium | reverse complement strand
CCCTCCCCGGTCATCGAGCTCAACCGCGCCGTCGCCGTCTCCATGGCCCACGGCCCGCATGCCGGCCTGACACTCGTCGACGCCCTCGCTTCCGAACCTTCTCTTGCGCGCTACCATCTTCTCCCCAGCGTCCGCGCCGACCTCCTCTACAAACTGGGCCGCCACCCCGAAGCCCGCGCCGAGTTCGAACGCGCCGCCGCCCTTACCCGCAACACCCGCGAACGCGACCTCCTCCTCACCCGCGCTGCAGCCTGCGAGATTGAACCTTCGAGCCGGTAGGCTGGGAGCTGGGAGCTGGGAGCTGGGAGCTGGGAGCTGGGAGCTGGGAGCTGGGAGCGAGACACCCTACCCCTCTCTTCGAGTTGCATGTGTATGAAAACAGGCAATTTGATTTTCCATTTCAGTGCAAGTATGTGAAAACGAGGTAGTTATTCGAGGCCCTCAAGGCCAGGTAATAGAAAACGTGGGGTTTAGCTGGGAGCCGGTAGCTGGGAGCCGGGCCGGCGGTGAGCGCGACGTCAGCGGAAAACAGAAAAGCCTCACCGGGATGGCGAGGCTTTTTTCTTTCTCTACTCTTAAGTTCAGAATACCAGATCCAGAGAATAAATCGGCCAAATTTCTTTGAGCACATTGTGGTGGAAGTCGTTTAGCATCAGCGGCCATTACTTTGGTGCGGAGGCTCCCCTCTTGACAATTTTTCCACATTTTGGGTTTTCGGAGAGATCCATGCTTGATCGCGAAGACCTGCGACACCCGTGATGCGGGAACCCAGGCGGCAAGCCGGGCGGGACGACAGCGCTGTTCCACGTGGAACAATCACGGCAAGGTGCTTCCGGCAGAGAGGTTGCGCGCGGCGTATCCGCACTCACAGAGACAGAAGGGACGGGATGGTATGCTCGCGGCGTGTGCACGACAACGTTCCCCTTCGAGGTTTTCTACGGCTTCGCTTAAGGTCTGAACTGCGATCTACACTGGAGCGCTATTGGGAGCGGATGCCTCAATTTCCAGACCCTCGGAAGGTCCTTGCCGATCCGGAGCGGCAGGTGGTTCGTGACGCAGCGGCCCGGTTCGTTGCGGCCTTCGAGCAGCAGCATCCCGAACCTTCAGCTAAGCATGTTCCACGTGGAACATCTGGGGGGCGCGGGGGTTTCGGCGCAGATTTATTTCGCAGAAACTGGCCGAGTTTTCCACGCGGGCCTCTCTTTCGTCAACACTCCTGTAGCAATCGACGGAGTCTTGTATCTCACGGAGACAGCATGGGTTAGATTGAGCGCTGTGGGAGCGCCCTAAGAACCTTCCACAAATCGTGCCCTGTTCTTCACAGCCGTTTCGCGTTGCGGAGGGGGCGCGGTGCCGGTAGGCTTCTCTGTCATGGGGAAAGTGCTCGCCGTAGTCAATCAGAAAGGCGGGGTGGGCAAAACGACCACCGCCATTAATCTTTCGGCAGCACTGGCTTTGGAGGGGTTGCAGGTCCTGCTCGTCGACTGCGATCCGCAGGCCAACTCGAGCGGGGGACTGGGTATTACCCGCGATGCGGACCGGCGCTCGTCGTATGACGTGCTGATGGGCGAGGCGACCATCGACGAAGTCGCGCTGAGGACCGAGATCGACACGCTGACCCTGGTTCCCTCGAACAAGAACCTGACCGGCGCGAATGTCGAGCTGATCCAGATGGACCGCAGAGCCTATAAGCTGCGCGAGGCTCTGGAGAAAGTCCGGGATCGCTACGATTTTGTGGTGCTGGATTGCCCGCCAGCGCTGGATCTGCTGACGCTGAACGCCCTGGTGGCCGCGGATCGGCTGCTGGTTCCGATGCAGGCCGAGTATTTCGCGCTGGAGGGAATCAGCGAGCTGGTCCACACGCTGGAGCGGGTGCGGGCGGCGTTCAATCCGGGGCTGGAGATTGAAGGCGTGCTGCTGACGATGTATGACGATCGCACGAACCTGGCGCAGCAGGTGACCGAGAATCTGCGGGAGTTTTTTAAGGACAAACTGCTGAAGACGGTGATTCCCAGGAATATACGGCTGGCCGAGGCGCCGAGCTACGGGAAGCCGGTGCTGCTGTACGATCCGCGGTCGCGCGGGTCGGAGAGCTATCGGGAGCTGGCCGACGAGCTGCTGGCGCGCAATGGGATTGAGAGCCCGGCGGCCAGGGAACGGAAAACAGCGAAGGCGGCTCAGGGAGAAGTGAAGGTGAAGTTCTGGCCGTACGGATAAGGCAGTGAACAGTGAACAGTGAGCAGTGAGCAGTGATGAACAGAGATCAGTGAGTGGTCAGGAATTGCGGCTGACGCAGTGTTCCACGTGGAACATCGGGCATCAAGGGCTGCTGATCCGGGTTCTTGATTCCCACATCTGCCAACCCCGGGCAGATATGGGGCACCCGTTGAGTTGTGCCCGGTGTCGGTGTTCCACGTGGAACATTGAGCGGGTTTGAATCTTCAGAATCTGAGTGGGTTGAGGTGGTGACACGATGCAAACAGTGACAGAAGCCCCGAAACGAAGGGCGTTGGGAAAAGGACTGGAGTCTTTGCTGCCTCGGGTGAACGCTGCGGCGGATCCGGGCGCGGAGAGCGGCGAGTCGGGACGGCCGCGGGAGATTCCGGTTGGGGAGATTGAGCGGAGCCCGTTCCAGACCCGGACGCGTTTCGACGAGGTGCAACTGGCGGAGCTGGCGGCTTCGATCTCAGCGACGGGAGTGGTGCAGCCGATTCTGGTGCGGCCATTGCCGCATGGGCATTACCAGCTGATTGCCGGCGAGCGGCGCTGGCTGGCGTCGCAGCGGGCGGGGAAAGAGACGATTCCGGCGATCATCCGCCAAGTGTCTGACGAACAGGCGATGGAGATGACCATCGTCGAGAACCTGCAGCGCACAGACCTGAACCCGATGGAGCAGGCGCGAGCCTACGACAAGCTGTCGAGGGAGTTTCAGCTAACCCAGGAGCAGATGGCGAAGCGGACTGGGAAAGACCGGGCGTCGGTTGCGAATTTCCTGCGGTTGCTGAAGCTGCCTGAAGACGTGCAAACCAAAGTAGAAGAAGGAGTTCTGACCTTTGGGCATGCGCGGGCGCTGCTGCCGCTCGAGGATCCGCAGGCCATTTTGAAGGCGGCGCAGAAGGTGGCGGCGCAGGCGATGAGCGTCCGACAGACGGAAGGGTATGTTCAGAAGATATTGAATCCACAGGGGAAGAAGAAGGATGCTGGGGAAGAAAAGGCGAATCTCGTCGATCCGAATGTCCGCGAAGTGCAGGACTCGCTGCAACGGGCGCTGGGATTGAAGGTGCGGATCGAGGATCGCAAGGGACGTGGGCGGGTGATTATCGAGTACAGCCAGCTGGAGGAATTCGACCGTCTGCTGGACCGGCTGCGGCGGTAAAGGACAGGTTGCGGGGTACGGGTTACGGGGAGCAGTGGGCGGTGGTTAGCGAGGAGTGGGCGGCTCGAATAACAGTCGAATAGCGAGAGCCGCATTTTTCATCGAATATCTGCTTGCAAAACATGGGTATGCGTGCGCCGCAGTGGCATCTCGTTCGGCTGTGGGCAGTGCGAGCCAGCGGCGGAGCAGGCGCCCGGTGCCAGCGAGCGTGTCGTCGTCGACGAGGCCAGCGCCATCGGCGACGATATCCGGCCATATGTTGACCTGATTGCTGATCAGGACGGGACGGCCAGCAGCCAGCGATTCCGCGACCACAATGCCGAAGTTTTCCTGATGCGAGGGGAGTACGAAGGCGTCGGCTGCGCGCAGCGCGCCCCATTTGCGATCGCCGGTGAGCATGCCAGGCCAGTGGACGCGTGGGCCAAGTCCTTTTTCGGCGGCAATCTGCTGGAGTTTGCCCTGGAGACCGACCTGATCGGGGCCTGCCATCACCAGATCAACCTGAGGGAACTCCGCTGCGATCTGGGTAAAGGCGTGGAGGAGAAGATCGCAGCCCTTCTTCTCGTGCAGACGCGACATAAAGAGCAGATAGCGGCGGCCACGGAGCTGCGGAACGGAGCTCAGGAAGGTTTCGATCTGGAGCGCGGGATCGCCGCCGGGCTCGCCGATGCCGTAGGAGACGGGCAGGCTGTTCCAGCGGTTGGGACGAAAGCTGGTGCTGGCCAGATCGCGCTCAGTGGCGGTGGTGAATAGCACGGCGCGGGCATCACGAAGGACCGGATACTGGAAGGGCCAGTAGAGAAGCTTCTTGAGGTGCTTGAGCGGATATTTTTTGTTGAACCACGGATCGAGGGCGCCGTGCGGGAAAACGGCATAGGGCTTACCAGCATGGCGCGCGGCGGCGCGGACTGCGACGTCGGGAAAAACCCAGATGCCATTCATCACGATGCCATCGAAACGGGAGGCGTTCTGGTGCAGCCATCGCCACAGACGCGGCGAGAGACCGAAGCGACCGAGCCAGCGCTGGCCGAGGGCGTGAACCGGAAAGGTGAGTCCAGAGAGGAAAGGGGCGGCTGGCGGGTCCTGAGAAACGACCTCAACGTCCACCCCTATCGAAAGATAGGCTCGCGCCAGTTGGCGCACCGCCTCGGGTGGGCCACCATCGGCAGGCGAGAGACTTCCAATGACGTGGAGAATCTTCATCGATCACAAAAGCAGAACAACCCCAGTCTATCTAAGGAGATTCGACCCGAGCGCGGGTGGAGCGCTGGCAGAACGACGGAGCAAGTTACGACGGGTGACATCCTTACGTGCCACTGAAGAGACGAGAGCATTCATCGGTTGTTCATTCGTACCGAGGAGCCATTCTTTCAGAATGTGAAAGCGGTTGGTACACTGGAGGCGCGCTCGGCGATACCCCGCTGCTCCCGGGACGCGCAGCCGGCGCGGGCTTCTCTCCGCGTGTTTCGGATGTGAATTATCCCCCCAAGCTAAATTGAAGGACTTTTTTCCCGATGTGCGGAATTGCCGGTGTACTCGTCTCGCGCAAGTCCGAGAGCCTAGACTTCTCTGAGGCGTTGACACGATTATCGAACGCGCTGGCCACGCGAGGTCCGGACGCATCGGGCCAGTGGGTCTCCAGCACGCGGATCCTTGGGTTCGCGCACCGGCGGCTGTCGATCATCGACGTGGATGCGCGCTCGGATCAGCCGATGCACTCGACGGATGGGCGTTACACCATCGTCTTCAATGGCGAAATCTATAACTACCAGGAACTGCGCAGCGATCTGGAGAAGAAAGGGCGCGGCTTCCGGACGACGGGCGATACGGAAGTCCTGCTGCAGATGTACGCGGAATATGGCGCGGACATGCTGCTGCGGCTCCGCGGCATGTATGCGTTTGGCATCTGGGACGAGCTGGCGCAGGAGCTTTTTCTGGCGCGGGATCCGTTTGGGATCAAGCCGCTGTATTACGCGGAGGGCGCTGGGAATTTCTATTTCGCCTCGCAGGTGAAGGCGCTGGTGACGGCGCCGGATGTGGATCTGCGCGAGGAGCCGGCGGGACACGTGGGATTTTTTGTGTGGGGCTCGGTTCCCGAGCCGTACACGCTGTATCGGGGAATTCACTGCCTTCCCAGCGGAACATGGATGCGGGCGACACGCGAAGGAATCTCGAGGCCGCGGCTGTTCGCGTCGCCGGTTGGAGAATTTTCGCAATTCGGTCTCAATGAGATGCCGCAATCGGAAACCGAAGCGGATGTGCGTCTGCACGACGCGCTGCGGGAGAGCGTGCGGATGCACGAGATCTCCGATGTCCCGGTGGCGATTTTTCTTTCGGCAGGCATCGATTCGGGCGTCGTTACGGCCCTGGCGGCCGAGGCGGGGAACGAGGTCGAGACGCTGACCCTGGGATTTGACCTGCTGCGCGACACCGCCGAAGACGAGACGCAAACCGCCAGCCGCGTGGCGCAGCATTATGCGCTGCCCCATTATTCCCGCTACATCGATCGGCCGGCGTTTATGGCACATCGGGATCGGCTGCTGGAGAAGATGGACCAGCCCACCATCGATGGCGTGAACACCTATTTCATCAGCTGGCTGGCGCACGAGCGCGGGTTCAAAGTTGCGCTCAGTGGTCTGGGCGGCGACGAACTGTTTGGCGGCTATCCCAGCTTCCGGCAGCTGCCCTTCATGGTGTGGAGTTTGCGGGCAGCGAACGCAGTCCCTTTCGCGGGGCGGGCGTGGCGGATCATGACCAGTGCGGTGATCTCCCGGTTTACTTCTCCGAAGTATGCGAGCTTGTTCGAGTATGGAGGCACATGGGGCGGAGCCTACCTGCTGCGAAGGGGGTTATTCATGCCCTGGGAGCTGCCGGAGATTCTCGATCCGGAACTGGTGCGGACAGGATGGCGGGACCTCGCGTCGATCGAGAGCATGAACGGCCTGACGCGGCCGCTCAAGAAAGTGCCGGGCGCCACGGCGGCTCAGACGGAGTTCCTGCGCGTCTCCGCGCTGGAGATGAGCTACTACATGCGAACACAGCTGCTGCGCGATGCCGATTGGGCGGGGATGGCGCATTCGGTAGAGATTCGGGTGCCACTGGTGGACATGACTCTGCTGCGGCAGCTGGCGCCGCTGCGAGCGAGCCGATTCTCGCCACGGAAGCCGAAGATCGCGGAATGCCTGCGCAAGCCGCTCCCGGCGGAAGTTCTGCGCCGGCCGAAGAGCGGGTTCGGCGTTCCGGTGCGGGAATGGATGCAGGATTCGCCGGATCGCGGGCTGCGCCACTGGGCGACGCACGTGTACCGCGCGCTGTATACGCGAGGCGCGCCGGTGCGATCTAAAGCAGCGGCAATGCTGGCGAGCTGAGCGGCACCTGTCTAGCCGAGGTAGCGGACGTCGAGGACGGTGCAGTCGTCGTCGGCGGCGAGGGTACCGGCGAAGCGCTCGACCTGGAGAAAGATGTCGTCGAGGGTGGCGGATTCGAATTCGCTTTCGGCGAGGCGGGCCTCGCCATAGAATTCGCCGTCGGGCGCAGCGGCTTCTGTAACACCGTCAGTGACAATTAAGACGCGGTTGCCGGGCCGGAGCTGCAGCTCACCGGAGGAGAACGGCGCGCCTTCGATGAGGCCTACGGGAAGGTTCGATTCCGGGAGACGCGAACAGCCATTGGCGTAGAGAAACGGCGGCACGTGGCCGCAGTTGACGTATTCGAGATGGCCGTTGGGCGAGATGCGGAGGATGGCCATGGTGGCGTATTTCTCGACATTCTTGCTGCAGATATAGCGGTTGACGATGTCGGCGAGGGTGGCCAGCGGCTGGCGCGCGACCAGCAACGAATAAATGAGGCCCTGCAGGGTTGCGCCGAGGATAGCGGCGGAGATGCCTTTGCCGGAGATATCGGCGACGATGACGGCGAGGGACTCGCCGTCTTCGACGATGTCGAAGAAGTCGCCGCCGCATTCGCGGCAGGGCACGGAGCGCGCGGCGACCTGGGCCCAGGAGAGCGTGGGCGGCCGGACGGTCATGAGGCCGCGCTGAATTTCGGCGGCGATGTTCATTTCCTGGCGGTAGACGCGCTCGCGCTCCTCGGACACCGCCAGCTGCGCATTATCGATCAGCGCGGCGGCGTCGGTAGCGATGGTGCGGAGGAGGTCGCCGTCAATCTGGGTGAGGCTGCCGGCTTTGAGACGGCTGTCGAGATAGAGGAGTCCCAGGAGTTCGGAGTCGCCTTTCGCTGCGCCGGGGCGGCGTTTGCGCAGCGGGATACAGATGACGGAGCGGATGCTGTGCGCGACCATGCTGGCGGAGCGGGTTTCCGGGTCGGCGCTGAGGGTGTCCGTCACGATGAATTCGTTAGCGGTGCTGATGGCCTGGCGCATGGCTCCGTGGGAAAGCGTGGCCTCGTCGGTGAGCTCTTCGCCTTTGTCGTCGCGGCCGAGAGCGAGCTGCATTTCGCCAGCTTCGTTGCGGAGGAAGACGTAGCCGCGCTCGACCTGGGTGAGCTGGAGGGTGGTGTCGAGCAGGGCGGTCAGGATCTGGTCGACGGCGCCGGAGGTTTTGAGCTTGCGCGCCGATTCGAAGAACCAGCGCAGCTTTTCGAGAGCATTGCCGGTGGCGCTGGGAATCTGGTCGATGATGTCGCGGATGGTGGAGGTGTCGTGCTGTTCTTCCGCGCTGATGCGGAGGCTGGGGCCGTCGAGCGCGCCGAAGTGGACGGCGTCGTCGACGCCGATGGCCTGGCGGACGGTGGAGGGCTTGCCGTTGATGAAGGTGCCGTGACGGCTGCCCTGATCGACGATGTAACAGGTCCCAGCCTCGACGATGAGCTCGGCGTGGCGACGCGAGACGTAGGGATGGGCGAGGACGAGGTCGTTCTCGGGCAGGCGGCCGATGGAGAACGGCGAGTGCGTGATGGCGACGGTGCGGCGACTGGAGCCGTCGACGAGGACAAAAGAGACAGGGGCCGCATGCGTGGTGGGCATTTGGCAGAGATTATAGACAGCGTTCAGCGCTCAGGGTACGGGGTTGAAGAAAAAACCCTGGAGAAACAGGCCCGGGATCGAAGAATGAAGCGCGCAAGGAGCGGCTAGTTCGTCGAGATGAGGCGCCGGCAGAACAGGAGGGAGGCGACCGCGATGAGGAGCGAGACGGTGAGCCAGAGGGCGGCGGTTGCGTGATGGACGACGGGCGCGAAAACGGCCTGCAAATCCACAGAGGGAGCCACGGACGCTGCAGCGGAGGGGCGCAGGAGAGCAACGACGGCGACGATGAGCACGATGGCCATGGCTCCCGCGGCGACGAAGCCGGGCAGAGCGCGCTTCCAGGGAAAAGCTATGGGCGCGGGCGCGGCAGCTTCGCGCGCGACCGCGGTCATGACGGAGTCGGCGAAGCCGGAGGATGGGAGAATGCTGTCGCTGCCGGGGCTGAGGGCGCGATCGAAGCCGGGATCGGAGAGCTGCGGGTGGGTCGGGTTCGGTTTCATGGGGTTCGGGCCTCCCTGGGATGCTGAGCGTTGAGGCTTGCGGATTTCGATGGTTTGCGGGGCCGGGAGAACATGCTGCGAAGCAGCTCGCGGCCGCGGAAAAGACGCGCCTTGATGGTGCCTTCCGGGATGCGGAGGGTGCGGGCGGCGGCGGGCACATCCTGCTCGTGGAAATAGAAGAGGAGGATAGCGTCACGGTATTTGGGGGGCAGAGCGAGGACGGCGCGGCGGAGGAATTCGTCGCGGGAGGACTCTTCGATGGCGCTGCCGGCGATGCCCGGATCGGGTGGCTCGGCGATTTCGTCGAGCGATAGCATCGTGGCGGGGATGCGGCGGAGCTCAGTGCGGTAGAGATTGGCGGCGAGGGCGAAGAGCCAGGTGGAGAAGGCGGAGTCGCCACGGAACTGGGCGAGATTGCGCCAGGCGCGGAGGAAGGCTTCCTGGGCCATTTCCTCGGCGCGGGCGCGGTCGCGGCAGAAGCGCCACGCAAGATTGACGAGAGGCGACTGCCAGCGGCGGACGATGCCCTCGAAGGCGGCTGTGTCGCCGGCAAGAACGCGGGCGACGATGGCTTCGTCGGTGGAGTGGGGCTCGGGTTGCGGAGCCGTAGTCACATTGCTCTCTGCCGGTATGACCTGGAATGATGGTGCGCGGTTTCGTTTTTTCTG
>JBEKIN010000168.1:0-9557 GCA_050011735.1 Acidobacteriaceae bacterium | reverse complement strand
GCAAGCGGGAGGAGTTTCGGAAGGCGTTCCGGGGGTTCGATCCGCAGAAGGTGGCTCGGTTCGGCGAGAAGGATGTGGAGAAGATGCTCGAGAATCCTGGGATCATCCGGTCGCGCGCGAAGATTGAGGCTACGATTGGCGGCGCGCGGGCGTATCTCGCGATGAAAAGCCAGGGGTTGGATTTTTCGGATTGGGTTTGGGAGATGGTTGGAGGGCAGCCGATTCAGAACGAGATTCGCAAAGGGGTGCCGGCGACTACGCCGCTGGGGGAGACGATGTCGAAGGAGCTGAAGCGGAAAGGGTTCAAGTTTGTGGGGCCCGTGATCGTTTATGCGTGGATGCAGGCGGCGGGGATCGTGAACGATCATGCGGAGGACTGCTTTCGGCGGGGATTCTGCGCGCGGATCAGGCGGAAGGTTTGAGTCGCTCGTATACTCGGGTGTTCGACTCCTGAACAAGGATCTGCCGGTCATCGGAGCGAATTCCGTCTCAGGGGCTAAAGCCCCCTTTTATTCAGGAGCCGAATCGGCACGACTGAAGTCGTGCCCTGTTACAAAGGCCGATTGTTCCGCAAGGTGTGCAGTGGTGCCCAGACGCGAAAGCGGATCAACACAATCTCGTCCGGAAACCCGGACCGTGGCAAACAAGTTCGTAGAGAGGTGAGCGTATGAGTGCTGGAGCGGTTGGGTATGCGCGGGAGAATGCGGGGCGGTTTCTGGAGGAGCTGAAGACGCTGTTGCGGATTCCTTCGGTGTCGACGACGCCGGAGCATAAGGGCGACGTGGAGAAGGCCGCGGAGTGGGTGGCGGCTGAGCTCAAGCGGATTGGGATGGAGCATGTGGAGGTGATCCGCGCGGCGGCAGGGCATCCGCTGGTGTATGCGGACTGGCTGCATGCGGCGGGGAAACCGACGGTGCTGTGCTATGCGCATTACGATGTGCAGCCGCCCGATCCACTGGAGGAGTGGGTGACGCCCCCGTTTGAGCCGACGGAGCGGAATGGGAATCTTTATGCGCGCGGCGCGGTGGACGACAAGGGACAGTTGGTTTTGCAGGTGAAGGCGCTCGAAAGCTTGTTGAAGAAGGATGGAATGCTGCCCATCAATGTGCGGGTGATTTACGAGGGCGAGGAGGAAGTGGGCGGAGAGAGGATTGCTGCGTTTGTACGCGAGCATCCGGAGCGGCTGAAGGCGGACTTCGCGCTGATTTCGGATACGGAGCTGTTTGCGCCGGAGCTGCCCACGCTGACGGTGGGGCTGCGGGGGATGATCTACACGGAGCTCGAGGTGCGGGGCGCGAAGACCGATCTGCACTCGGGGATGTATGGCGGGGCGGCGCCGAATCCATTTGTGGCGCTGGCGCTGATCATCGCGGGGCTGAAGGATCGCGAGGGGAAGATTTTGATTCCTGGTTTTTATGACGATGTGAAGGCGCCGAGCGCGGACGAAGTGGCGGCGTGGAAGAAGCTGCCGTTCGATGAGGAGGAGTATCGGGAGAAGGAAGTGGGGGCGTCAAAGCTGGTGGGCGAGAAGGGCTACTCGGTACTTGCGCGGACGTGGGTGCGACCGACGCTCGATGTGCATGGGATTGTCGGAGGGTTTATCGGCGCTGGGGCGAAGACGGTGATTCCCGCGAAGGCAACGGCGAAGGTGTCAATGCGGCTGGTGCCGGATATGACGCCGGAGAAGTCGTTCCGGCAATACAAGGAGTATGTGGAGAAGATCAAGCCGGAGGGGGTCAGCGTGGAGGTGCGGCTGATCCACTCAGGCGAGCCGATTGTGATTGGGACGGACAATCCTTACGTGAAGGCGGCGACCAAGGCGCTGAAAAAAGTGTGGGGGAAGGACACGGTATTCATCCGGTCAGGCGGATCGATTCCGATTGTGGGGGATTTTGAGAAGCATCTGAAGATTCCGTCGGTGATGATGGGGTTTGGGCTGCCGGATGATGGGCTGCATGCGCCCAACGAGAAGTTTTGCGTCGCGAATTTTCATCGGGGGATTGAGAGCTTGATTGAGTTTTTTGATGAAGCCGGTAGCCTGTAGCCGGTAGCGAGTAGCTAAAACCGGTGAGGGACAGAGCTGCTGGAGTTCCTGCAAACGGGGCGCGCTTCGCGCGTATCCCACATCCCCAAAACCAGGGATGTGGGGCACCCGAGGTTGTGGAATCCTCGACGGCATTCCTCAGCGTTTGCTGAGGCGGACGGATTCCCAGCTGGCGTCGGCGGTCCAGCCTCCGTCGACTACGAGGGTGTGGCCGTTGACGAAGGGGCTCTCCTCGGGGTCGGCGAGGAAGGCGATGGCGCGGGCGACATCGTCGGGAGTGGCGAAGCGGGCCATGGGGACGCGGGCGACGATGTCGGCGTCGGTGTAGGTGCCTCCGGCCTGATCGGCGACATCCATTTCAGTTTTGACCCAGCCTGGACAGACGGCGTTGACGCGCACGCCGCGGCCACCCCATTCGGCGGCGAGGGTGCGGGTAAGGCCGACCAATCCATGCTTGGAGGCGTTGTAAGCGGCGCGGTCGGAGACGGCGAAGAGGCCGGCGATGGAGGCGACGTTGACGATGGATCCGCTGTGGGCTTCGAGCATTTTGGTTCCGACCGCTTTGGACAGCAGGAAAGGGGCGACGAGGTTTACTTCGAGGATGCGGCGAAAGTCGGTGAGGGTCGTGTGTTCGGCGGGCTCGATGAGGCTAATGCCTGCGTTGTTGACGAGCACGTCGATGTGGCCGTATCGATCGAAGGCCCACGGAACGAAGTGCTCGATGACGGCGGGATCGGTGAGGTCTCCGGCATAACCGCTGGCTTCATGGCCGGCGTCTGCGATGGCTTGCAGAGTTTCGACGGGGTCGTGCAGATCGATGATGATGACGCGGTAGCCGCGGCTGGCGAGGAGTTCCGCAGTGCGGCGGCCGATGCCGCGGGCTCCTCCGGTGACGATGGCGACGCGCTGGGTCGCGCTCACTTTTGCTGGCCTCCTGGGACGGGTTGATTGCCGTAGAGCTCGTCTTCCGAGACTACAGGTGCGCTGGCGTCGGGGCGCGCGGAGCGATGGGCGGCGGTGAACATGGATCCTCGGGCGGGGATAATGGGGGCGAAACTCATGAATCCGATCTTTGGGGCGATGTCGTCGTAGATGGCTTCCATGCCGCCGCGGAGAGTGTAGGTTTCGTGCCAGAAGCCGGTGCCTCCGGAGTCGCGGAGAAAGTTTTTCCACCAGAGGCGATGGGGTTCGGAGCGGGTCCACGCGAGGAGCGAGCTCATGTCGCGCCAGTACTGGCGCATTCCTGCGTGCATGGGGAAGAGAGAGAAGACGAAATTCTCGTGGCCAAGGAGGCCGTCGGGCCGGGCGTCGACGGAGCGGGAGATCTTCGGGCCGAATCCGATGAGGGTTTTGAGGCCGGCAATGCGGTTGACGCGCATGCCGAGGTAGACGACGACGAGATCGGGATACTGGGAGAGATCGACGGTGCGGCGGTTGACGGGGGTGGACATGGGACGAGGGTAGCAAGTCAGCGGGTTAGGGAGTTAGCAGGTTAGCGAACGGCGAGCGAGGAGCCAGCGAGTCCCGGCTAAGGAAACCGACCCTGCGTTTTGGGTCCGAGGCCCGAGCCTAAGTTGGTTCAGCGGCGGGCGGCGGCATTGCCACGTCGTTGGCGGGGGGTCGCGCATCTGGTAATGTGGTACGTCGGGCGAAACGGGGCGAAGGAAGAGAGAACAATGGCGAAGGCGGTCTGGAACGGGAAAGTCCTTGCAGAAAGTGAGACTTACGAGACAGTTGAGGGGAACGTGTACTTTCCGGAGGGCGCGGTGAAACGGGAGTTTCTGCGACCGAGCTCGACGACCTCGACGTGTCCGTGGAAGGGCCAGGCGCGGTATTACACCCTGCTGGTGGACGGTCAGGAGAATCAGGACGCGGCCTGGTACTATCCCAATCCCAGCCCGGCGGCGCGAAACATCAAGAACCACATCGCGTTCTGGCGCGGGGTCGAAGTGGAGAAGTAGGCCGCAGCTGAGAAGCGGTCGGCTGATGAAGCGGTCAGCTAAAGACCGGTTGGCTAAGAAGCGGTTAGCAAAAAGCAAGCAAAAAGCAAAAGGTCAGCCAAAGGCGAGCGAGAGGGCTAGCAAAGAGCGAAGTCCGAGTCCCCTTGTCAGCAATAGCGGATTTGGTGCCACTCCCAGGCGCTGGCGACGATGGCGTCGAGGGCGGTGTGGCGGGGTTTCCAGCCTAATTCCTTCTCAATTTTTTCAGAGCTGGCGATGAGGACGGCGGGGTCTCCCGGGCGCCGGGGGCAGACCTCAACCGGGATGGGGTGGCCGGTGACGCGGCGGGCCGATTCGATGACCTCGAGCACAGAGAAGCCGGAGCCATTGCCGAGGTTGTAGATGAGCTGCTCCCGATGCGCAAGTGCTTCAAAAGCGAGGAGATGGGCGTGGGCCAGATCCTCGACATGGATGTAGTCGCGGACGCAGGTGCCGTCGGGGGTGGGGTAGTCGTCGCCGTAGATTTTGATCTTGTCGCGGCGACCTAAAGCGACATCGAGGACAAGGGGGATAAGGTGGGTCTCGGGCTCGTGCGCCTCGCCGCGTCCGGGCATGGCGCCGGCGACATTGAAGTAACGCAGGCTGGCGTAACGGAGACCGTGTACTCGGTACATCCAGCAGAGCATTTTTTCCACCAGCAGCTTGGATTCGCCGTAGGGATTGGTGGGGTGAAGGGGTGCATTTTCATGGATGGGGGTTACGTCAGGTTCACCATAGACAGCGGCTGTGGAAGAAAAGACAAGCCGGTGCAAACGCTTGACAAGCATGGCTTCGAGAAGGCTTAGGGTGGAGGCAGTGTTGTTCCGGAAGTATAGTTCCGGTCTGGCCATGCTTTCGCCGGCTTCGATGAGAGCCGCGAAGTGCATGACGCCGTCAAAACCGGAGGAGAGGAGCTTTTCGAGGGCTGGGCGGTCAGAGAGCTCGCCCTGGACGAAATCGACGCCGGCGGGAACCCCGGCGCGGGTGGCATGACAGAGATTGTCGTAGACCAAAACGGCATGGCCCTGTCGTGCCAGGAGGCCAGCGACCATCCCCCCAATGTACCCAGCGCCGCCGGTGACCAGAATTCGCAAAATTCCCTACCCCCAATCCTTTATGCTAATTGGGTCTCTGTTGCGTCTGAATATTTATCGTTGATGGGAAAGAGTCCCTCGACAGCGGTTACCGTTGGCGAGGTGCGTTTCATCCCGGTTAACTCCGCGGATGCTCCCGGAAGGCGCGAGGGAAGGGCTTGCGGATGCTCACCGCAAGCGCGATGCTGGAGTGAGCGAAGCGAGCCTGGAAGGCGTCGTTCACACATGGCAAGACCCAAAATGGGCACGCTTCTGCCTCGTTCGTGTGACTGAAGGAAGTAATTCGCGAGAGTACGTTTAAGTAACCTCTTGCGCGATCAGAAGTACCTGTAGGAAGATCAAATGGTAACCCAGATGGGGAACGCGAGGATTCCGGGGCAGGGTCCGCGGTTTGCGAAATTTGTCTCGAATTGGGCCACAACGGATACGGTTCAGAGGGCATCACTGGTCATCAAAGTGCAGAGCAGCACAATGCACTGAAATAAGAGTCGCAACTTCTTTTCGCAGGCGATGTTGGAGATACAGGGCAATGGCGACAGACAATTCACTTAAGCGCGGAACGTTCGGACTCCTCCCCGAGCCCGAAGGGCGCATGGGCTCCTTCGGAATGAGCATGGTCATCAACGTCACGATAGCGGCGTTGATGCTGCTGCTGACCATTGCGCAGGTGCACCAGGTGCAGGAACACCGATACGAGACGACGCAGCTGATCTTCCCGGTCGCGCAGCCGAAGCCGTACGTGCCGCCGGTGCCGAAGGTGAAGATCATCCCACCGCCGCCGGTTGTGAAGCTGGACCAGCCGAAGATCGAATTGCCGAAACCGCTGCCGCCGCCGCCGAAGGTGGCGGAGATCAAGCTGCCGACGCCGATCATGCCGAAGATGGAGGCTGCGCCGCCGAAGCGGGTAACGCCTCCGCCGCAACCGAAGCTGGGGCTGTTCAAGAGCGCGACGCCGACGACGGTGGCCAACAACATGTCGGCGCCAACACCGAAGGTGGGTGGATTTGGCGACCCGCAGGGAGTGAAGCCGAATCCGAATGCAACGCGTCCGGCGACGATCGCGGCCGTGGGATCGTTCAATGCCGCGCCGGGAGTGGACAATGCGGGAGCCGGAGCAGCGCGCCAGGGCGCGGTGAAGGGCGTCCAGTTTGGGTCCGGTGTGGCGAATGGCGTTCCCGGCGGCAAGGACAAGGGAGCGGTCGCGTCGGCGGGATTCTCCAGCGGCGTGGTCGGCGGAACGGGCCAGCCAGGGAGCCACGGGACGGTGGCCAAGGGGAGTTTTGGCGACAATATTTACGGATCGGCCCCGGCACCGGCAGCGCGGCCGCAGGAGCCGGCGGCGACACAGATCGTGGTGCTGGCCAAGCCTCTGCCCACGTATACCGCGGAGGCGCGACAACTGAAGATCGAAGGCGACGTGACGCTGCAGGTGCGTTTTTTGGCGACGGGTCAGGTCCAAGTGCTGCAAGTGATCAGCGGGTTGGGGCACGGATTGGACGAACAGGCAAAGATTGCGGCGGAACGCATTCGGTTCAAGCCCGCGACCAAGGATGGGCGGCCGGTGGACGAGGTCAGCATCATCCACGTAACGTTCCAAATGGCATAGAAAATTGGGCCGCCGTCGAGGCTGCAGGGTGTTACTGAAATCGCGAGTGCGGCGTAAATATCAGGGACGAAATGAGGAGTAAAAAAATGTATCGCAATATTTTGATGCTCGGTATCACATTATTGCTGGGCGTACCGGCGTCCCAGGCGAAGGAACCTCGGGGTATGGCACCGGTACCTTTGACTCCTCAGCAGCAGCGGCTGGTGCAACAGGCGATTGCGCGGGAGAAGGTGATCGTCAAGCAGATCCAGAAGAGCACGCCGGTGGTGCAGTCCTACATCCAGGACCTACGGCCGGATGTGAAGCTCTATCAGGTGCCGGTCGCGGATCAGTACATGATCGGGCGCGTGGACTTCAGCAAGGCCTTCACGGCGGACGAATACGCGCAGGCGCAGCGGGGCGGGAAGGCGCACGGGTGGTTGGCGGGATCGTTCGGCTTCATGTCGCAGCTGACCAAGGCCTTCCACCTGGAGAATTCGCCGACCGGATTCATGGCGATGATGTTTATCGATCCCAGCGGGTTCGATCAGCAGCACTACCAGTTCACGTTTGTGCGGCGCGAGTTTCTGGGCACGGTGCGGACCTGGGTCTTCGATGTGGGGCCCCGGGAAAAGGGATCGGGCCGGTTCTTCGGACGCATCTGGGTTGAGGACGAGGAAGGGACGGTCGTTCGCTTCAACGGAACGTACATCAGCAATCCGAACGACGAGACGAACCATTATTTCCATTTCGACAGCTGGCGGATGAATGTGCAGCCGGGAGTCTGGGCGCCGGCCGCGGTGTACATCGAAGACACGCTGCACAACGAGGTCGCGCACGCGACGAGCTTCAAGGGGCAGACGACGTACTGGGGCTATTCGCTGAAGCTGCCGACGCGGGAGTCGGACGCGGAATCGATGGAAATCGAGAACGCGCAGGATCAGAGCGACAACTCAACGGACATCAGCCCGCTGCAGGCGGAGCGGGAATGGATCTCGCAGGCCGAGCAGAACGTGCTGGACCGGCTGACGCAGGCGGGGCTGGTCGCGCCTCCGAGCGATTTCGATAAGAATCTCGAGCAGGTGACCACGAACATCATCATCGGGAACAATCTGCAGTTGCCGAGCGATATTCACTGCCGCGTGATCCTGACGACCCCGCTGGAATCGCTGGCGGTGGGCAACACGATCCTGCTGAGCAAAGGCCTGGTGGATACGCTGCCGGATGAGAATGCGCTGGCGGCAGTGATTGCGTTCCAATTGGCGCACATCGTGACCGGACACCACATCGATACGCGGTACGCGTTCAACGACCGGCTGCTGTTCCCGGATACGGCGACGTTTCGGCGGATCACGATGAACCACTCGACCCCCGACAACGACGAAGCCGCGAAGAAGGCCGTGGACCTGTTCAACCACTCGATTTACCACGACAAGGCGGGCAGCGTGGGTCTCTTCTTCCAGCAGCTGGAGGCAAGGGAGAAAGTGCTGCCGTCGCTGTTCACGCCGCGGCTGGGCGACTCGCTGGTGCGCGCGGATGGGCAGCCGTGGCTGGCTGGACTGACGCAGGGAGCACCGAAGCTGGACATGGACAACCTGACGCAGATCGCGGCGTTGCCTCTGAACAGCCGGCTCAAGATCGACCCCTGGGATGACAAAGTATTTATGCTGAACGTGAAGCCCGCGCCGCTGCTCAACGCGCGGGACAAGATGCCGCTGGAGCTGACGCCGGTGTTCTTCCGGTTGCAGCGCTATCAGGATGCGCCGCCCGCCGGGGCGACCCCTGCGAACGCAACACCTGCATCTAATACGCCAGCGCCTCCATCGGCGGACGCCGGCCAGGCGCAGCCTGCAGCAAGCGCACAGGCGCAGCCACAGACGCAGGCACCACAGTAACCTGTTACTGGGATAAGATAAGCCGGGCGGTTCAGAGAAATTGAACCGCCTGGCGCATCGTTTGCAGTTCAATTCGGGTTAATAACGAGTAAGTGCCGAAGATCGCCGCATGCTCGGAAGTCCTTCGACCGGAGAAAGCAACGTGGTCAAAAAGATTGGATTTATCGCGCTACTACTTCTTCTTCCTACCGCATTGATCGCCCAGAGTTCGGAGTCCGCGACCGGAGGCGAAGCTTCCATATCGGCGGGCGCTGAGATGTCAGGCTACAACCCGGACTGGGACTGCTCGACCAGTTCTCCGTTCTGCCAGTTCGACCTGGTCGGTCCGGCAGCGTTCTTCGATTTCGATTTGCACGGGAAGTACGGCCTCGAAGGCGAAGCGCGCTGGCTGAATTGGCACGGCGAGGCTGGCGAGAACGAGCAGAATTATCTGGTTGGTCCCCGATATCGGTTGTTCCGGTACCATCACGTCTCGGGCTGGTTCAAGCTGGGAGTGGGCGGTGCATGGATCACCACGAGCGGATATCCGGCCGCGGGCAGCCTTAAAGGGAGCTATTTCGCGTACGCCCCGGGCGGAGTGCTGCAATATCCGCTGTCGCGTCGCTGGATTCTCCGCGGAGATTATGAGTGGCAGTTCTGGCCGTCGTTTGCCGGACCGCCGACCTACAGCCCCACGACAGGAACAGTGGTGCAGCACAACAGCGGCCTGACCCCCAACGGCATCAGCGTGGGAGTGGCTTACAGATTCCTGGGACAGTAAAAGGGACGACAGGAGAAAAAGATCGGGCTGGGTGCTAACGCCCAGCCCGTTTTGCGTCAGGGCGACGGATTTTAGAAGTGGTATGCGACGCCGATCACGGGGTCGTAGATGTTGTAGTAGACGTTGGTGCGGAAATCATTGTTTTGATAATTGAAGGTGGGCGTCTTCATGACCAGGCCGCGAAATTCGGCCCGGATATC
>JBEKIN010000167.1:0-9559 GCA_050011735.1 Acidobacteriaceae bacterium | reverse complement strand
GCTCAGCTTTCTCCCCATGGATCCCGCAGATACGCATCGACGCGCACATCCTGATCGACGCAGGCTACCGCCGATGGGATCGGCGCAAGTGGTCTCGTCATCGCTTCCTGCAACAGGGGCACGGCGTTCGGCCCCAGGAAGACCGGCGCATAGAACAACGTAATTTTATCCACGTGCCCTCCATTGAGGGCCGACGCGTTCAACTGGCCTCCCGCCTCTAGTATTGCGGAGAGAATCTCCATCGCTCCCAGCCGCTTCATTACGGCCTTCAAACACACGCCGCTTCTGCGCGCCGCCTGATCTCCAGCCGTGGTTCCGGCGGCAAATTGGTCGCGGGCCGCTTCTGTGGTCGCCACCCGCTCCACGCGAACACCGAGCGCTTCGAGGGTGCGTTGCCGCTGCGTGGGGGCCACAGTGCAGAAGATCAGAAGATCATCCTGCGCGGTGCGGACCAGCTTCGAGTCGAGCGGCGTGCGCAAACCTGAATCGAGAATCACGCGCAACAGGGGACGCCGGCGGGGCAACCCCGAACGATCGGTGAGATGCGGATCGTCCTGCAGCACGGTGTTGATCCCGGTGATCACCGCATCGGCGGCGTGACGCATCTCCTGCACCTGAGCGCGCGCCTTTTCTCCCGTCAGGAACACCGGAGCGCCACGCGGGGCGTTTCCCGGAGCTGGCGCGATTCTGCCATCCAGGGAAACTCCGGCTTTCAGCGTAACGAAGGGGAGGCCCGTCTGAATGTGTTTCGCAAAACCGTCGTTGAGCGTGCGCGCCTCGCGTTCCATGATGCCGGTGCTGACCGCAATGCCCGCCGCCCGCAGCCGCTCCAGTCCCCTGCCGCTGACCGCAGGGTTAGGATCCTCGGTCGCGACAACCACGCGAGCCACCCGGGCCTCGATCAGGGCGGTGGTGCAGGGCCCCGTGCGCCCGGTGTGAGCACAAGGCTCAAGGGTCACGTAGGCGGTTGCGCCGCGAGCCGCTTCGCCGGCAGTCTTCAACGCCACGATTTCCGCGTGATCCTTCTTGTCGTATTCATGACGCCCAACCCCGACCACGAGTCCGTCCTTCACCAGGACGCACCCAACGGCTGGATTCGGAGAAGCCAGACCCACGGAATGCTCCGCCAGTTCCAGCGCTCGCTGCATCCATCCTTCATCGGGCGCGAGAACTTCCGATTGCTTCGGCACAACGTCCTTTCCACTGCGGAAGGGCAGTTAGTTCTCCAGCAGCGAGTTTACAAACGCCGCGCTGTCGAAGGGCAGCAGGTCTTCGAGCGCTTCTCCAATGCCCACAAAGCGCACGGGCAACTTCATCTCGCGCGCGATAGCGACGGCAATGCCGCCCTTCGCCGTGCCATCGAGCTTGGTCAGCACGATGCCGGTCACGCCAGCCGACTCCGTGAACAGCCGCGCCTGCTGCAGCCCGTTCTGTCCGGTGGTCGCGTCCAGCACCAGCAGGACCTCGTGTGGCGCGTCGGGGATGATGCGCTGCGCTGTGCGCCGCATCTTGTCCAGCTCCGCCATCAGGCCGGTCTTCGTATGCAGACGGCCGGCGGTGTCCACAATGACCGCATCGATATGACGAGTTTTGGCAGCCTGTAACGCGTCGAAGAGCACTGCGGCAGGATCGCCTCCCTGCTTGGTCCGGATCATCTCGACGCCGCTGCGTTCGCCCCAGATCTCCAGCTGCTCGATGGCCGCGGCGCGAAAGGTATCGGCGGCACACAGCAGCGCTGATTTTCCCTGCGCGCGATAGAAAGCGGCCAGCTTCCCGCTCGTCGTCGTTTTGCCGGTCCCGTTGACCCCAACCATCATGATCACTGCCGGAGGCGCGGTGACGTTTGCCGGGGGGCCAGCGTTCTCATCCAGGATCGCCCGCAGCTGTTCCTTCAGCAGGTCTTTCAGTTCGGCGCCGTCTCGAATCTGCTGCCGTTTGGCTCGCTCGCGCAGGTTGCCGGCAATTTCCGCGGAAGTGGTCACGCCGATATCCGACGCGATCAGGCTCATCTCGAGATCTTCCAGCGCCGACTCATCCACGGTGCGGGTCAACGCCAGAACGCCGTCGATGCGCTCGCCCAGGCTGTCGCGGGTCCGCGTGACCGCCTGGCGCATGCGCTCGAAAATGTTTTTCTTTTCCGGCTCCTGCTCGTCCTTCAGGCTGCCGAACAACGTCTGGATCATGAGAACTGCGGCCTCAACGCGCCTCTTCGAGTGTAGCGAACCTGGCGGATGCGTGGTTGGGTCTGGCCAGCAGGGTCAGACCAGCTCAGCCACCTGTTTTCTCATGCGGAACGAAATCGGAGTCCGTACATTCTTCACTTCGAGTGCGCCCGTCGTTACCAGCTCAGCCAGCGCGCGGACCACGGTTGGGTCGTAGCGCGTACCGGAGAGGCGCGACAGGATGTCGAGCACGTAATCGGCGTTCATGGCCGCCTGATAGGGCCGCGGCGTGGTCATGGCGTCAAACGAATCCGCAACGGCAACGATCCTGGCCATCAGCGGAATCTGATCGCCCTTGAGCCCGTAGGGATAGCCCATGCCGTCCAGCGATTCGTGATGCAGTTCGACGCCCGGCACCAGATCCTGGAGCATGCTGATGGGCCGCAGAATCGCCGCGCCCTTCACGGTGTGCGCCTTGACGATCTCGAACTCCTCCGGCGTGAGCGGAGTCGTTTTCATTACCAGGTAGTCTTCGATCCCCAGGCAGCCAATGTCGTGGAGCAAGGCGGCGAGGCGAATCCGCTCCACGCGCTCCTCGTCCAGGCCCATTTTCCAGGCGATGGCCGCCGCGTACGCCGCCACTCGCTCGGAGTGCCCGCGCAGATACGCGGTACGCTCGTCCACGGCTTTCGCGACCATGCGCATCAGGTCTTTCAGCGTCTCGTAATGACCGCGCGCTTCTTCGTTCTTTTCCTGGCCCCGATCCTGGATGGTCTTCACAGCGCTTCGCCAGGTGGGGATCACTTCGGCAAAGAGATCGTCGGAAGGGTCGGCGGAAATTTCATGCTCGCGTACCGGCAGCCCGGATTGGATTGCATGAACCAGGCGCTCAATCCGGTGGTCGAGCCACAGGGTCATCAGCAGCGCTGCTGTCCCACTTCCGACCAGCTCGATGAATACAACCGCCCAGCCCGCTGCCACTGGGCGCAGCGTTCGCTGTGCAACCAGCATTGCCAGGACCGTGATCGTCGTCGTCGCGGCAAAGATCGCGAGAAAGCGGGCGAAGACACGCCAGCGAATTCGCGTCCCCGGCACGGTCGATTGCCGGTACGCGCGAGAACCAACATTTTGCATGCCGAGCCTTTCTTCGTCAGTCTACGAAGCCTGGGCTCTTCCTGCTTCACCCGAAGGTGGTAAAACCGGCATCCGAGCGGGTCAACCTGGGCTTACCACCGTAATGGTTGATCGGGGCCAGCCTGAGGTAACCCGCAGCAGAGGTGAGTCTTACTCATCGCGCCCGGGCCGCTGCATCAATTCCTGAATGGCGCGCTCGGGAGCCTTGCCGCGCGTCAGGATCGCCTCCATTTGCTCGGCAATCGGCATTTCTACGTTGTGCCTGCGAGCGAGCCCGAGCGCGGCGGATGTGGTGCGCACGCCTTCCGCTACTCTGCCTTCGAGCCCGACCAGGATGTCATCGAGCTTTCGCCCCTGTCCCAGCCCCATGCCCACGGTGCGGTTCCTCGAAAGAGACCCGGTGCAGGTCAGCACCAGATCGCCCATTCCGGAAAGCCCCGCCAGGGTCTCGCGCCGTCCTCCACACGCGACCGCGAGGCGCGTGATCTCCGCGATGCCGCGGGTGATGAGCGCTGCGTTGCTGTTGAATCCCAGTCCGAGCCCCGCAACGATGCCTGCGGCAATGGCAATCACGTTCTTCAGCGATCCACCCAGCTCCACGCCGACGACATCGTCGTTGGTGTAGAGGCGCAGGGTGCCGCTGGAGAACTCCCGCTGCACTCGAGCGGCCAGTTTCGCATCGGCCGAAGCGATGGCGATGGCTGTGGGCGCTCCCGCCGCCACCTCCTGGGCGAACGACGGTCCGCTGAGCACGCCGCAGGGCAGCTCCATTCCCCGCGCCGCCAGTACTTCGCCGATCACCTGGGTCATCCGCAGGCAGGTCCCGTCCTCGATGCCCTTGGTTGCGCTCACCAGCAGCTGTCCGGGACGCAGATGCGGTGCAAACCCCTGATAGGTCGAACGCACAAACTGTGAAGGGGTCACGCTGACGACAATTTCGGCGCCATCCAGGGCCTCCGCGGCATCCTCAAAAATGGCAACCGATTCCGGAATCTGAAAATCTGGCAGGAATGCGGTGTTCTCGCGCCGCTCGCGCATGGTCGCCGCGACGTCCTTTGCGTACGACCACAGCGCGATTTCGTGCCCACCTCTCCGCGCCAGGCTGATCGCAAGCGCGGTGCCCCACGCTCCGCTGCCCATTATGGCAATGCGGCTCATGCGGCGGTCGTCCCCGGCTTGCCCATTCCTGTCTTGCGGAAGCGGTATTCGGTTCCCTTCATCAGCCGCGCGATGTTCTCGTGGTGTCTCAGGACCACGATGAGCGGAATGATGAACAGCACCGCAGTCGCCCACGGAGTGTGTGGCGCGTGGGGCATCAGCAGCGCCAGGACAGGAAACGCCAAGGCCGACAGAATTGATCCCAGCGAAACGTAGCGCGAAACCGCGAAGACCACGACGAAAATGCCCAGACCCACCAGTGCCGCCCAGGGAGCCAGCGCCAGGAACACGCCGAATGCCGTTGCGACGCCCTTGCCTCCCTTGAAGCCGAGCCACACGGTGTAGATGTGTCCAAGGACGACGAAGAGTGCAGCGATGGCGACCGCGTTGGTGCGGACATCCGGCCCCAGGCCTGTGCGAGCCGCATACGCGCCGCAAAGCCAGACGGCGAAAAATCCCTTGAGCACGTCCAGCAGGAATGTGACCGCGCCCAGCCCCTTCGAACCGGAGCGCATCACGTTGGTGGCGCCGATGTTGCCGCTGCCCTTCTGGCGAATGTCTTCCTTGCGGAAGAATCGCACCAGCAAATATCCAAACGGAATCGACCCAAGAAGGTACGCCACCAGCGCGGCGACCGAATAGAAGATCAGGGGCATTGCGCTTACGAGTCTACCAGCAGGGACGCCTCCCAACGCTCACGGATCGGCCAGGGGCCGCAGCCGGTCGCGCGCCATTTACACCTCGCCGACTCGATCGCGACGGGCAGTCTGCCGGGACGACCCGCGACCTACTTCACATCCTGCAGCTGCGTCGCGTTGCCGTTGCGCAGGCACTCCTCGATGATGCTGCGCACTTGCCGGTCGGCTTCCCTGGCGAGACGGCCCTGCTCCGCGCCCAACTTTCCCTGCTGAGCGCCCAGCGCCCCCTGCTCCGCGCCGAGCTTGCCCATCTTCTGTCCAAATACACTTTGCCGCTCGCCGGCCGCGCCCTGCAGCTCACCCAGTCTGGCCTGTAGTTCTCCCAGCCTCGCCTGCATCTCGGCCATTCTCTCCGAGTTCCACTCGGCCTGAGCGGCGGCGAGTTTTGCCTGCAGTTCAGCGACCTTCTCCGGCGTCAGCATTTGGTCCTGTTCGGCCTTCAGCTTTGCCTCGACGTCGGCCAGCTCTTTTGTATTCCACTTATCCTGTTCTTCCTTCGCCTTCGACACTGCGGCATTAACATCGGCCATCTCTTTGGAGAGATCCGGCAGTTTCACGGCGCTTGCTTCCTCCTGCTCCCGCGCAAACTCCTCCTGCTGTTTGCCGAGCGCCTCCTGCTGCTTTCCCAACACTCCCTGCTGCCGCCCCAGATCCTCCATGGGTTTGTACATTGCGCGAACCTTCGCAACGATCGCCGGATCATCGACGACGTACGACTTGCCGTCGTGCGTGAACCACAGGAACGGCCCCTTCGCCACTTTGCGCGCGGCGTCGAGCTCCGCTTTGCGGTTGTTGCCCCAGTCGCCGGAGAAGGTGATATTGTTCCCCGGGCCTTCGACGATCGCGTACGATTCCCCGTCATCGGAGAAGTGGTACGAGAAGCCGTTCACGGTCTGGTCGTCGTCGGAAACGAGCGTGTCATCCGAATCGTCCACCTTCACGGCATCGCCGTTGGCCAGGACAGGGGTGGTGGGACCCACACCCGCCGGCGGAGCGGTGGCAGGTCCTTGCGCTGCGGGTGCACCTGCCGGATTCGGCACCCCGGGGATAGGCGCGGGCGCAGGTTCAACGGTGGTCTGCGCCGGCTGAGGCGCCGGGGCCGGAGCCGATTGGTCGTCAGGTGCAGCGGCCGGAGCCGGCGCTGGAGCGCTCGACGGTGCGGGGGACGCCGTTTGTGCCGCCGCATTAGACACGCGAATCAGCGCAGTCGCCGCGAAGAGCGCGACCGGAATCAGCAGCAGCGAAACCACGGCGCGCCGGCGTCCTTCCGCGAAAGCGCTCCGGAAAAGGTGTTCGTTCAACAGCCGTTCGATACGATGAGCAAGATTGCCCGGGCGAGCCATAGCAACTCCTGGTAAGGTTTGTCGCGGCATCGCCGCGAACTCAAGCAGAATTTCGGCGTAGCCGGAACGGCTCGCTGCGGCGTCGATTCCCGCACGATCGCCGATGGCTTCGCCCAGCGAAGTCAGCGTCCGGCGCAGCCACCATCCCAGTGGGCTGAACCAGAACAATGCCGTATACAGGCTGGCCAGCAGCTGCAAATAGAAATCGAACTGACGCACGTGCGACCGCTCGTGGGCCAGAACGGTCTTCAGTTTCTTCATGTCCCAGCCGGTGTAGCTCGCGGGCAGGACGATCCCCGATCCAATCGTGACTGGCGATGGTATCTTCCGGCTCGAACGCACATGGGGCTCGGGTGCAACCAGCGGCGAAACGAAGTCGGACGTCATCCAGAGCCGCAGTGCTGCTCCCAATCCCCACAGCAACCGCAGCAGGAGCGCGCCGCTCACCGCCAGATAAATCATCGCGATCAGGCGACCCGCGGGCGGCCATTGGAATCTCGTGTGTCCTGGTGCATCGGTCGATGCGACAGGTACAGTCAGCGGCGCAACGTCCGGCACAGCGGAAACAGCGACCGGGCTGGGCGCCACCGCCGGGCTCGCCGGCAAAGTGACCGGTGCCTCGTCCGAAGTCAGCATGACCAAAGGCGCTGCCCTTACTGGCGTCTGCCTGACGGCAAGCTGCTTCACGCGAATCGGCACTGCCCAACCAGCTCGTCCGGCCCATCCCGCGACGGCCGGCCAGCGCATCAGGAACGGCATCGCAAGGGAAGCGATCAGCACTGCGCTCCACGCCGCTTTGCGTACCGGCACGTTGCTCACGCGCAGCAGGCGCAGGCTCGCACCCACTGCAATCGCAAAAACCAGCGCCCTGAGAGCAGCTTCGATGATCACCGCCGTCATGCCTTGCCTCCCTCCTGTTTTTTCACCGCCGCAACGCGCCGCGCCAAACGCTCCAGCTCCGCGCGGCTCACCACTTTCGAATCCACCAGTCCCACCAACAGTTCTTCCACCGATCCCTCGCAAAACCAGTCGACAATGCGCTGTACCGCGCGCGCCGCCACTTTCTGCGGTGATTCCGCGGGCCGATAAATAAAGGTCCGGTTGTCCACCGAGTGCGCCAGGTAGCCCTTCTCTTCCAGCCGCCGCAGGACGGTGCGAATCGTGGAGTCCTTCAGCGGACGCTCTACTTCTTCGCGTACCTCTTCAGCGGTCACCTTCTGCAGTCGCCACACAATGCCCAGAATGTCGCGCTCCAGCTCTCCCAGCTCGGCTGGATCATGGTTCGATGAAGTGTTACTCGTCATAGTGTTACCCACTGTAACACATAAGACCGTGCCGTACGCAAGAGGGTTAGCAAATTATTTCTAAGGCCTCGCTTGTTGGAACGACCCCGAAGTCAGCGCCGCGCCCTGCCGGTCTTTTTTTGCCCCAAACTCGCCCCGACCTCTCTGGATTTCGCCAATAGTTCTGCGATCGAGCTGGGTGGGTTTCCTGCTTCCAGCATGGCGCGAAATACGGCGTAAGGATCGGTCCTCGCACCGGCCTTCCGCAAGATGCCTTCGTCGTTGACCCAGGCATAGACGATGACTTTGTCTTTGCTGGAGAACCGGAAAAAAAGGCGATACCGCTCGTGAAACTTAGCGCGAAACCAATGGCGATTGTCGGAACCCAGGGTATTTCCCTGACGGAACTCGGCCGCATTCGGATCGCGAGGAATGATTTCGTGCGTATAACGGCGAATCGTGGCGAGCAACTTTGTGGCCGGCTGATCGCGATAGCCGATGGGATCCCTGCTGGCGAGGGTCTCCACCTGAGCAACGAGCCTCTCCAGTTGTCGCCGAAAAAGCGGGTGTTCGTAGAGGGTCCAGCCATTCACCTGCATCAGAGCAGCGACTCGTCACTCAGGGCTTCATCCCCTTTGACGGTCACGCCCTCCACGAGGCGGTCGATCCGTTCAGCAAGTTCCTTGCTCATGGGACGCACACTTTGCGGTGCTGTGGCGATGTCGTGCGCCAGAAAAGCAAGAAACGATTCCATGACTGGATCGCGCTTTTCCGCGATCGGCTCCGTAACGGAAACCAGCATCCGCCCTGGCGCGATCACGTGCGCCTTGACTTCACCTGAGAACTCGGGGTGACTCTTGAACAGGGCGCTGTCGAAGCGAAATCCCGTGGAGTTTCCTGTACGTGTCCGCTTGCCACGGTATTCATTGCCGGACGAACGCTTTTCCGCCGGAACGGTGCTGGACTTGGTGCTTGGCATTCGGAGCCTCCGTACGCCGATGTTAGCACATTTGTGCATACATGCTATTTCCTACATCAGCCGGCGGCGGACCAGATCCAGCCCCTGCTGGCTCGCATAGAACCGCACGCCGCCGCGATCGCCCGGAAAGCGTTTCTCCACCCACTCCGTGCCGTCGGCGTCGCTGACCGCCGCATAGATCAGCCCCACGGGTTTCTCGTCGGTACCGCCGGTTGGACCCGCGATACCCGTGACTCCGAGCCCGAGCGTGGAGCCGCACCGCTCCCGAATCCCATCTGCCAGCGCCACCGCCACTTCCCGGCTCACCGCACCGTATTGCGCGATCAGCTGCGGATCGACCCCTGCCAGCTCCGTCTTCAGCCGATTGCTGTAGACGACGGCGCCTCCGGTGAACGACCGCGAGCTGCCGCTCACGCTGGTCAGCCTCTCGGCCACCATGCCGCCCGTACAGCTCTCGGCCACGGCCAGAGTCGCCCCACGCATCTCCAGGTAATACAGAACAATCTGCTCCAGGGTTTCGCCCTGCGACGAATAGATGAAGTCTTCGAGTTCCTCTTCAATCTTGCCCGCCAGCTCATCCACGCGCGCCTGCGCCAGATCCGGAATCGGCTTCGAGCAGGTCAGGCGCAGCTCGATGTCTCCCATATGGGCGAGAATGGTGGTCTCGATGTCCTTATATTGGGTGTAAATCGGTGCAATCTTCGCGTCTGCCGCCGACTCGCCGATCATCGCCGCCTTTAGCACGCGCGTCGCGATGTGTTTCTTCGGCACAATCTCCCGCAATCGCGGCAGGCACTGTTCT
>JBEKIN010000166.1:0-9593 GCA_050011735.1 Acidobacteriaceae bacterium | reverse complement strand
AGGAGACGCTGCCGACGCTCCCGGTGCTCGCCGTCGTGGTTCCGTTGATGAACCAGATGTAGATCTGCCCGGTGGTGCTGTTCTGCCACAGGATGTCGCTCTTTCCATCGCCGTTGAAATCGCCGACGCCGGCAATGCTCCAATCGGAGGAGACGTAGCCGAGGCTTCCACTGCTCGTCAACGTGGTCCCGTTCATGAGCCAGATTCGGCATAGTTATGCCGCGAGCCTATCGGCCCCCGTTCAGCGGGCCGCTTATCTATCCCGGGAGTCTCCCGGGGCTAGCTCTTTGTTCTTCCGGGCGGCCCGGGGCGACGGGGCCGCGCTGACGCGTAGGTCCTTCGTCGCAGAAAGAACGTTGCAAGGAACCGGGTCTAAGCAGTTAGGGAGCTATTTGCCAGGTAGCGTCCGGGGTGCCGGGGCTTCCCGTGCTCCCAATCGTGGTTCCGTTCATCAGCCAGATGTAAACCTGCTCCGTGGTGCTGTTGCGCCACAAAATGCCGGCTCGGCCGCTGCCATCGTAGTCGCCGACGCCCTGAATGCTCCAGTCCGATGTGACGAAGCCGAGGCTCCCGCTGCTCGGGAACGTGATCCCGTTCATGAACCAGAGGTAGGCCTCTCCCGTGGTGCTGTTGCGCCACAGGATGTCACTGGTGCCGTTCCCATCGAAATCGCCAACGCCCGCAATGACCCAGTCGGAGCTGGGTGTACCCGGGCTTCCCATGCTCGTAATCGTGGTCCCGTTCATCAGCCAGACGTAGACCTGGCCGGTGGTGCTGTTCCGCCACAGGATGTCGGCTTTGCCGTCGCCATTGAAATCGCCGATGCCCGCAACGTTCCATCCGGAGGCGTTGCCGACGATCCCCCCGCCCGCGATCGTCGTTCCATTCATCAGCCAGAGGTAGAGTTCCCCGCTGGTGTTTTGCCACAGGATGTCGGCGTAGCCATCGCCATTGAAGTCGCCAACGCCCGCAATGCTCCAGTCCGAGGAGACGTTGCCGAGGCTCGTGCTGCTCGTCATCGTGGTCCCGTTCATCAGCCAGATGTCGACCTCTCCGGTGGTGCTGTTGCGCCACAGGATGTCACTCTTAGCGTCCCCATCGAAATCGCCGACGTCCTGAATGACCCAGCCGGAGGTGAGGCTGCCGGGGCTCCCGCTGCCCGTAAACGTGGTCCCGTTCATCAGCCACTCGTAGACCTGCTCGGTGGAGCTGTTGTGCCACAGGATGTCACTTCTGCAGTCGTCGTTGAAGTCTCCCACCGCGGCAAACGACGCCGGGTTCGGATTGGGGTTGGGGTTCGCCGTCGTGCAGGTTCCGATCGCGTTGGTGAGCGAAAACGCCGGACTGGCGCTCACGGAGCCGGCCGTGGCGGTCACGCTGTACGGACCGCCTGTGTTCCCGTTGGCGGTGAAGGCCTCACTCACCGTGCCCGCGCCGCTGGTGCTGGCTATGATCGTGTTCGTGCCGTTGGAGAAGGTTCCGCTCGCTCCGGAACCGGGGGCCGTAAAGGTGACCGATTGATTCGGGATCGTGACGCCGGCGGCGTCCTTCACCAGCACCGTCAGCGGCGTGGTGAACGCGGTGTTGGCGGTCGCGTTCTGGTTTGAACCCGAGACGATACTGACGCTGGCCGGAACCTGGACGACCGTGACCGTATTCGTGTTGCTGCTCCCGGTCGTAGTCCCGGTGATGGATGCGCCGCCGCCAGACCAGGTGGCCGTGTTCTCGACCGTCGTAGGCGAGTTCGCCGGGATATTTACTACCAGCTGCATGGTCATCGAGGCCCCGGGCTGGAGCGCGGTCGATGGGGTGCACGTCACCGTCACCACGTTGCCGGCGGAGCTGGAGCTGCAGCTGCCGTTGGAACTGATGGAGTTCGCCAGCGTGTAGCCCGACGGCAGCGAGTCGGTAACGGTGATCGGTTCGTAAGTCGCGCCCCCACTCACCCCATTCGCTAACGTGAGGGTCCATGTATTCGTGCTGCCCTGCGTGAAGTTCGGCGCGTTCGACTTGGTCAGCGACAACTCCGTCCCCGGCGTAATCGGGATTGTGTCGGAATTGGACGACGTGGAAGCCACGCCCGCGCCGCTCACCGTCACGCTGTTGCTGACGCTTGTGGTTAAGACAGTGGTGTCCACAAACACGTCAATCGTCAGCTCCGGATAGCTGCTGTCCTGGGGAACCGAGCTGTCGTTGGTGCAGGTCACAGTCTGGTTAGAGGGCGAGCAGGTCCAGCCCGTTCCGGAGTAACTCGAGTAGATCAGTCCGGCGGGCAGCGTGTCGGTCACCGTCATCGGATTGCTGCCGCCGGTCGGATCTCCCGTCGCCCCCGGTCCGTCGTTTTCTATGGACACAGTGATCGGCGCGTCCTGCTCGGCCTGGCGGAAGTTGCCGCTGGGCCCATCTCCGTCGTGGCTCAGCACCACCGTCGCCGACGGCGGCGTGTAAGTCAGGTTCATGCACCACGTCGCCGGATTCAGCGCGCCCTCGTGCGTGTTCTGGTTGAAGTAGAGGCTCCAGATCCCATTGCCGTCCGTCCCCTGATACACCCCGCCGCTTGTGCCCGATTCGTACGTCCCCGTACTGAACGTGAATCCGCCCTCGTCGGTCGCGTGTTGCACAGTCGTGGGCAGCGTGTAGAACGAGCTGGCCGTGTACGACGACACGCCGTTGCTCGTCGGACCCACCTGCGAGCCCAGCGAGTAGTTGGAACTCAGTGTCGCCGGGATCGTCGCCGCGCCATCCACAAACGTCACCGTCTGATTGACCGGCTGCACGTAGCTGGAGTCGGTGGAAGTAATCGGTGAGAAGAAATCCAGCGTCTGCCGCGTCGCGGGCGCCGATACGCCATTCGGACCGACCAGCAGCGTCGCGATATCGCCCGGGACCTCAAGGTCCAGATTCTTCAGGGTCACGCTGGCCGCTGCCACCGTGCCCGGCAGACCGCTCACGGCAACATTGGACGGGTTCGGTTCGGCCGGCCCGATGTCGTTGATCCCCTGGCCGCCCGGAATCGTGATGCCCGCTGTGTTGCAGTAGCTCCACGTCGTCCCGCTCAGCGTTGGGGTCGCCGTCGCCGCATCCACACGGAAGTTCTTCGTACCGTTGTTGTCGTTGAACGAACCTCCGCTGTCGGTGTAGGCGGCCGTGACCGTCTGGTCGCCCTCCGCGAGTGCGCTGGAGGAGGCGCTGGCCGTGCCGTCCGAAACAGGTACGGACCCCAGCGAGGTGACCGCGCCCGTGACCTTGTTCGCCACGCTGAACGCTACTATGCCTTCGTTCACCGTCCCTGTGCTGGTCACGGTTGCCGTGAACGTGATGGGGCTGCCCTTGGTCGCATAGGTCGCCGGATTCGACGTCACGCTGACCGTGGTCGCCGAGCCGGTGGCCGGGGAGATGTCGATACACCATCCGCTCAATGTGGTGTTCAAAGTCCCTGCTGCGTTTGCCAGGAACAGCGACCACGGTCCATCCGCCGTCGCTCCCGTAAACGAGCTCTCGAAGGTCGCGCTGCCCTGTGTCGGCGCGATCCCGAAGCTCCCCGGAATCTGCGGACTCGGCGCCGGGTTGTCCGCCAGCAATTCGCTGAACGTGTCGTACACCGACGGCCCATAGGTCCCTGGCGTTAGTGCAGGACCCACAAAAGCGCTTGGCATCATCGGGCCACCATCCTCGATCGTGTATGTCCCGGTCGAACTCGTGGCGCCCACTCCGTTGAAGCCCCAGAATTCAAAAGCGTGCGTGCCATCGGGAGCCACCAGCAGCATCTCCATGTTGTTGGTGTTGCCGCTGGACAAACTTTGCAACTCAAGCGACACCGTCTCTACGGCGTTGCCGATCGACGGGCTTCCCGAAGTGCCGTCGCCCACATAGATCACCGAAGGATACGGCGCAGTCGGATTGTTGCCGTCTGCGGCAATCCCATTCTCGTTGCAATAAGTCGTCCCGCTGCTCGTCGCGTGATTGTAGACAAACACCCCCGCGCTGCCCGAGCTCGATTCGTACGTGCCGTCCCCGGAGTAACTTGCCGTGTAGGAGTGATAGCCTTCCGAAGAATTACCCCCATAGGTGATCGTGCACGTCGCCTGACCCCCGCTCAGCGTCGCCGGATTTCCACCCGCGCAGACCAGGCCATTCGTACCTTCCTTGAAGGTAACCGTCCCCGTCGCGCCGCTGGTCACCGTTGCCGTCAGCGTCGTCGTATTGTTCGGAGCCGTCGCAAACGGTCCAGTCGGATTGGGGCTCAGTGTCGTCGTGCTTGGTGTCGTTGCTCCCGAATAGGTAATTGTGATGTCCCACGAAGCAAAACTCACGCTGGTGTAAAACGAGTCGTCACTCACCAGATAGAGGTTCCAGGTCTGGCCGTCCACCTGCGCGCCCGTAAACACGCCGAAGTTGCTTGCAGGAACCGTCGTGCTCTTCGGGAAGAAATCGCCCGGCCCTGTTGTGCTGCCTCCCACCAGGGTCGGAACGTTCAGGCCTGAACCCGGTATGGATAGCGTCATGAGGTTGCTGCCGATCATCCCAGCCAGCGCCGTGAGCGAGTTGTAGTTCGGCTCCGTCTCCACGTCCTCGAACGTCCCGTAGTCTGCAATCGCGTAGGTTCCGCCGCTGGGCGCCCACGCTCCAGCCGGGCCAATCTCAGTGGCGTTGAAATAGGTAACGCCGCCGCAACCGGTCCCGTCGGCAATGGACAGCGCCCCGGCGGCGCCGGGATTGACTAGGGTGAAGCTGCCGTTCTGCACGTAAGCATTTCCGCTGGAATCGGTTCCCCCCACGCAGCGTAGCAGTTCCAGGTTCGTTGTCCCGCCGCCCGACTTCGGTCCCGTCAGCAGCAAACCGATCGCCATCGAGCCGCTGGACGGAGTACCCGCCGCATCGACCGCCGTTCCTCCCACCGACACATAGCCGTGCAGGGTGACGCTGACGTTTTGCAAGGTGACGCCCGCCGGCGCCCCGGAAATCGTGATGGACGTTGGGAAAGGGCTACCGGCAACCGTTGGCGCAATTGTAAGGGCGCTTCCATCGACTGGATTGGTGAGGCCCGTATTAACCGGGAGGGCGAAATCGTCCTTATCTGTAACCGACGCCCCCGGTCCGCCCGTGCAGGTAATTTGACTGGCTGCCGGAGAATTGTTGGTGCAGGTCACCTGAGCGCTGGCGAGGCCAGAAAGGGCGCCCATCGCCAGTAAGATTCCCCACATGGCCAGGGCCAGAACTGACAGGCTGAACCTGGGTTGGGACCACCGCGGCGGCATCGTAGAACGATCGGCGAACAACATGATGGAGACCTCGCACAGTGGGCCCCAATCGCGCATTTGCGTGAGCAAAGAGTGGCGATCAACGCCGTCAATCTGAATTTCAGCCGCCGCTTTGGGGGGTAAGCGACAGCAACACCCTGCGCGCTGGGGATGCGGTACGGGTTCTCCGGAGCGCTCAGGTTCCCTGAACCTCAACGGACGAAAAGTGTCACGAATAAGTCTATCGATGAGGCAAGAGCAGCATGATTCCGCGGCAGAGGATTGTCAAGCGGTTTCTCCGTCTTTTGACCGCTCCTTACCCTTGCGCAATCGCTGGTTCAACCCGATCCGCCGATTGCCCCCGGAACCCTCGCTTTTGGAACTTACGGCCGCGTGTTACTCCCCTGATACTTCCGGATGAACTTGCTGATCGACTCTTCCCGGTTGGCGATCGTTCCCAGGCTGCGGACCTCGCCATCCGCTTCCGCTACTGCCACAGCTATCGTTTCGGCATGGACATCCAAACCCAAAAATCGTAACTCCTCTCTCTTGACCGGTTCCCTCCGCTTGTGGCTCTGGACTGACGTTCCTAAAACAAACTCAGCCTAACCCACGACCAGCGCATCGAGCCGGTCACACCCTAATGACAACTACATGGTAAACAACCCCTGGCTCCGGCTGGCGCTTGATACACATATATAGTGGGCAACGCCAACGTTTTGGAGGCCGCGGTCATCTGGCTTTTGGTCAGCTGGTTTCTCCGGTGTGTTTTGGGAGCCGGAATTTTCCGGCCAAATCTACAATGGGAATGCATCATCCACCGCGCCTGAGACGCGGCAATAACCGGTGCAGATATACGCCACATTTTTTCGAGGCTCCAGAAAAGCGATCCTGCTCCGCGCCGCTCTTCTGATCGCGGCCATCGCGCTGCTGGACTGGCGCGTCGTCGGCCCGATCCCGCTCCGCTATCTGTACCTGATTCCCATGCTGCTGGTGGGCAGCGTTCTGGAGCCGTGGCAGATCGCCGCCACTGCGGCCCTGTGCGCATTTCTGGGGGAATTCTTCGACGATGTGCCGTGGAACCTGCAGACCGGCATCTCGCGTGACCTGATCTACGGGATCGCGTTTTTTGGCGCCGGCGTGTTCGTCCGTGAAGTGAACCGCAATCGCCGCGTGGTGGAGCAGCACCTGGAAGAAATCGAACGCCAGAGCGAGGCTCGCCGCGAAGCTGAAGAACAGCTGCGCGTCCTCATCGAGACCAGTCCCGCGGCGATCATCACCGCGGATGGCGATGGAACCGTGCTGATGGCCAACGAAGCAGCTTACAGCATGCTCGGCGCGTCGCCGCAGGAGCTCGCGGGAAACCCCATCGATCGCTATCTTCCATCCCTGCGGAATGTTTCGGGGCCGGCCGTCTCCGGCCAGTTCTTCCGCACGGTCATGCAGGCCAGAGGGCGACGGGAAGACGGCGAGGCGTTCCTTGCCGACATCAGCTTTTCCACCTATCGCACCACCGCGGGATTGCGTCTGGCCGCGATGGTGCTCGATGCGTCGGAGGAACTCAGGACTCACGAAGTTTCCGGGCTGCATCAGTTGCTGACCGGATCCCGCATCGCGATCGGGGCGGTCTCCCACGAGATTCGCAATTTTTGCGGGGCCATTGCCGCCGTCCATCAGAACCTGTCCCGGGGAGGACAACTGACCGGCAACCGGGACTTCGAGGCGCTCGGCAACCTGATCGCCGGCCTGGAGCGCATCGCTAATATGAATCTCCGGCACTCCGTGAGCGCGGGCGGCGAGGTCGACCTGGTGGCTCTGCTGGATGAACTGCGCATTGTGATGGCTCCATCGCTGGACGAGGAGAATATCGCCGCGCAGTGGACTGCGGATCCCGCGTTGCCGCTGGTGTTGGCGGACCGGCCGAGCCTGATGCAGGTCTTCCTGAACGTCATCACCAACAGCATCCGGGCCCTGTCCAAACAGGAGAATCGCACGCTCTCGGTCGCCGCGCGGACCGAGGGAACCAGGGTTCTGGTGGAGTTCACCGACAGCGGCGGCGGCGTGGCTCAACCTGAGCATCTCTTTCGCCCCTTCCAGGAGGGAGCCGACTCATCGGGGCTGGGCCTTTATCTGTCCCGCGCGTTTCTCCGCTCCTTCGGAGGGGAAATTCGCTATCAACCGGTAGCCGGCGGCGCCTGCTTCACCGTGAGCCTGAACCAGGTGGAGTCGCCCGAGCAGGATTCGTTATGACCGAAACTCGCATCGCGATGGTGGACGATCACGGCTTGTTTCGCGAGAGCCTGGGGCGGCTGCTGGAAAGCACGCGGGAATTCCGCGTGGTCGCGCGATGTGCCACGGGCGCTGAAGCTCTCGACGCGCTTTCACGCATCGAAGCCGACATCGTGCTGCTGGACTACGACCTCGGCGACGAAACTGCCTTGCCGCTGCTCAGCGAAATCAGGCGGCGCTGGAGCGCGCTGCGGATCCTGATGGTCACTGCGGGCCTTTCGGATGAAAACACTCTGCGCGTGATGGAGGCGGGAGCCTCCGGGGTCTTTCTTAAGCACAGCAGTCCCGACCGCCTGCTCTCGGCGATTCGCAAGGTCGCCGGCGGTGAAGTGTGGCTGGATGACGGCTCCTTTCGTTCTCTGCTCGCCGGCAAACGCAATCGCAGCGAAATGCTGGGGCGCGCGCAGCCATTAACCCCGCGGCAGAGCGACGTTCTGCGCGGGATTCTCGACGGCCTCGCCAACAAGGAGATCGCCTGGAAACTGAAGACCTCAGAAACTTCGATCAAAGCGGTAATTCAGGAGCTTTTCCAGAAGGCAGGCGTGCGCACGCGCAGCCAGCTGGTCAGAATCGCGATTGAAAAGCACTCCGCGGACTGGTTAAAAACCTAACCCGGACATTGATCCTGCGCGGTGGTTCGGACTGCACCCAGGGTCCTCCGGGGCCGCCTCAACTTGATTCGCCTCCCGCTTCGTGGCGTGGCCGGATTTGCCTTCGCCATTTCCACATCGAGGCGAGGATTTGCACAGAAATAATGCCGGGCATGCGGTACTTTCGCGTGCCATAATCATCGGCAACGGAAGAGTGATCTTCCCTGAAGAGAGCAGGCCTGCTGCCTCACGAGTGTCGGCAACGAGACTCATGGAACTTCCAGGAAACTGGAAGTCTTCAGACGGCAGCGAGGAAGCTTTTGCAGCGCCTGGGATCACAGGATCGTTCGCGTGCCGCGGGGTAAAACCCGCGAGTGCTGAAACAGACTCCTGGAGAACAGAGTTGCGACCTGGTAGCCGAAGCCAGGTCTTCGGGAAATTCGGTCAGAGGGGGCGAGATTCCGCAAGGGAGATCGCCCCTTCGCTTTTCTCGCCCGCGCCAGGGGTGCGGCAGCCAGGCGCCTGCGCAACCCGCTCCCCTGCTTGTGCCACATCGCGATACAACTCCGGTAACCAAATCAGGGGCACTCCCTCCCAAAAAGTGGGATACCACGGTCACCAGCCGCTCCTTATAGTCCCAAATAGATATCAGCCAGGAAGAAGCTTCAGAGCCGGACAGATCGGCTTCTCAGCCTCTCCCTGCGACGGTGGTGCATCCATATATGAAAACGCAGTCGTTCGGCCCTTCTGCTTTGGTCTCTCCGCGTGTGCTGCTGGGCGTGGGGCTCGTCCTGTCGCTCTCTCTCTTCGGAGGAACAGGATGCAGCCTCTCGTATTCGCTAACCGGGCTCACCGTCGAACCCGCCACGGGAGATACCTGCCTGATCCCAGGCGTTTCGGCGCAGTTCAAAGCCTACGGCACCTACACGGAGGGGGGACACACCTCCGAAACCAGAGACATCACCGACCAGGTCACCTGGTCCGCCACCATTCCTGCCGTTGCCACGGTGAATTCTTCGGGCTTGGTGACGGGCGCCGGTGACGGGACGACCTCCATCCTTGCCGAAACGGCGGCCGAGTTCGGCACCGTCACGGCGGTTTCGAATGTGGTGGTCGAGAGCCCTGGCTGCACCGGCTTCAGTCCGGCGATCGCAAAGCCGTTTTCGCTGAGCATCATTCCCGGCAATCAAAATCTAACCGCGGTTGGCCAGTCAGCGCGGCTTCTCGCCATCGCCACTTATGGCGCGGGTGAGCGGACTGCGGATCTATCCCGGCAGGCCACCTGGGAGTCCAGTGACGCAAAGGTTGCCACCATCGACGCCAGCGGTCTGCTGGTGGCGGTTGGACCTGGCGACGCGGTCATTACCGCAACGGCTAAGGCTGCGAGCGGCGAAGTCGTTTCCGCCAGGCAAACCGTTCACTTGCCGGCCAACAGCCAGTAGACAGTTCGACCCGCAACGAGCACGCAACAGGA
>JBEKIN010000165.1:0-9615 GCA_050011735.1 Acidobacteriaceae bacterium | reverse complement strand
GGGTCAGCGTGCCCAGCAGGAAAACCCCGAGCATCGCGCCCCACAACACCGAAGCGATCGACAGGCCAATCTCCACGACGTGGCCGCCGCTGCGCGAGAACATCGCGAGCGCGAACAGGACGCCAGCCCATACAACGGTCATCAGCCGCGACAGGCGCGTGCGCAGTTGCTCGGAAATATCCGGATACCGCGGCAGATAAAAATCGACCACGGAGGCAGACGCCAGTGAATTGAGAGCCGCGCTCAGATTTGACATCGCCGCGGCAAGAATCGCAGCGATCATCAGCCCGGCGATGCCGGCAGGCATCTGCTGCACGATAAATGCGGGGAAAATGCGGTCCGTTCCGAGAGTTGGTGCTATGCCCATCTTGTTGTAATAAACGAAAAGGCCTGCGCCAATGAGTAAAAACAACGCAAACTGAAAGAAAACTACTACGCCGCTCGCCAGCAGCGCCAGTCTCGACTCGTGCAGATTCTTCGCCGCCAGCAGCCGTTGCACCATGAGCTGATCCGTGCCATGACTCGCCATGGTCAGAAAGCATCCCCCCAGGATGCCAGCCTGAAACGTGTACGTCTGAGCCAGAGACCACGAGAAGTGCAAAACCGTGAGCTTGTGCGCAGCGGATGCGCCGGCGACCAGCGCGCTCCAGCCGCCGGGAATCCTGTGGCAGACGGTTGCGAGGGCCACCAGCGAGCCGCCTACATAGAGGAACATCTGCACTACGTCGGTCCAGATGACCGCGGCCATGCCGCCCTCAAACGTGTAGAGCAGTGTGAGCGCGGAGAGAATCGCAATCGAAGCGATGTCACCGGTTCCGATGGCGAGTCCGACAACGATGGCGACGGCGAACACGCGCACGCCTTCGGCCGCAGCGCGCATGACCAGAAACAGCGCCGCTGTGAAGCGATGGAGGCGCGGACCGAAACGCTGGCCGATGAGCTGATAGGCGGTCAGCAATTCGCCGCGAAAATATCGTGGCAGGAAGAGAATGCAGATTACGACGCGTCCGACGAGGTAGCCCATTGCAATCTGAAGAAATCCGAAATCGCCGGAAAACGCCAGCCCGGGAACGCTGATGATGGTGAGCGTGCTGGTTTCTGCCGCGACGATGGACAGCGAGATCGCCCACCAGGGCAGATTGCGGTCGGCCAGAAAGTAGGAGCGCAAGGAGCGATCCCCTGATTTGCGGAAGCGCAGTCCGAAGAGAGTGATGCCCGCGAGGTACACCGCCACCAGCGCCAGGTCGATGTGGCGCAGATGAATCGCATGTGAGGGGGGCAAGAGCATCGGAGGGTCTCAGGGCGTTGCGGGCGCCTGCGGAATTCCGATCTCTTCCGGTGAAGGCAAGGTGTGATTCTGGCTCCATTGCTCGCGTGCGACGGCAATTTTCTCGCTGCGCTCGGTCCAAAGTTGGGCCGCGGCATCGTAGCGGGCTGCAACGATGTTGAGCCAGAAGGGTCGATTCTCCAGGAGCCACACGTCGCTGAAGCGCGTTCGCAGATAGCTGTAGCCATCGCGCAGGTCTTCGCAGCGGCCGTTGACGCCGGAGAGATTCCAGAGGTCGCGCGAGGTGTGGGCGGAGATTTCCGGAGTCTTCTGGCCGTCGTAGAGGCGACGGTAGGCGTCGGCGATCTGATCGGCAGTCTGAAATTTGAACGCCAGGAAATCGATGCGACGTGCGCCAAGATCCATGGCATCGAGCACTTCGGTCTCGCGCAGCATGGCACCGGCCTTTGCCCTGGCGATCAGCATCAGCGCGCGTTCTGCATCGAGGCGCACTTCCGCACTCACGGGGCGAATCTTCGCTGCGATCTGCTGGCCCTCGGGACTCCAGGGGTCGACCCAGAAATATGCGTCGCGCGCATCGCCGAGGCCGGCTCTCGCGAGCGCCTGATGCGCAGCGATCAGCGCGCGCTGCGCCTCGTCGATGTCCCCAGTCGTGTCAGCGTGGAAGACGAGGCCGTAGTCCTGCTGGAACTGCGCGATATCTGTGTTTCCCGGCTGCCACGATGCGGCCGCGCCAAACAGGACCCCGTACCAGTCCTCAAGGAACAACCCTTCGCCATCGTCGTCCCAGATCGTGTTCAGCATGCCGGTGCTGCCGGCGCTCTGCCCGTCGGCGACGAACGCCTGAATGTTGCGCAGAGCCATATCGAAGTCCGGCCACACGCGGTTCCAGTTATTCACGCCCGGCGCAACCCAGGTTTCCATGCCGGCCTTCGTGTAGGGATCGAGCCAGCGATGAAAGCCCAACGGCTCGGGATCGTATTGCCATGCAACGGCGATCATGTCGTGCGGCAGTTTCGGCACCAGCGCTGGGCTGTTCATGGCCATGTCTCCCCAGAAGAGGAGGCGGCGATGAAGTGGCGCGAGCGCGTCATGAATTCCGGAAAGGAAGTCGATATAGACCGCGCCCAGGCCGCGTTGCTGCACGTCGCCGGCGGTCTGTCCCTGGCCCAGCTCGGAGGTTTCATCGGCGCCGATGTGCAGAAAGGGTCCAGGGTAAATCTTCGCGAGCTCATCGAACCACTGGGTGATGAGTTGCATCGATCCGGACTGGCCTGGCGCCAGGACGGCGCCGTTCGGAATCTCCGCCAGCGACGCGTACTGCTGCCACGTGAGGACCTTGTGCAGGTGCCCGAACGCCTCCTGCTCGGGAATGATCGTGACGTGATATTTCTCCGCATACGCCACCAGAACCTGCGCGTCTTCCGCGGAAATGGAGCCTCCAGGTAGCGCCGGCAGCGGATTCGAGGCGTACTGCATGGTGTTTTCGAAGTAGGGTGAGTAGACGTTAAGTTTGTATGCCGCGAAGGTCCGGATCTGTTTTTTCTGAAATTCCAGCGTCGGAATCGGCCCGCGCGACAGGTCGTCGTGAACCCCGCGCCAGCGCATGGCCGGCCAGTCACGGATCGCCGCGCCGGTCAGAACTGGCTCGCCCTTGCCCGTCTGGACCAACTGCTTCAGTGTTTGGGCTCCGTAAAAAACTCCGGCGGCGGTGTGGGCAATGACGAAGGCATCGTGCTTGCCCGTCACCAGTACGTAGCCTTCGAGCCGCATGGCTTCGTTGAACTGCAGCGCCTCGCGCTGCAGAATGCGGCGCGCCACGACGGACTCGTCGCGCAACAGATAAATGCGCACAGCTGCTGCGGACTCGCGCAGATGGGTGCCGTCCGCCTTCAATTCATTCTTCAGATCGTCGGCTGCGAAGCGGTCTTCGACGTTGCCTGCAGGCACAATGACGAGTACGCCGTCGGCCAGCGAAAGATTGTCGCGCGCGGTAAACTCCCGGGGCTGCGGCATGAGTGCCGGACGCGATGAAGGGGCAGCCGCATGAGCCACGGGCAGCGTAATGCAGAAGCAAAGCAGAATTGGGAGCCGAGCGGCCGAAGATTTGGTCACCTGCTCATCGTCCTCCGGAAGGCTGAACGTTGTAGAGCTGAAATTCGCGAATGGCCGCGCCATCGGAGCAGGACAGAATGTTGAGGCGAACGCGGCTGGCCGTCACGGTGGGGAAGACGTCGATTTTCTCATGACCGATGGCGTGTGCGGCGGCGATGGTCGTCCAGGAGCCTCCGGACCACACGTCGATGGAATATTTCTCAATGCGCTGGCCGTCGTTGAGCCACTCCATCGTCAACGCGCGGTTAAACGTGACAGGCTTGTCGAAGCGGACCTCGAGTACTGCATGGTGCGAACCCGCCGGAGCGGACCAGAAAGTGTCCGGGTTGCCATCGAGCGCCGCGGCGACATCGGCCGGAGCCGGCGCATGGGCGAGGGCGAGATCATGAGCGTAACGATCGCGCAGGGCCCGGCCAAATTCTTCGAGACGGGCGACGTCGCTCTCCGGCAGCAGGCCGCGGCGATCGGGAGCGAGGCCGAGCATCAACTGTGCGCCGTGGCCAACGGTTTCATCCCAGGTGGTGAGCAGATCATCAAGGCTTTTGAGAGACGCATCATCGTTTGGATGCCAGAACCAGTGGCCCACGCGCAGCGGCGTGTCCGCCTCCACCGGCCGCCAGCGCAGATAGCCGTGGCGATCGATCACGTTCCAGTTCTCGTAAGGCACACGGCCCGCCTCGTTGCCCACCCAGCGCGCGTCACCATATTCGAACAGCGCGGTATCGGCGAAGACGATCGTGTTGGGCTGGTACGTGCGCAGAGTCTCGACGATCTCCTTGAAGTTGTACACATGCCCGGCGCTACCGGCGCCGTCAAGCCAAAACTCGACGAGGTCGCTGTAATTCTGTACAAGCTCGGCGAGCTCGGCGTTGTAGTAGCGATCGTAGGCGGCAGCGTCGTTGTATCGCGGATCGTGCCGATCCCAGGGCGAGAGGTAGATGCCGAATTTCAGACCGTACTTCCGGGCCGCCCGGGCAACGTCTCCCACCACGTCGCCCTTACCGTCTTGCCACGGACTTGCCTTCACGCTGTAGTCCGTTTGCGCGGTGGGCCAGAGGCAGAATCCATCGTGATGTTTGGCGACGAGGATCACATACTTCGCGCCTGCCGCGCGAATGGCCTGCATCCACTGGTCCGGGTTGAATTGCGTGGGGTTGAAGACGGTGGGGCTGGCGGTCCCGTCACCCCATTCGCGGTCCAGAAAGGTATTGGTGGAGAAGTGAAGGATGACGCCGAACTCAAGGTCCTGCCACTCGACCTGCTGCGGGGTGGGTTTGGTCTCAGTGAAGTTCTGCGCACGCGCCGAAAACGTGCCGCACAGAGAGGCGAGCGCGATTGCCAGAATCCGGTTGCGAGAACGCTGTCTCATTCGATCTCCAGCGCGCTTTGTGCGGGCCGAGCCGTTTGGCGTGCGGCCCACAAGGCGCCCGCAGGCGGATCGGCCGGAGCATCCCGGACGACAATTCCAGGATAGCGATTGCTCAATTCGGCGATCAGGGCATTGCGCACCGGGGCGGCTCGCTCAAGAATGCTGCCGGCCACAGCCACAGCGGGAACTTCGAAGACTGGCACGGCGCCTGTTTCGAGGCTACGAATGTGCTCGATGACCAGCGCAGCCAGCGCGGCCAAATCGGCTCCTCCCTGCGCCGCGACTTCCCGCGCGACGAGGTCGCCCTGTTCGGCGGCGGCGATCACCAACGGCGCCAGACGCGAGAATTCCGGCGCAGGATTAGCGTTGGCAAACTCGATCAACTCGGCCAGCGAGCCAAGCTTCCAGAAAGTCCGTGCGTCGTTCAGCAGGCTCGTGGGCCGTTGTTGATCGACGGCGAGAAAGCCGCGACGCAGCGCTTCGAGTCCGAGAAAGTGCCCGGAACCCTGATCGGCGAGGGCCGGGCCCCATCCGCCCGCAGTGACCATTCTGCCGGTAGCCGCGCGACCGGCGACGTTGGAGCCCGTTCCCGCGAGGACCAGGACGCCGCGTCCACCAAAGAAGACCGAGTCGAGCGCAATCTCCACATCACCTTCGATGACCAGTTCCCCCGCAACGTGGCGCGCAAAAGCTTCGCGCAGCCAGTTCACGACGAGAGGGACGGTGTCTCCGGCGGTGCCGATGCAGCAACGCGTAATCGATGAGTTGGAAATTCCAGTCGCCGCCTCAAGCTCCCCCAGGGCGGACTGCAGATTCGCCTCTGCCGTTGTAGCATCGGCCTTCATTCTCTTGATCGTGCCGGTGCGCACGCGAGCCAGCTCGCGGCTGTCGTCGCCCAGGACAAACTCGGTCTTTGTGCCGCCGGCGTCAACGCCGAGAAAATACCGCATGCGACTCGTTTCTTTCGTTGAAGGTGATGCTTGCTACGGGTTGCGCTCGTCCGCGATTCGCTGGCTACGGTTGCCGTTTCGGGAGGAACGTCCAGATCGCCGGGTCCTCTTCGCCCAGCACCCAGGAGCAGAAGCCCTCGAGCCCATCGCGCTGCGCCAGCTCATAGCGATCCCGGAACGTATGCAGATCGGTATAGAAAATCCATTCGCGCATCTGGTCGCGATAGAAGTAGAACCATGCAGTGTGGTCCTCGTCGTCCCACTGGATCTTCCCGTTCCAGTCGTGCGCTAGCTGCAGCGCATCGACTGCGCTGATGTAATCCGCCGTGGGATTCGGTTTCTCGATGGGCAATTCGCCTTCGCGTAAAGGCGGCGTTATGGTTGGCGCGCCCGTGTACCAGTGATAGCCATAGAGGGGAATACCGAGCGAGAGCTTCTCCTTCGGCACCGCCTGCAGCGCGTAGTTGAGATTGTCGGCGGTCCATTGCCAGCCCGCGACGGGGCCGGGCGTGGTCCAGCGCGTGTTCTGGTCGTAGGTCATAAGACAAACCAGGTCGACGGCTTTCCCGATCGCCGCGAGGTCGTATGCGCCCCGCCAATCGGTGTAGATCCACTTTGCGAAGCCGCCGGTTCCGGGGTATCCAGGTGCGTTGGGAACCGTGGCGATGCTGAGCTGCAGGCCTGCGGCGTGCAGTGCGTCCGCGGTGATCTTTACCATCGCCGAAAGCGCGTCGCGATCAGTCCACTCGATGTTTTCAAGGTCGAACTGGAAGCCGATATAGCCATGCAGCTTGCACTCGCGGACCAGCGCCGCATTCATCTGTGCCTGCGCGCTGGCGTTGGTCGCCAGCAGATGGAAGCTCCTCTTGTTGAAGAGGGCGACGATGGGCATGACCGGGAGCTTTTCGCTTTGCGCTTCGGCCAACACTGCGGGCTCCGGCGCGCCGGTCACGAGGCCATTCTCATCCACCTGGTACCACGTGGGAACCAAGAGATCGATCTGCGAGGAATGCGCGAAGAAATCGCGGATCGATCTTGGGTCACTATCCATATAGAAGAGGGCAACCGGATGACTGGCCGCGAATGCCGAAGGCAGGAGCGCAACCATGGGCAGCCAGACCACGTATTTCATTGACCTCATACCGCACACACCTCAATGTCGTTCGCTTTGAAGGCTTCGAATGCATCCGCGGAGATTCCGGAATCGGTCACCAGGACGTCGATTTCGTTGGCGGGGCAAATGAGCGCGGGGCTTACCATGCCGATTTTGCTGGAGTCGGCGACTACGATCACCTGTTTGGCCTGGCGAACCATGGCGCGGAAGACGGCTGCCTCATCCGGCTCAATGGTCGTCACACCGCGCTGCGCGTCGACGCCGCAGGCGCCGATAAAAGTCTTGTCCATGAAAACGCCACTCAGCATTTCGATAGCGGTTGGACCTGTGAGAGAGAATGCGCCCGCCCAGCGCATCGTTCCCCCTGTCAGCGTCACGTTGAGCGCCGGCTGATTGCTGAGCTCCATCGCGATATTCACGGCATTGGTGATGATGTGGATCGAATTGCGGTGCCGGATGCAGCGCGCCACCTGGGTCGGTGTCGTACCGGCGGTGAAACCTACTGTGTCGTGCTCCCGGATCAGCTCCGCCGCAGCCACCCCAATGCGGCGCTTTTCTTCCACGAACCGCGATTCGCGCACATGAAACGAAGAATCGAAGCGAAACGGCTCGTACTGCATCTGGCCGGCCAACCGCGCACCGCCGTGCGTGCGATGGACCAGATTGCGCTCTTCCAGTCGCGCAAGGTCGCGGCGAACGCTGGGGGCTGAGGCGCCCAGAGAGCTCACCAGCTCGTCGACCGACGCGTTGCCGTGCTGCAGAAGGACCTGCAGGATCTTCTTTGCCCTTTGCTCAGTTTTCAGTGACATGGGATTGCCGAACCATTATCGCTGAAACCCGGCGTGCGGCACGCTTTTTGCTCAAGCCGGGACCCTTCAGCGAGGCCCGGCGGCTGATCGCTCTCCGACCATACGCTGCAGTGCCAGGGAAAGTGCGCGAACGTTCTCCTCCTCGACTACAAAGCGCAGATACTCACGATCGCGAATCTCGCCCATCTGCACGTCTCGCCTGTGAAATTCCACCGAACTGGGTCGTGCGGTTCTCAGGCTGGCGTGGAATTCAGTCGCGCCCGTAGCCTCGGCGACGCTCACGATGGTTTCGGGCGTTACGCCGCCGCCGGGCATCACCTGGATGCGATCTTTCGCAGCCTGCACCATGCAGGCCACCACGGAAAGCCCCTCTGTCACCTTCGCGGCTCCTCCGGAAGTGAGGACGCGCGCGGCCCCGGTTTCAACCACGTCCTCCAGAGCCGCGCGCGGATCCGGAGTCATGTCGATGGCACGATGAAACGTCACCGGCAAAGGTTGCGCCAGCTCCACCAGATGCCGGGTTCGGGGAACATCGACGTGCGCATGCTCGTCCAGCACCCCCAGGATGATGCCATCCGCGCCCAGTTCACGCGCATTTCGAATGTCCTGCTGCATGACCTCGAATTCGTCGTCCGTATAGAAAAAGTCTCCGCCGCGGGGGCGAACCATCACAAACATTCCGATACCGATGCGGCGGCGAACCAGGGCAATCAGACCGGTGGAGGGAGTCGTGCCTCCTTCCAGCAGATCGCCGCAGAGTTCCACACGTTGTGCTCCGCCCCGCTCCGCGGCAACGGCCGATTCCACCGAATCGGCGCATATCTCAACTTGCATACGGTCTGTATCCCATTGTGCCATCGTCCCTGCTTCCACGCGCCGTTATACCATTGCCGGAACCGAACCGCGCCCAGGCGAGCGAATTGGCTGCCGCTGGTTCGCGGCAGCCCGCTCGCTAAAACGCGTAGTGGAGGGAGAACTGCAAACGCCGCTCCGTCGAACGGATCTGGCCAAGCGGAGCAATCTGCCCGAAGGTGGAGTCGGTGACGCCGGTGTCCGGGTTCCCATAACTGACGATGTTGAACGCGTTGAACGCATCGAAGCGGAATCCGACCACCTGTTCGTGGTACGTATGGAAGTCCTTGAATGCCGACATGTCCGCATTGGTGAAACCAGGGCCGCGCAACGGACCATTGCCGGCCGTGCCGAAAGTATTGGGCGCCGGTACTCCAAATGCGCATGTGCCGTTGTCTACGCCCGGTTGCGTGCAGGGCGTAGCCGAAGGGTCCGTGCCGAACCAGTTGGTCAGGCTGCGGTCGACTATTTTCAAAGGCCGGTACTGATTCGGCCGCGAATTGCCGTAGCTGTTCGAATTGTTACCTGGCCCGGTCAGCGTCTCCGGGAATCCAGACCAAGCCACGCCCGCGGTAGAAATCTTCCAGCCGCCGATGACCTCATCGACCGCACGGTTGGCGCCGGCGAAGTACTCCCGCCCGCGTCCGAACGGAAGTGCGTAGACGCCTGTGAACGACAAGTTATGTTTCACGTCGTAGCCGGCCGGACCATAATCGGCCGCCGCGTTGTAGTAGTTCTGGAAGGCGCCACTGAACCCGTTGACTTCCAGCCCGTAGTTGCCAAGGCTGTTGGTCATAGCCTTGCTGTAGGTGTAGTTCACAGAAAACTCAAGGCCTTGGTTGAGGCGCTCGCGCAATGTCGATTCGAGAGCATTGAAGTTCATCTTGGCCCGCGATTCGGTAATGAGCAGCGAATTCGATCCGATGCTCACGGAGGGGTCGATGGCGTTAATGCCGAGATATTTGTTGTTGTAAAACGGTGCGGAGGTGGGATCGCCATTCACCAGATACTGATTGACGTTCCCATAGTCCTCAATGTGCTGGCCTGACTCTCCGAGGTATCCCGCCTGCAGCGATGCCGTGTGAGTGAGAGCGTATTCGAGGGTCAGATTCCACTCC
>JBEKIN010000164.1:0-9642 GCA_050011735.1 Acidobacteriaceae bacterium | reverse complement strand
CGATGGACTCTTCTTTAAATCAGCCGCGAAGCTGCACCCGCGCTGGCACACGCCGGTCGCGGCGCTGATCGTGCAGGCGGTGTGGAGTTGCGTCCTCTGCATTTCCGGCTCCTACGGCCAGCTGCTCGACTACATCATCTGCACCGAGCTCATCTTCTACATCCTGACCATTCTTTGCCTGTTTGTGCTGCGGGCGAAGCGGCCGCAGGCCGAGCGGCCTTACCGGGCCATCGGATACCCGGTGCTGCCCGCGATCTATATTTTGATGGCCGCCTGGATTTGTGTCGTATTATTGCGCTACAAACCGCAGTACACATGGCCGGGACTGGTGATCGTGCTGCTGGGTGTGCCGGTCTTCCTTGTGTGGTCCCGCAGCGCGATTCGAGATCCCTCTCCCCAGGCAGAAAGCGCGCCTGAATAATTTCCTGGAGGAATAACCGAGAATGCCCAGGCTTTTTGCTGTCAAGCCCCTTTCCCTCTTGAGCAAGGAAGCCGGTGAGGAAGGCGAGCACACACTGCGGCGCTCGCTCGGCCCCGTCAACCTCATCACCCTGGGAATCGGCGCCATCATCGGCGCGGGCATCTTCGTGCTCACAGGCCAGGCGGCTGCCCTCCACGCAGGACCTGCGGTGGCGCTCAGCTTTGTCGTTGCGGGCATCACCTGCGCCTTCGCCGGATTGTGCTATGCGGAGTTCGCTTCGATCATTCCTATCGCGGGCTCGGCCTACACCTATGGCTACGCCACGCTGGGCGAGCTGGTCGCGTGGATCATCGGCTGGGACCTCTGCCTCGAATATGCGTTTGGCGCGGCGACGGTAGCTTCGGGGTGGTCAGGCTATTTTCTCAGCCTGCTCTCGCAGCTCGGCTTCACGCCCAGCCCGGGCCTGGCCCGCTTCACCACGACTTACGGCAACAACATTTATCTCTACCACGGCAACTGGATGCCGGAGATGTCGCTCCCGATGAACGTTACGACGGCGGGGCTGCCGCACGTCGCCGGCATCTGTAATCTCGTCGCGTTCTTCGCCATCGTCGCTGTCACCGCTGTGCTGGTCCGCGGCATCAAGGAATCCGCCAACCTCAATTCGGCGATTGTCTTCGTCAAGCTTGCGGTGGTGGGCATCTTCCTGGTCCTTGGCATCAACTTCCTCTTCCACCATCCGCACCTCGCGGCCGCCAACTGGCACCCATTCATTCCGCCCAATCAGGGACGAGGCGCCTTCGGCATCAACGGCATTGTCGCCGGCGCATCGTCGGTCTTCTTCGCCTACATCGGATTCGACGCGGTTTCGACGGCGGCACAGGAGGCGAAGAATCCGCAGCGCGACATGCCGATCGGCATCCTTGGATCGCTGGTGATCTGCACCATCCTGTACATCGCGGTTTCGCTCACGCTCACGGGCCTGGTGAACTATCGCGAGCTGAACGTGGCGCAGCCGGTGGCGCTGGGTATCGATGCAACGGGCGTGACCTGGGGCAGCCTGCTGGTCAAGATCGGCGCAGTCTTCGGCCTCGGCACCGTCATGCTGGTCATGTTGCTCGGCCAGAGCCGCGTCTTCTTTTCGATGTCGCGCGATGGGCTCCTGTGGAAGTGGGCCAGCGACATCCATCCCAAATTCCGCACACCGTGGATCTCGAACATCGTCGTGGGCACGATTGTCGCTTTCCTGCCCGCGTTCCTCCCCATCGGGAAGCTGGCAGAGCTGGTCAACATGGGCACGCTGCTGGCCTTCGCCATCGTCTCCGCCGGCGTCTGGGTGCTCCGCGTGCGCCATCCCGACATGGAGCGCCCCTTTAAAACGCCCATGGTGCCTCTCATTCCCATCCTCGGCGTCCTCAGCGCGTTTTATCTCATGATCAATCTGCCGCTGCTCACCTGGGAAGTGGTCGGCATCTGGCTGGTGATTGGCCTCGTGATCTACTTCACGTACTCGACCAGGCACAGCAAGGTGCAGGCGTTGCAGACGAGCGTGCCGCAGCCAAAGTAGCAAGCCGCGCGCCCCCCCCCGGGATATACTGCGCCCGTGGACTACCTCTGGACACCGTGGCGCTACGCCTACGTCACCGAAGGGGACAGGAAGAAGCGGGCAGGGGTTCCTGAAGAACTGAGCGCGTGGCCGGGTGACACCGGGTGTGTCTTCTGCAACATGATCGCCTCTGTCGACTATGCGGAGGGCCACGGGATGAATCGCAGCGATGCGGAGCGCGCGGCGGGGATCGTCCTCCGCGCCCAGCGCAATTACATCTGCCTGAACCGCTTCCCTTATACATCGGGACACATCATGGTCGTCCCCTACGAGCACCAGCCGTCACTCGCCGCGCTTCCATCCGAGACCGCGCACGAAATGATGGACCTCGCCCGCCGCTCCGAGCAGGCGCTCTCCGAGGTCTACCACCCCGACGGCTTCAACATCGGCCTCAACCTTGGCAAATCCGGAGGCGCAGGCGTGGCCGGGCACGTCCACCTCCACGCCCTGCCGCGATGGACCGGCGACACCAATTTCATGACCGTAGTAGGCGAAACCCGCGTCCTCCCCGAAGACCTCGCCGTCACCTGGGAGCGCCTGCGCAAGGCGTTTGCTGTTCAGGCGCCAGCGAATGCCGATCAGGGCCGGTAACCTCGCCCGCGCTCCCACGTCCTCCTCAAATCAGCACTTCCCCGCATCCAACCGGCAACGGCGTCACTCGCGGCTGCGAGGTTCCGCATCGGATGCCCTGCCGCCCGGTGAGTTGCGTGGGCTGCGTCACTCTCCGGAGTATTCTGCTTTTGGAGACCCCCAAAATGCTCCCCATCATCGTCCTGGAAATCGCGATTCTCGCCGGCCTTGTCATTCTCATGCTGAGGAAGAACCCGCCAATCTCTGAATCGTACCGGGCTCTTCAGGAAAGCATCATCCGGCTGGACAGTCGCTCGGAACACCTCGAAGCCGACTTCCACACAGGGATCCAGGACATTCGTTCCGACCTGTCCACCGGCTTGGGAAAGACGCGAGAAGATACGTCGCGGTTTTTCGATCAGGTCCGCAAGGACTCGATCGATCTTCGCGAGTTTGTGAATCAGAATTTCCAATACCTCGCCAGCGAGGCCAGTCAACGCCACCTCAAGCTGGCGGAAAGCATCGACGCCAGGCTAATGAAGGTAGGAGAGACGTTGTCCTCGGGTCAAACCACCCAGTCCGGCGAAACCCTGAAGATGAAGGAGACCGTCGAAGCGACCTTAAGCCAGCTCGGGCGCGATCTCCGCGAAACCACCGCGCGACTCACACAGGAAGTCAAAGATCGCCTCACAGCAGTGGCCGAACAGGTGAACTCTTTGTCGGAGGCGAATGAGCGCCGCCAGGAAGGATTACGCCAGACGGTCGAAGGCAGACTCGAGGGACTTCAAAAGAGCAACGTCGAAAAGCTCGAAGAGATGCGCGCCACCGTCGATGAAAAGCTCCACTCCACCCTCGATCGCCGTCTCACCGAGAGCTTCGGCCTGGTTGCCGAGCGGCTGGAGAACGTCCAGACCGGTCTTGGCGAGATGAAAGAGCTGGCGGTCGGTGTGGGCGACCTGAAACGAGTGCTCACCAACGTGAGAGCGCGGGGCAGTTTGGGAGAAACCCAGTGCGGGGCCCAGCTCGATCAGATCCTTTCTCCGGATCAATACATCCGAAATGTTCAGATCAAAGACGGAAGTCCCGAGCGTGTCGAGTTCGCCATCAAAATTCCCAGTGGCGACCAGCCCGATATGCTTCTCCCCATCGACGTGAAGTTTCCCAAAGAGGACTGGGATCGCCTTCAGGACGCCATGGATCACCCTTCCGGGGACAACATCGCGGTCGCGCAAAAAGCGCTGACGGCGACAGTCCGCGCCGAGGCAAAGAAGATCTGCGACAAATACATCGATCCGCCCCGCACCACTCCCTTCGCCCTGATGTACGTTCCCACCGAAGGATTGTTTGCGGAAGTGCTGCGTGTACCCGGCCTGATCGACGAGCTGCAGACCAATTTTCAGGTTTCTGTCGCCGGACCTGCGAACTTCGTCGCCTATCTCCACAGCCTTCAAATGGGATTCCGAACCGTTGCCATCCAGAAGAAAGGTGCCGAAGTATGGCGCGTCCTTGGTGCGACCAAAATGGAATTCCAAAAATTCGGCAACCTGATGTCAAAGGTCGAAAACCAGGTCGACACCGTCCAGAACACCCTCAAGGAAATCCGGGGCAAGACGAAAACCATTAACCGCAAGCTTCAGGACGTCAGCACACTCGAAAATCAGCCGCCAGAGGCTATGGGACTGCTGGGCATCCATGAGCAACAGGCTCTGCCTCTGCAGCCGGATCAGGGACCCGGCCAGGTCGCGGAGATGGCGGCGAGCACCACCGTGGAAGAAGAGTAAGCCGCTGATTCCTGCTGTAGTTGGACCTTAACGTCGTCAGGGCGCGGTGCCGGTGAATTTTGGCGTCTCGGGAATCGCGGCTCCGTCGGCGCGCGGATCGGACGCTCCGTAATTCACCCCGGTCTTACTGTTGTGCAGAACGGCCTGCCCGCGCCCCATCGCCGTCGTATATTCCTTGCGCACATCCAGAACGTGCCCCATCTTCGTGAGCTGGTCGATGGAGGCCTGCGTGACGCGCGATTCGATGACGATGTTGCAGCCGAGTTTGGCGTTGACGGTGAAGCGGGGCTCTTCCATCGCCGCCTGAATGTTCATGTGGTAGTCCACCACGTTGGACACAAATTGGGCGTGGGCGAGCGGCTGATTCCATCCACCCATGATGCCGAAGCCGATGTGCTCGTCGCCGCGCTGCATAAAGCCAGGAATGATGGTGTGGAGCGGGCGCTTGCGGCCGGCCAGGGCGTCGGGCGATTTGGGATCGAGCGAGAAAAGCCCGCCGCGGTTCTGCAGCACGAATCCCATGCCATCGACCGTAATCTGCGAGCCGAAAGTGGAGTAGTTGCTCTGGATGAAGGAAAGAATGTTGCCATCGCGGTCGACGACCGTCAGGTACGTCGTGTCGCTGGGACTGAGGGACCCAGGGGCGACGTCGCAGTTGGCTTTCTCGGGATCGATCAGTTTTGCCCGCCTCACCGCGAAGGGCTTCGAGATCAGCTGCGGAACCGGGATCGTCGAGAAGAGCGGGTCGCCGTCGTAGGCTTTCACGTCGGCGTAGGCCAGCTTCATGGCCTCGATGCGGGTATGCAGCTCGCCCGGGCTGTGCGGCCCCGCCGGGTCCGGCGGAAACTGCTCCAGAATATTGAGCATCTCAAGGGCGGCCATGCCGTCGCCGTTGGGCGGCAGTTCGTAGACGGTCCAGTCGCGATATTTCGTCGAGAGAGGCTCGACCCACTCCGCGGAATATCGCTCCAGGTCGTCGGCGGTCATCGTGCCGCCGTGCTCCGCGGAAGTCTTCAGGATGGCCTGGGCGATGGCTCCTGAGTAGTACGCCTGCTCGCCCTGCGCCGCGATGAGGCGCAAAGCTCCGGCAAGATCGGGATTGCGGAAGATTTGGCCCGTCTCAGGCACAAGGTCGCCCGGCAGAAAGACGCGGCGGCTTTCCGGAAAGGCCTTCAGCGGTCCATCCATGGGCTTCCAGTAATCGTGAATCATCTCGGGGACGGGAATGCCGTTCTCCGCATAGAAGATGGCGGGCCGGAAGAGCGTGCGCCACGGGAGTCGTCCAAAGCGGTCGTGCAGTTTCGTCCATCCATCGACCATGCCCGGGACCGTGACCGAATCGATCCCACTTTGCGGCATGGAGGTGATCCCCTTCGCCTTCAGATGTTCGACAGTGAGCGCCTTCGGGGCCCAGCCGCTTGCGTTCAGGCCGTAGAGTTTGCCGGTTTTCGCATCCCAGTAGAGGGCGAAAAGGTCGCCGCCCATGCCGTTCATCATGGGCTCGGAGACGTTGAGGACCGCGTTGGCGGCGATGGCGGCATCGACCGCCGATCCGCCCTGCTCGAGAATTCTGGCGCCGGCCTGCGACGCCTGCACGTCGCTGGTGGCCACGATGCCGTATTGCGTGGAAACAACCGATCGGCCATACGAGCGATCCTGCGCGGCGAGAGAGACAGCAGCCGTTAGGCAAAGGAGAGAGATGAGGCTGGACCGTATAGAAGACATGCGCGAAGCCCTCCCTGAGGGGGACATGGATGTGGGTAAGGCGGGTGAGTCTCCACGGTAGCAGATTGCGCGGAGGGAGTCGTTTTGAACAGAGGCGCATCATAAGTCCTGCGCACGCTTTACACTACCAGGAGGCGTCAGTAGACTTGGAATTTCGGAGCCGAGGGGCTGTGTGTTTGTACCCAACCTCGGCGCGCGCGCCCGGAGGCATCACTTTCCCCCCTCCCGCTTTCAGCATCAACGTGAACGGAGTACCACAGGAGAGACGCATGGCATCTGGTGTGGAAGAAAAGGTTAAGCAGATCATTGTCGAGCAGCTTCAGGTGGATGAAGCTGAGGTGACACCCACCGCCTCGTTCCAGGAAGACCTGGGCGCGGACTCCCTCGACGTGGTTGAGCTGGTGATGCAGTTTGAGGAAGCCTTCGACCTCGAAATCCCCGACGAGGACGCCGAGAAGATCAAGACCGTCAAGGACGCGATCGATTACATCGACAAGAACGCGAAAGGCGGCAAGTAAACTTGCAACGACGTGTCGTTGTCACCGGGCTCGGGCTGATATCCGCTGTCGGCAATACTGCTCCCGAGATCTGGAACAACCTGCTGGCCGCAAAGAGCGGGATCGCCACGATCACCAGCTTCGACACCGCCGCCTTTCCCGTCACCTTCGCCGCCGAAGTGAAGAACTTCGACCCCCTCAAATTCGTGGACAAAAAGGAAGCGCGCAAGATGGGGCGCTTCATCCATCTGGCCCTCGCCGCGACGCACGAGGCCATGGAGAGCTCCGGCCTGAAGATCGAGGGCCACAACGGCGAGCGCGTTGGGGTCTTCATCGGGTCGGGGATCGGCGGTTTCGACGTCATCGAGCGCGAGCACAACAATATGCTGCAGGGCGGCCCGCGCAGGATCTCTCCTTTTTTCATTCCCGCCGCCATCATTAATCTGGCAGCGGGACAGGTGAGCATCCGCTACGGCGCGAAGGGTCCAAACGAAGCCACCGCGACTGCGTGCACCACCAGCGCGCATTCCATCGGCGACGCCTATCGGATCATCGAGCGCGGCGACGCCGACGTGATGATTGCTGGCGGCTCGGAGGCGGCCATCACCCCCATGGGCATCGGTGGATTCGCCGCGATGCGGGCGCTCTCCACGCGCAACGACGATCCGGCGCATGCCTGCCGCCCCTTCGACAAGGATCGCGACGGCTTTGTCGTGGGTGAAGGATCGGGCATTCTCATCCTCGAAGACCTGGAGCACGCGAAGGCGCGCGGCGCGAAAATTCTGGCGGAAATCATCGGCTACGGCATGAGCGCCGACGCCTACCACATCACCGGCATGCCAGAGGACGGCGATGGCTGCTTCCGCGCCATGCAGAACGCGCTGAAGTCTGCGAAGATCGAGCCCCATCAGGTGGACTACGTGAACGCGCACGCGACCTCAACCACGCTGGGCGACGTCGTGGAGTCGAAGGCCATGCAGCGGATCTTCGGCGAGCACGCCACCAGTCTCAAATTGAAGATCAGCTCGACCAAGTCGATGACCGGCCACCTGCTGGGCGGCGCCGGCGGACTCGAGGCCGGCATTACGATTCTGGCGCTGCTCAACCAGACCGCTCCGCCGACAGCGAACCTCGAACACCCGGATCCCGAGTGCGTCCTGAACTACGTCCCCAACCATCCCCAAAAAGGGAAGCTCGACATCGCGCTGTCGAATTCCTTCGGATTCGGCGGGACGAATGGGTCGCTGATCTTCCGGCGCTGGGAGTAGCGGCGGCCTGGATTAACGAAAGCGCTTCCCGCGGCCTGTGCCCTGTCCAGTTACCCGTCATTTCAACTTGAAAATAATGTCAGTAATGGTAAGCTGCCCCTCATCCGAGGAGGAACCCCATGCCCCCTTCGCCCATCGACGTTGCCAGCGCCTTCGTAGCCGCCATCAATAAAGAGGATCTCGGTCAGATGCGAGACGCCATGACGGAAGACCACACCTTCACCGATGCGCTGGGGAGGAGCTTCTCCGGCGCTCAGAAGATGATTGAAGGCTGGCGGCTATTCTTCGACGCTTATCCGGGGTACTGGATCCGCGTAGGCGCCGCGTTTGTGGATGGCTACCGCGTGGCCCTGTTCGGCGAAGCCGGTGGCAAATGGAAGGTCGACGAGCGCGTGCTGCCCCAGACCTGGAGAGTCACCGCCGCGTGGCTGGCGGAGGTGGAAGGCAACAAGGTAAAGAAGTGGAGCGTCTTTTGCGACACCGGATGGGCGAATCCGCCGCGTCCAGCTGGGCTCCCAGCAGAGGAAAAGTGAAGCAGACGTTTTCGATCTGGCTGATTGGGCGTGGACCCGGCGGCTCGTGGGCGCACCTGCCCATCCCCTTCAATGTCGAAAAGACCTTCGGCGCGAAGGGGCGGGTCGCGGTCCGAGGGACGATCAACGGCGTCGCGTATCGCAGCTCCATCATGCCTCGCGGCGACGGCACCCACTACATGGCCGTGAACCAAACCATTCGCGCAGCCGCTGGAGCCGGCATCGGCGACACAGTGAAGGTCGTCATGGAGCCGGACACGGCCACGCGGACGGTGACGGTTCCGCCTTATCTGAAAACGGCGCTCGCCGCAGCGGCGCACGACAAGACCTTCGCGGCACTGTCGTACTCGCACCGCAAAGAGCTCGTCGACTGGATCGCCCAGGCAAAGAAGCCGGAGACCCGCGCGCGGCGGATCGAGAAATGCCTCCAAATGCTGGCGAAGCGGCTGCCGGCCAGGCGTTGAGGCGGCTAAAATCCAGGCCACCCGGCGCAAAATTGCGAAAGTTTTACCGTCTCCGATTTCCAATAGCGCAGCCAGGCAGGTATGATCGGGGACAGTCTGGCGAGAGATTTGTAGCCCCCGTGCGCCCAGGCAATCCGGCACGTTCAACATAACCTGCGAGACGCTCTCTGAGGCCCCGCCAGCAGCACCAGGAAAGGCAGGAGACCGATGAGCGTTTTTCTGGTGAATCCCAGCGACAATTCCTTTGGCACGGCCGTCATTACGCCGCGCTGGCTCTTCGTTCTTGCGGCCGCCACTCCACCGTCTGTGGGAGATCCCATCCTCGTTGACGAGTCGCTGGAGCAGATCGATCCCGACCGAATTCAGGCCGGGGACATCGTCGGCGTCAGCGTCCATACGGGCAACGCTCTGCGCGGATACCAGGTCGGCAAGATGGCGCGCCAGCGGGGCGCCTGGGTCGTCTATGGCGGCATTCACGCCACCCTGTATCCGGAAGAGGCCCTGGAGCAGGGCGAGGCGCACGCGGTCGTCAAGGGCGACGGCGACCTCGTCTGGGCTAAAGTCGTCGCCGACTGCCTGGCTGGCCATCCCGACCCGGTCTATGACGGCGGCCGCATCTCCGGGACCGATTTCCTGGCTGCGCGCTGGGACCTGATGCAGCCGGAAAAGTACATGTGGGCTTCGGTGCAGACGATTCGCGGGTGTCCGAAGCACTGCTCGTTCTGCAGTGTGTGGCGGACCGACGGACAGCAGCCACGGCAGCGGCGCTATCAGAGC
>JBEKIN010000163.1:0-9649 GCA_050011735.1 Acidobacteriaceae bacterium | reverse complement strand
AAAACTTTGACGAAAACTTCCTGGGTGGTGTCGGCTGCGTCGCCTGGGTTGGGAAGGATGCGATAGATCAGGCTGTACAACGGCTGCTGGTAGCGCGAAATCAGCCACGCAAAGGCTTCCTCGGAACCCGCCTTCAGCTGCTCCACCACCGCAGCTTCCTCGGGACGAACGCCGATGACTCCTGCCAGATTTCCCACGGCCGTTCCCATCCGAAACGCTCCCTAAAGCGTATCAGGAACCGTGTCGTTCCCGTGCAGTTTTCCCGGAGTCCGGCACGCTGGTCGGCGCGCCGGAGCTTATCCGGGCACAACTGCCTCGCTCACTCTGCTTCTTTAGACACGGGATTCCACCGCAGGGTTCCCAACAATCCACTGCCGTACCCCAAAAAGGGTTACTGCGGGGTCGAGCTTCCGTTGCTGGTATTCGCTGGTTTCGCCGGGGTCGAACTCGGCTTCTTCGTCGTGGTGTGCTTGCTCTTCGACCCATTCGCAGGACCATCGTCCACCACGGTCGTCGTCGCCGGAGCCTTCTGCACTACCGCAGCTCTGGCCAGTGCGGTCCGAATCCTCACCAGCTCTGCCGTTTGCGCCTGCGACGCGTTCAAAATCGAATCACCCAGCGTTCCGCGCGCGCTCTCCAGACTGCTCAGCGCCGCCTGCAGCGAGGTCACTTCGTTGTCCGTCGCCGCCAGATTCGCCGTCAGCACCACCCGCAGCAGCGTGTCGTACAGAGCGTCGACGTTGCGATAGACGGCGAAAGCCGCCGGCACAGAACCTGGAGCTGCATCGGCCTGATTGATCAGCGTCGCGAGTGTGCCGCTGAGGTCGCGCTGGATCGAAGAAACGTCCTGGTCGGCAGCCGACTTTACTTCGTTCGGCGCCTTCCATCGGCGGATTGAAATGCCGCTCAGCGATTGCCCCACTTGTGCAAGCGCCGGACGCAGCGTGCCGGAAACAGAGCTGGCAGCAGGTGCTGCGGGGACTGCGCTTTGCCCGGAAACAGTCCAGCAAAGCGTGGCAGCCAGCAATGCCATCGAGACCCGGGTGAAAGACATATGAAGACGATGCTTTATTGCGGCAAGCGGTTGCCAGCGCGGTCCGAAGCGGCCAAAGCCGTTACACCAAAGTGCCTTAACCACCGCTTCCGATTCGTTGACGAATTGTTCCAGCTCCATGAAAATAGAATAGTCCTTCCTGTGGGCCTGTGGCGCAGCTGGGAGCGCGCTTCCATGGCATGGAAGAGGTCGTCGGTTCGATCCCGACCAGGTCCACCAATCACGTCCGCAACGATCTTTCTGCAATCGTTCTCCATTTCCGCTATCTGGGATTCCAGAGTGCGCGTGGAACTGCGCACGCTCAGAAGCCTGGCGGATGCTCAGCTGCGACGTTGAAGGCGCGCTCCAGCGCGATTCCCGCAGATCCCAGAATGCCTTCATCGAAGGGCCTGGCAATGAGCGTGACGCCGTGCGGGACGCGGCGCGGCGGAGAAAACTTCGGCAACGGATGCGCCGGATCGGGAGCCCAGTCGCTGCGGGCTTCAGAGACTTCGATGAAGCCGGCGCGCAGGGTGAGCGATGGATGGCCTGTGAAGTTGGTGAGGGTCAGCATCTCGTCGCGCAGCGACGGAACCAGAAGCAGATCGACTTGGGTGAAGATGCGCGCCATTTCGTTCGCGACTTTGCGGCGGAAGCGATCGGCCTGGACAAAGTCGACGGCGGAGAGGAAGCGCGACTGGCGGAAGGTGTTCGGCCAGGCATCAGCAACCTGCGCGCGCAGCTGATCGAGTTCGTGGTCGAGGGTGATCTCCTCAAAAGCTGCCGCGGATTCGGCAAAGAGAATGACGTCGAGGTCGTCGTAAGGCCAGTCGGGGAGCGAGACTTCAACGGGAATCATGCCGAGGGACGGCAGCGTGTGGAGGGCAGCGCGGTCGACTTCGGTAGCTGGATCCTCGTTCATCCATTTTGGAAAATAGCCGACGCGGAGACCGCTCACGGAAGCGGCCGCCTCAAAATCGAGCTTGCTGGGAACGCTGTCCAAATCGCCGGGATCGGGACCGGTGATGGTGTTGAGCACGAGGAGCGTGTCCTCAACGAAGCGCGCCATGGGGCCGAGCTTGTCGAGGGACCAGCAGAGGGTCATCGCGCCGGTGCGCGGGACGCGGCCGTAAGTGGGACGCAGGCCGGTGATGCCGCAGCGCATGCTGGGACCGACGATGCTGCCGCCGGTTTCGCTGCCGATGGCGAAGGCAACCAGGCCCGCAGCAGTGGCAGCGCCAGGACCGGCGCTCGAGCCTGACGAGCCTTCTTCGAGGTTCCACGGATTCATGGTCTGGCCACCAAACCAGATGTCGTTGAGGGCGAGCGCGCCCATGCTGAGTTTTGCGATGAGAACGGCGCCTGCCTGGTTGAGGCGGTCGACGACAGCTGCGTTCTTGTCGGGAATGCGGTTGCGGAAGGGCTCTGCGCCGTACGTCGTAGGGATGCTGGCGGTGTCGAGGAGATCTTTTGCGCCCCAGGGAATGCCGTGAAGCGGGCCGCGATGGTGGCCAGCGCCGATTTCCGCATCGGCGCGGCGAGCCTGTTCGAGTGCGTGCTCAGGCAGGAGAGTGATGATGCAGCGAAGTTGAGGATCGAAGCGGCGGATGCGGTCGAGATAGATTCCTGTGAGGCGTTCAGAAGTGAGCTGGCGCTTCTCAATCCAGCGGGAGAGGTGGGAGACGGGCGCGTAGGCGATGGCTTCGTCGCTCGAGGGCAGAGGGCCAGGATCGGCATCGGTGCGGACGAACCGGTCGCGATCGGGACCGGAAGATTGGCCAGGCTGGACGGCCACGATGCGGGACCAGGGCTGGAGCTCGGGCTCGAGCGCGACTTTGCGCGGTCCGGTGCGGCGTTCGTAGAGAGCCGCCATGGATTCGCGCCAGTTGGAGGCGGCCTGAGCGCGGTCTTTCTCGGTCATCTCGACGCGGACGAGCTTTTCGGCCTCGGCAAAAGTAGCGGCCGAGACTTCCGGGCCGACGGCAGGCGCGGTTCCAAAGGCGGGCGGCGTGCCTGGCGCCGGTGTTTGCTGGGCGTCGAGGCTGGGGGCGAGATTGTTGGCGACGGCTGCGGAGAGCAGCCCAGCCGACGAGTGGAGCAGGAAGCGGCGGCGCGATCGATTCATGCGCACCTCAGAGCGATTAGTATTTGCGGCTCAGTCTGGAATATAGCGCACGGGGAAACGCGGCTGGCGAGGAGCAGGTAGACAATCTACATCCATGGGGGTAGATTGACTACATCCATGAAATCCGAACGGGAAGTCTATCGCAATCGCATCGAGCTGCTGCAGGGTACGCTGGACATGCTGGTCCTGAAGACGCTGCAGTGGGGGCCGCAACACGGATACGGCATCACCCAGGCGTTGCGCACGCGATCCGGCGAGGTGCTGCAGGTGGAAACCGGGTCGCTGTATCCCGCGTTGCACCGGATGGAGCGGCATAAGTGGATTGCCGCGGAGTGGCGGGTGACGGAGCAGAACCAGCGGGCGCGGTTCTACAGGGTCACGGCGGAGGGGCGGCGACAGCTGGCGAACGACCGGTCGAAGTGGGAGACGATGGTGGCAGCGATCGCTTCGATTCTGGAGGCGTAGGCTGCGCGGGCGAGGAGAGCGCGATGAGCCGATGGCGAGGGTTTGGGACCAGGAAGACCGATCTGGACGAAGAGATCGCATCGCACCTGCGGATGGCGATTGTGGATCGCGTCGCGCGAGGCGCAACGGAAGAGCAAGCACGAGCAGCAGCGGAGCGTGAAATGGGGAACCTGCCGTTGGCAAAGGATGTGACGCGGGAGGCGTGGGGCTGGGTATGGCTGGAGCACCTCGGGCAGGATGTGCGTTATGCGCTGCGGCAGATGCGACGCTCGCCGGGTTTTGCGGCGACGGTGATTGGCACGCTGGCGCTCGGGATTGGCGCGGCGGGGGCGATGTTTACTGTGGTGGATCATGTGCTGCTGCGGGCGCTGCCTTATCAGGATGCGGGCCGGCTGGTGCAGCTGCAGGAGGGCGGGCGCGACGCGAAGACGTTCTTCTATACGCCGTGGGTGGACCTCGCGCAATGGCGGGCGGAGAACCGATCGTTCGAGGACATTGCGTTCTCAACCGGCATGAGCGGGCGGACTTATCTGGCAGGAAACAGCGCAGCGCTGCTGGTCGGCGCTACCGAGGTGAGTCCGAACCTGTTCGCGATGCTGGGGGCGAAGACGGAGTTAGGTCGCGGAATCGTCGCGGAGCAGCCGAGTTTTGGGGCGGGGAAAAACGCCGGCACGATTGTGCTGAGCAATACCGTGTGGCGGGCGGCGTTCGGTGGCGACAAGGGCATTGTGGGCCGCGTGGTGCGGTTGAACGATAAGCCGTACACAGTAGCAGGCGTGATGCCGGCGGGTTTTCGGTATCCGGCGGGCGAAAGCGCCAACGGGCAGGTTTGGACGGCGATCGAGCTGGGCGCGAAGGATCAGGGACGCGACTACGACTCGGAGCACTACGAGGTGATGGCGCGGTTGCGCCGCGGAGTGAAGCTCGAGACTGCGATCGCGGAAATGGCGACGATTCAAAAGGGGGTCGCCGCGCAATATGAGGATGCGGAGCTGCGCGAAGATCACAGCGTGCTGCAGTTGGAGCGGTACGAGGATACTTTGGTCGGCAGGGATGTGAAGAAGGCGCTGCTGGCTTTACTGGCGGCGGCGGGCGTGCTGTGGCTGATCGCCAGCGTGAATGTGACGAATCTGCTGCTCGCGCGGAGCATGGCGCGGCAGCGGGAAATTGCGATGCGCGGGGCGCTGGGGGCGAGCCGTGGACGCGTGATGCAACAGATGATCGTCGAGGGTCTGGTGCTGAGCGGGTGCGCCGCAGTGCTGGGTGCGGGGCTGGCGCTGAGCGCGATCAGGCTAACGGGGGCCGTCGCACCGATTCACCTGAATGTCGATTTCTCGACGCATGTGGACTTCACGATTCTGGCCGGCCTGTGCGGGCTGACATTATTGTCGGCGGTGTTGTCGTCAGCGTGGCCAGCGCTGATCGCGGTGCGCGCACCCATTGAGCCGGCGCTGAAGCAGGGTGGGCAGCAGGCGGGCAGCGGGCGGCGCCACAATCGGCTGCGCAGCGGGCTGGTTGCAGTCGAGGTGGCCATGTCGCTGACACTGCTGGTGGCCTGCGGGCTGCTGCTGCGGACCATCTACACGCTGCGGCATGTGCCGCTTGGGTATCGCACCGACCACATCATTGTGGCGAATCTTTCCATCCCGTCGTATCGCTACGTAAACAAGAACGTGACGGCGACGCTGTATCAGCCGCTACTGGAGCGGGCGCAACAGCTGCACGGGGTGCAGGCGGCAGGACTCATCAGCGAGGTGCCGCTGGGACAGACCTTCAACATCATGTTGTCGCTGCGGATGAACGGCAACAACATTGTTGCCGCGCTGAAGACAGCGAGCCCGGATATTCAGCCGATCTTCGGCTTCAAAATGCTCGCCGGACGCTATTTCAACCACGACGACACGCCAACATCGGCAGGAGTCACCGTGGTGAATCCGGCGTTTGCGCGGCTGTATGCGCCGAACAAGCATGATCTGAATTCGCTGCTGGGGCTCACGGTCTGGAATCTGCGCAAGGACACGCCTGCGAAGATTATCGGTGTTCTGGACAATGAGCGACAGAAGGCAGTCGATCAGCCGTCGCAACCAGAGGTAGAGGTTTGCCTTTGCCAGATCACGCCAGACGGCAGTGTTTATAACCCGATCACGATGGCGATGGATCTGGCGGTGCGGACGGAGCGACCGACCACGGAAATGATTCCGGAGTTGCGCGATCTGCTGCGGCAGGCGAGTCCTGAGCTCGCGAACTCGACATTTTCGACCATGGACCAGATCGTCGAAGATTCGTTCGGGAGCCAGCGCCTGGCAGCGTATCTGCTGGAAATTTTTGGCGGATCGGCATTGCTGCTTTGCGTGGCCGGACTCTACGGGCTGCTGGCGTATGTGGTGACCCAGCGAACGCGGGAACTGGGCCTGCGGATTGCACTGGGCGCGCAGCGCGGGAATCTGCTGTGGCTGGTGATGCGGCAGGCTGGTGCGATGCTGCTGGTAGGAGTGGCGGTGGGTCTGGCACTCGCGTGGGCGTCAGGAAAGCTGGTGGGCGGATTTCTCTACGGCGTGAAGGCGCACGATGGCTGGACGCTGGCTGGCGCGGCGGTGCTGTTGTTTTTGAGTGGCATGCTGGCCGCGTATCTACCGGCGCGACGAGCGGCGCGGGTGAATCCCATGGAAGCTCTCCGATCGGAATAGTGAGTTATCCGACGATTGCAGTTGTTAAGTGGGTTGGGCGGTAACCGCGGAGTCCGAAGTAGAGGACGAAGCAATAACAAACGAGCGGGATCAGGAAAGCGACCTGAATATTGGTGGCGTCGGAGATGCGTCCCATGATGGCCGGGCAGATGGCGCCGCCGATGATCGACATGACCAGCAGCGAGGAGCCCTTGCGCGTGGCTGGGCCGAGATGGCGGATGCTGAGCGCGAAGATCGTCGGGAACATGATGGAATGGAAGAAGCCCAGAAGCACGATGCCGGTGAGCGCCGCGGGACCGCGGTTCAGGAGCACTAAAGCCACGGAGACAAGCGAGCCGACGGCAAAGGTGGCCAGCATCGAAGCGGGCGCGAAGCGCTTCATGAGAGCGGAGCCGCCGAAGCGGCCGATCATGAAAGCCAGCAAGTGAAGCTTGAGGTAGTTCGCGGCCTGCACGTCCGATGTGCCGGGTCGCGTGAACTCAACAAAGCGGATGACGAAACTGGCGACGCCGACCTGCGCGCCAACATAAAAGAACTGCGCTGCGACTCCCTTGAGCAGATGGGGAAAATGCAAAACGTGCTGCGCGGCGGAAAGATCACCGTCGGCGGGTTCTTCTGAGATTTTAGGCAGGTGCGACAGGCCGATGAGCACCGCCATCCCAAGAAAAATGGCGACGATGATGAGGTAAGGAAGGCGCACGACGGCGGCTTCAGCCGCAGCCGCGTTGGCTCCTGCAGCCAGCTTGTGAGTGCGCTCGAGGATGAGCGCCGAGCCGAAGATGGGTGTGAGCACAGCGCCGAGCGCGTTGAAAGACTGTGCGAGGTTGAGACGACGCTCGGAGGATTCGGTTGGACCGAGGAAGGTGACGTAGGGGTTCGCGCAGACTTCGAGGAAGGATTGGCCGCAGGCCATGATGAAGAGTCCCAGCAGGAATGCCGCGTAGACGTGGATGTAGGCTGCGGGAATAAAGAGAAATGCGCCGATGGCGCAGATGATGAGGCCGAAGACGATGCCGCGCTGATAGCCGAGTCGCCCGACGATCCAGCCTGCCGGCCACGCGGCGAGGAAGTATCCGCCGAAGAAGGCGACCTGCACGAAGGAAGACTGGAAGTCGGTGAGGTGGAAAGCGCCACGCAGGTGCGGGATGAGAATGTCGTTGAGGTTGACGCCGACAGCCCAGAGGAAAAATAGGCTCGTTACCAGGATCAGCGGCCAGATGAAGCGGCGTTCGGTGAGGGGCGCGTGCACTGAGCTGGCGTGTGGCGCGACGATCGGGCGGGGCGATTCCATCAGTCGGCCGCCACGACGGGGTTGGTGAGCCGGCCGATGCCTTCGACTTCGGCGACCATGACTTCTCCAGGCTGGAGCCAGCGCTGCGGCGTGCGGCCAAGTCCGACTCCAGCCGGCGTGCCGGTGCTGATGATGTCGCCGGGCTCGAGCGCGACGATGGAGGATATGTAGGCGATCAGTTCGGGCGCTTTGAAGATGAGTTCGCGGGTGTTGGAGTGCTGCAGGACTTCGCCGCCGATCGAAAGTTTGATATCGAGGTTATGCGGATCAGGGACTTCGTCTGCAGTGACCACGGCGGGTCCGATCGGACAGAAGGTGTCGAAGCTCTTGCCCAGCGTCCATTGCGAGGTGGCGAGCTGGACGTCGCGCGCGCTGACGTCGTTGAGGATGGTGTAGCCGAAGACGTGCTCAAGCCAGTTTTCCTTTGCGATGTTGCGGCCGGCCTTGCCGATGACGATGGCGAATTCCACTTCGTAGTCCGGCTGTTTCGTGAGCGAAGGGATTCGGACGGCTTCTTCAGGGCCGATGACCGCAGACGCCAGCTTGAGGAAGACCGTTGGGACTTTGGGGATCTCCATTTTGGATTCGACGGCGTGGTCGCGGTAGTTGAGGCCGATGCAGAAAATGCGCGGCGGCTGCGGAATAGGCGCAAGCAGGCGCACGGCGGAAAGCGAGATGTGCGAAGAGGCAGGCATCTTCGCAGCTTGCTGAAGGGCGTCTGCGCCTGCCTGGATCGCGGTGACCGAGCCGGTGACGCCGAGAGGAGCGAGATCAACGATGGTCTCGTCGAGCAGGAGACCCGCGTGTGAGACGCGCTCAGAGAAAAATTCAAAAGAAACGAGTTTCATTCATCCTCTCCAGATGCGGCCATCGGGATAACCGTAATCGCGCAGCGTCTCCGGAAAGATCTCAATGCTGTATCCGGGCTTTTCGGGAAGCAAATAGTGTCCATTACGGATGCGCACCGGATCGACGAAGTGATCGTGGAGATGGTCGACGAATTCGACGACGCGGTTTTCGAGCGAGGCTGAGACGCAGAGGTAGTCGAAGGCTGCCAGGTGCTGGACGTATTCGCAGAGGCCAACGCCGCCGGCATGCGGGCAAACGGGAATTCCAAATTTCGCGGCGAGCAGGATGATGGCGATGTTTTCGTTGACGCCGGCGACCCGGCAGCTGTCGATCTGGCAGACGTCGATGGCCTGGGCCTGCATGAACTGCTTAAAGAGGATGCGATTCTGGCAGTGTTCGCCGGTGGCGATGCGGACGCCAGGAACTTCGCGGCGGATGCGAGCGTGGCCAAGAACGTCGTCGGGACTGGTCGGCTCTTCCATCCACCATGGGTTGAACTGTTGCAACTCGCGCGTGCGCAGGATGGCCTCTTCGACGTCCCATTTCTGGTTGGCGTCCATCATGAGGCGATTGGACGAGCCGATTTTCGAGCGCACCATCTGCGCTCGGCGATGATCGTCGGCCGGATCGCCGCCAACCTTTAGCTTGAAGTGGGTCCAGCCTGCAGCGAGAGCATCGTCGCAAAGACGGGAGATTCTCTCGTCGCTAAATCCGATCCAGCCGACAGACGTCGTGTAGGCGAGAAGGCCGTGGTTGCGCAGGTGTTCGAGACGCTTCTGCTGGCCGGCGCGTCGTTCTTTGAGCAGCGCGATGGCTTCATCGCCGGTGAGAGCGTCGTTGATGTAATGGAAGTCGACGACGCTGGCGATGCGTTCGGGCTCCATATCGGCCAGAAGCTGCCAGAGCGGTTTGTTTTCGGCGCGGGCGTAAAGATCCCAGACAGCGTTGACAAGAGCGGCGGTTGCGAGGTGGATGACACCTTTTTCCGGGCCAAGCCAGCGGAATTGCGTGTCGCCGGTGAGCTGGCGGCTGAAAGCGCCGAGGTCATCCGTGATGGAGCTGAGCGTGCGGCCGGTCGCGTAACGAGACAGATAGCGGATGGCATCGCAGCAGAGATCGTTGCCGTGACCGCAGGTGAAGGTGAGGCCGAAGCCGCGCAGGCCGTGATTCGTCTCGAGAATGCAGTAGGCTGCGGAATA
>JBEKIN010000162.1:0-9675 GCA_050011735.1 Acidobacteriaceae bacterium | reverse complement strand
CTCTTCGGCGCGGCGCAACTCCGAATCACTGCAGCAGCCGGAGCCACACTTCCCCGGTGGCTGTATTGAAGTCGATGTGGTAGCCGCGCTGCCCTCCCAGGCGCGATGCCGCGACCTCGAACCCCTCCGCGCGGAGCACCTCCAGCGCCCGCTCGCGGTTCAGCCGCCCCACCGTGGGGCGCGACTCATCCTCCCGAACCAGCAGCACATCCGCGCCTCCAAACAACTTGATTTCGACGTCCCACCGCCGGGCCCCCAGCGCGTCGAACTGCGCTGCCAGATCGCGAATCGCGAAATCCACGTAGCGCAAGGCCGATGCAACGCTCAGCCTGCCTCGCGCTGCGGCTGGGTGGCGGGGCAGCATCGGGTGGCACAGCGCTGCAATGCCTAGCTCTTCATGCCGGAAGGTCACGCCCACGCACGATCCCAGCAAGGTGCGCAAAATGGCCGGTCGGCGCACCAGGTGCGATTCTCCCGGCTGCACATAGATGTCCGCGCATTGCTCAGGCTCGGCCATCGATCCTCCTGTACAAAGCCGGTCCCAGCGCCTCCAGCGGAAGATTCATGTCGTGCAGCGTCTCGGAATGGCCGACGAACAGATACCCTCCCTCCGCCAGGCGATGGGAAAGCTTTCTGAGAATCTTTTCCTGCGTCGACCGGTCGAAATAGATGATCACGTTGCGGCAGAAGATCGCGTCGGCTTTTTCGCCGAGGCCGTAGTCGGCGTCCATAAAATTCAGCCGCCGAAACTCCACCAGCCTGCGTAGTTCAGGCACGATGCGCACGCGATCCGCATCCCGCTCGCGGCTCCGCATCAGATATTTCTTCCGCAGCGCGGGAGGCACCGGCTCGATATCGTCCGTGGTGTAGATCCCCAACTCGGCGTGCGCCAGCACTTTCGTCGAAATATCCGTGGCCAGAACCTGGAACCGGAATCCGGCATGGGCCTCCGCATATACACTCAGCACCATCGCCAGCGTGTACGGCTCTTCCCCTGACGAACACCCGGCGCTCCACACCAGCAGCGGCCGCCCGCCGGCGCGCGACACCAGGTCGGGCAGCGCTCTTTGCGTCAGATAATCGAAGTGCTTCGCCTCGCGAAAGAAATCCGTCTTGTTCGTCGTGACTACATCGATGAACGAGACTTTCTCCTCACGCAGGCCTTCCTGCCCGAACAGGTAATCGCAATACTGCCGGTAGGAGCCGATGTTCAGCTCGCGCAGCCTCCGCTTCAGCCGGCCTTCCAGCATCGTTTTTTTCTCCGGCCCAAGACAAATCCCAGCCTCCGAGTAGACAAAAGCGGAGAGCCTCGCAAAATCCCGGCCGGACAGCGTTTCCTCATGTGTGCTCATAGTGGTTGCAGGGCGCGGGTTCCCGCGCCCCGCTTGCTTCCCTTACGCTGCCGCTTCCGCCGCCGGCCTGCCGGGATCCTGTCCCCGCACTGCCGCCAGCTCGTCGGCCGAAAAGACGCGGTCGATGTCCAGAATCATGATGAACTGCGCGTCCCGCTTACCCATGCCGCGGATGAACTCCGTCCGGATCTGCGTGCCGATGCGCGGCGCCGGCTCAATCTGATCCGGCTCGAGGTCGATCACCTCTTCCACCGAATCGGCCAGAGCCCCAATGACGGTGGGCTCATTCTCCAGCAGCACCTCGACCACCACAATGCAGGTGTTGCGCGTGCTCTCCGTCTTCGACATTTCGAAACAAAGCCGCAGATCCACCACCGGCACCACGCTGCCCCGCAGATTGATCACCCCGCTCATGAACTCCGGGGTGCGTGGAACCGCCGTGATCGTCGTCAGGTCCAGCACCTCTCTCACCTTGGCGACATCGGTCGCGAAGATTTCGTTGCCCAGCCGGAAAGTCAGGTACTGCCGGGTCTCTGTGATTTCGCTTACACTCATCGTCCGACTCCTCTCTGTCCTGCATACAGGCGCGCGGGCCGTCATCGACGGCCCATGCGCCTCTCCCGGTCAATACCGCTCGAATTCCCCATCCGTCTCGTCGCGCTTTTCGCTGAGGCGCAACTTGACGCCGCCTTTGGCCGCTGCTTTTTGAGCTGCCGCCGCTTGCGCCGCCGGTTTGGCCGCCCGCGCCGGCCCTGCATGCGCCGGCCGTGGAGGTTTCCCGCCCCGCCGCGGCGCCTCGTCTTCGTCTCCGGTCTGGAAGAAGGCCAGCGCGCTGACCAGCTGCTCGGACTGCCCGGTCAGCTCCTCGGTCGTCGAAGCCATCTCCTCGGCTGCCGAAGCGTTTTGCTGGATCACCTTCTCCAGCTGCTGCAGCGCCTTGTTGATCTGCTCTGCCCCCGTGTCCTGTTCCTTGCTGGCCGCGGTGATCTCCTGCACCAGTTCCGCGGTCCGCTGGATGTCCGGCACCAGCTTCTCCAGCTGCTCTCCGGACTTTTCCGATACCCGCAGCGTGGTGCCGGAGAGCTGGTTGATCTCCCCCGCCGCCTTCTGGCTGCGTTCGGCCAGCTTGCGCACCTCGGCCGCCACCACGGCAAAGCCCTTGCCGTGTTCGCCGGCGCGCGCCGCTTCGATGGCCGCGTTCAGCGCCAGCAGGTTGGTCTGCCGCGCGATCTCCTCGATGATGGAAATCTTGCTGGCGATCTCCTTCATCGCGGCGACTGCCTCGAGCACACTCTTGCCGCTCTCCTGCGCGTCGCGTGCGCTCTTGTTGGCGATTTTGTCCGTCTGTTGCGCGTTATCCGCGTTCTGTTTGATGTTGGAAACCATCTCCTCCATCGACGACGAGGCCTCTTCGGCCGCCGCCGCCTGCGCGCTCGCACCCTTCGACACCTGCACCGAGGCGGTCGAGATCGACTGGCTGGCCGATGCCACTTCTCCGGCGATCGTGCGAATCTCTCCCACCGTCTGCGTCAATCCCGCCACCATCGCCGACAGCGCCTGCATCAGTTTGTCTTCGGGCGACCGCTCCTTCAGCGTCACCGTCAGATCGCCCTTCGCAATCTGTTCCGCTCCCGCCGTGATGTCGTTCATCGCGTCGATCAGCGTGTTCAGATTGTTCTTGATGTTGTTGAAGTCGCCGTTGTAGTTATCCGTGATGCGGGACGGTATATCCCCTTTGCTGATCTGGTCCACGTAGCGCGCCGAGACGTTCAGCGGCCCGATCACCGCGTCCAGCATGGCGTTGACGCCGCGCACGATCTCCGCATACGCGCCCCGGAACTGATCCGCTTTGCCGCGCTCCGCAAGCTGGCCATCTTTCGAAGCTTCGATCAGGCGATCGAGCTCCTTGTGGAGGGCCTGAACCACCAGGCCGACATTGTTGACGGCGACCTTCATCTTTTCGTGGTCGCCTTTGTAGGTGGCGGCGATCAGCTCGTCGATCTTGCCCGAGGAAATCTGCGCCAGAATGCGGTTTCCCTCGCCGATGGGCAGCAGGATGGCATCGAGCATGGCGTTCACGCCGCGCACGATTTCCGCATAGGCGCCCTGGAACTGCTCCGGCTTGCCGCGGTCGGAGAGCTGGCCTTCTCTCGACGCCTCGATCAGCCGCGCCAGTTCCTTCTGCAGGGCCTGGGTCACAACGGCGACGTTGTTGACGGCGACCTTCATCTTTTCGTGATCGCCCTTGTAGGTGGCGGCGATCAGCTCGTCGATCTTGCCCGAGGAAATCTGCGCCAGAATGCGGTTCCCCTCGCCAATCGGCAGCAGGATGGCATCCAGCATGGCGTTCACGCCGCGCACGATTTCCGCATACGCGCCCTGGAACTGCTCCGGCTTGCCACGGTCGGAGAGCTGGCCTTCTCTCGACGCCTCGATCAGCCGCGCCAGTTCCTTCTGCAGGGACTGGGTCACGATGGCGACATTGTTGACAGCGACCTTCATCTTTTCGTGGTCGCCTTTGTAGGTAGCGGCGATCAGCTCGTCGATCTTGCCCGAGGAGATTTGCGCCAGAATGCGGTTCCCCTCGCCGATAGGCAGCAGAATCGCGTCCAGCATCTCGTTGATGCCCTCGACCATCTCGCGATACATACCGCTGAACTGGCTGGCCCTGCCGCGCTCGGAGAGCCGGCCCTCCTTCGACGCTTCCACCAGCCGCAGAATCTCCTGCGAAACCAGCAGCGCTTCCTCGCTCGCGTGTCCCTTCACGCCTTCAAGGCCCCCGTTTCCCTGGACCCGGTGGCCGTTTGGTTTATGGCCTTCGCTGACGCCTGTACTCGACATGATTGCTGCCCTTTCTCCTTGCTGACTTCGTTATCGACTGGCGCTGGCCCCTGCTCCAGCGCCGACCTTGCCGCCGTTTCCCTCGGCGGCGCCATCCCTCGGACGGACGTTCTCGTAATCGCGCGCCGTGATGGGCAGACGCCCGCGTTCCCGCTGCATTTTTGCCCGAATTGCGTCCTGCACCAGCCGCTGCGGGTCCAAAATCAGGGCCACAACCCCGTTGCCCAGAATCGTCGCGCCGGAAACCACCTGAACGTGCCGGTAGAGCCGCCCCAGGTTCCGGATCACCGTCTGGCAATCGCCCAGCACCTGATCCACCACCAGACCGCAGCGCCCGTCCTCGCACTCCACCACCATGATCTGTTCGCGCTCCGGCGCCGCCGTTTTCACGTGGAAGTACTGCCGCAGCCGGATATACGGAACGATTTCTCCGCGCACATTCGCCACGTGCTTGCCCGTAGCCTGCTCGCTCTCTTCCCGCGTCAGTTCAATGCATTCCAGCGTTGACGCCAGCGGCAGCACGAAGAAGGCGTCGCCCACCGTGACCAGCAGCCCGTCGATAATGGCCAGGGTCAGCGGCAGCCGCAGCGTCACCGTCGTGCCCGTGCCGCGCTGGCTGGCAACATCGATCGATCCGCGCAGGCTCTCCACCCGCTGGCGCACCACATCCATGCCCACGCCGCGGCCAGAGAGGTCCGTCACCTGCTGGGCGGTCGAGAATCCGGGCTGGAAGATGAACGAGAAAATTTCCGCGTCGCTCAGCTGGGCATCGGCTGGGGTCAGTCCGCGCTCGATCGCGCGGGCCCGCACCGCCGCGGCGTCGATGCCGGCGCCGTCGTCCGACACCCCGATCAGCACGCTCGCTCCCGAATGCCGCGCCGACAGATGAATCCTCGCCATCGGCCGCTTGCCCTCGGCTGCGCGTCGCTCCGGCGATTCGATGCCGTGATCCATGCTGTTCCGGATCAGGTGCATCAGCGGATCGCCCAGCTGATCGATGACCGTCTTGTCCAGCTCCGTCTCCGCGCCCTCGATGGTCAGCTCCACGTTCTTGCCCAGATCCCGCGCCAGATCGTGCACCAGCCGCCGGAAGCGCTCGAAAGTGGCCCGGATCGGCACCATGCGCAGGGTCATCGAGTTCTCGCGCAGCGCCGAGGTCAGCCGCTCGATCTCCTCGGAAACCTCCAGCACCTCGCCATCCGCGGACCGCGCCGCGATCGCGCTTAGCCGCGCCTGCACCGTCACCATCTCGCCCACCAGATCGACCAGCTGGTCCAGCCGCGCCGCCGGCACGCGCAGACTCGCTGCGTTATCCGGCTGGTCGGTGGCCCGTCTTCCCGGACTCTTGCGCTTTTCATCGAGCCCCCTGGCGATGAGGTCGCCAGCGCAAGTCGGCTTCGGCGCGGCCGTCTTTTCCGCGATCGCCTGGCTCTCCTCTGCCACGGCGCCAGCCCCCGGTTCTGCTGGCACGGGTGCAATCGTCAGCTCACAGATGTCCTCGACAAAAATGAAGACGTCGCGAATCCGGTCCTCGCTGGCGGTGGTGGCCAGCACCATTTCCCAGCTCACATAACAGCGCTCCGGCTCCAGCGCCTCGAGCGGCGGAATCCCCGCCATCGATGCCTCCGCCGTTAGCCGCCCCATCTCTGCCAGCTCGCGCACCAGCAGCAGCGGATCCGCGCCGTTACGCAGCAGATCGGGGCCGGGCGCAAAGTGAATGCGCCATACCTGCTCGCGAGCCTCCTCCGGTCCCGTCGAAGCCGCTCCCGTTCCCGGTCTCGCTTCGGCCGGCGGAGCAGGCTTGCTCGCAGCGTTCTCCGCGATGCCGGTGAGCGCGCGCAGCCGGGCCAGAATGTCCGAACAGGCCTCGGCATCGACCACCGACTCGCCCTCCCCCTCCTCCACCATGGCCCGAATCTGATCGAGTGCGGAGAGTGTCAGGTCTACGAGCTCCGGCGTTACCCGCAGGCGGCCCTTGCGCACCTCGTCAAACGCGTTTTCCAGATTGTGCGTGAACGTGGCCAGATCCTCGAAGCCGAACATCGCGCCCGACCCTTTGATCGTGTGCAGCCCGCGGAAGACCCGCCCTACCAGCTCGCCGTCCTCGCGATGCTCGTTCAGCTCCAGCAGCACCGACTCGAGCTCGACGAGCAGCTCGCGCGCCTCTTCCCTGAATGCACGGCTAAACTGCTGCTCGGCGCCCCCCCCAGTCGTCACAGGCGCTCTCCGCTCGCCGGCTCGGCAGCGTCCGCACCCTGGTCCGCGAAAGGCAACCTCCCGAAGCCCGCCTCGCGCAGAGTGGCGCGTAGTCTCTCCGGAACCGTTCCCTCGAGCGCCAGCAGCGTGCCCGACGCCTGCGCCGCGCGTTCCGCCGCCCACAGCAGCTGCACCGCCGTCACATCGAGGCCCGAGGCCATCTCCAGCGCAATGCGCGCCCCGGCTCCGGGCCGCAGCGCCTCCAGCAAAACCTCCTTCAGTTGGGCCGCATCGGCGATGCCGATCTCTCCTTCCAGCCGAATCACGCCCGGCCCTTCGCTTCGATCGAACCTGACGGCCACAGCGGTTCTACCTCCCCGTCTTTCTGCCGGACCCGCTACCGGACCAGCTTCTGCACCACCGCGATCAGCTGCTCGGCCTGGAACGGCTTCACGATCCAGCCCGTCGCTCCCGCCTTGCGCCCCGCGTCCTTCTTCTCCGGCTGCGACTCGGTGGTCAGCATCAGGATGGGCGTAAAGGAGTACCCCGGCAGCTGGCGCATGCCGGTAATCATCTCGATCCCACCCATCACCGGCATGTTCAGGTCGGTAATCACCAGCTCGAACTTCTGCCCCTTCGCCTTTTCCAGACCCTGCCGTCCATCAGCGGCCTCGGTTACGTCATAGCCCGCGTTACGCAGCGTGAAGCTCACCATCTGCCGCACGCTCGCCGAATCGTCCACTGTCAGCACTTGCTTCATTGCGAACCTATATCCCCCTCATCGGAGAAACCAGGCATTTCTCCAGAATCCAAAATCATGCGTGCACCGTTTTCCCGAAACGGCATCGGCCGTTCCCAAATGAAACTCTTCCTGCCCCAAACCCAGGGCGGTTAAAAGAGCTCCACACTGTTGCCGGCGAAATTCGGCTGCGCCACCGGCATCGGCCCTCCCACGAGCGCCGCCCGCAGAACCGCGCGCTCCATCTCCGTCGTGTAGTCCGCGGAAAAACGCCGCTCCACGGCGTCCGCATCGAATCCTGCCCCGCCCTCCTGCTCCAGTGCGCGCTGCGCCCGCTCGATTCCCTTGAGCGCCGTTTCCAGCTGTCCGAAGCAGACCTCCAGGCGATTGCCCGCGCTGCCAATCTCCGCGATCCTCGCCTGCAATCCCAGGGTCGCCGCTTGAATCTCCCGCCCTCTCTGATCCGCGCACTCCGCCGCCGCGCGCAGAATCCCCAGGCCCCCCACCGTCTCGCTGCGCGCCGCGCGCAGACCCTCCTTGCTGGCCTCCGAGAAGGCCTCGAGCGTAGTGCGGCTTTGCTCCACAAGGGTTCGGATTTCTTCCGTCGCCGCTTCAGAACCGGTCGTGATCTCCCCCCACGTCGCGGAAATGCGCTTGATGGTGGTCGAGATCTCCAGGATCCCGTCCGCCTGGGAGCCCAGGTGGCTGGCTTCGACGATGGAGTTGAACATCAGCAGCTGCAGCCGGTCGCGCACCACCTTCGATCGCTCCAGATGCTCGTTGACCAGCTGCATCAGGCCGGAAATCCCAGCGAACGACGCCTGCACCCTGGCGTTGTCCGCCTCGCATTCGTCTTCAAGCTTCTCGATGCGCGTCAGATGGGCCCCGAGCGCGCTTTGCTGGGCCAGCACCACCGGTCCAAGGTCCCGAATCTCCGACGAGGCGATGCGCCCAATCGCCTCCAGACAGCTTGTGATCTGGGTGGTCCATCCCCGCACCGTCTCCCGCACGCTGCGCAGCTGGTAACTCTGGACCACCAGCCCTGCCCCGCTCTCCCCGGCGCTCGGGCGCTCCGCTCCACTCAGATCGGCCGCGATCATCCCCAGCGCCGCCTGAACATGCTCAATCTGCTGGCGGGTGATGTCATGCCCCTGAATGGCCGCGACTACGCCCGCGATCTGGCGGGCGATGTCCTCCACGCATCCCTTGAATCGCGCGGGCGTCCCGCACAGCTGTTCCAGCGCCGCCTCCACGCTCCCGAGCGCCGTCTCCAGGCTCTTCTCAATCCGCGCGAATTCTTCCCGCATCCGCGGCAGCTCCGCGGTCAGCGAGCGGCGCGTCTCCTGGATCGCCTTTCTCCGTTCGTCGGTGAGGCGGGTCAGCTCGTTCGTGCTCCGCGCCACCGACTGCGCGAAGTCGTCCAGCTCCTGCGCAAGGTACTGGAAGCCCGCGCCCACCTCGCCCAGCCGCGCGACCTCGATGTTGGTCAGCACCCGCAGCATCTCGGTCTCCCGCACGATGGCCTTCTGTCCGCGCGTCAACTGTGCCAGCCGCTCCAGCAGCGCCGCTTCGGCGGTCACGGTAGCCAGAATCCCCGCCGTCGCCTCCAGACGCTCTCGCAGGAAGCTCTTCGCCGCGGAGGCAAGGCGCCGAACCCCCGGGAGAACCGATCCCATGCGCTCGTCTCCTGCGCAGCCCGCAATCACGCCCGCGCTCTCGACAATCGTGCTCGTCTCGCGAGCCAGACCCTCGAATACGTGAGCGAGTTGTTCGACTTCTCGCTCCGACTCGACGACGACCGTCCGCAACGCGTGCTCCGGATCCTCGAGAGCGCACCGGGCCGTCGTCCGCTCCAGCACCGCCGTCATGCCGCCTGCCCCGGTTTGCCGAGGGATCGCTCCATTTCCCAGCCGGCTCCTTCCACTGCGGGTCGGGAACAGCTCTCCCTCTCCGCGGTGTTGCTCCGGACGACTCCTTCATCGGCAGAGATCCCGGCGCGCATAGGGTGGACACGGCTTTGCATCGGTCTCCCGGGCCGCGAGCAATCCCTTTTCGGGAGAAGCAGAACTCTCCCGGCCGATGACCTGCGCGGCCGGGTCGAGCGAGATGCGTCCGGCGCTATTCCATCGCCGTCGTCACCAGGTACGAGCTTCCGTACAGCGCTAACCCGACCAACAGCGGAATCAACCCGCACAAATAAATCCCCTGTTGACTGCCCAGCAGCGCCCGCAGAAAGATCAGCACGCCAATCCCGGCCGCGGTCGTAATCAGTCCGCCGATCCGCAGACCCTGCCGCGTTCTCAGCGCTCCGACGCGCGCTTCCTCCCGTATCAGCTCCAGCGCCGCGTTGGCCCCGGGCCCCGGTGTATCCGCCAGCTTCTTCAGCATGTCGTTTTTGTAATACGCCTCGCGCTCCTTGCGCCGTGCCTCCGACCACGAAGCGACCGCGATCATCGAAAACAACGCCGCCGCCCCCACCGCCAGAAAAAGAAATAACCCCGTTGCCGCAGCTCCCTCCACTGATCCCATAACGATCCCTCCTTTTTT
>JBEKIN010000161.1:0-9768 GCA_050011735.1 Acidobacteriaceae bacterium | reverse complement strand
GAGAGGGGGCAAGGCACAGGGCCAGCCCGGGTGGAGCAGCTAGCAAAAGCATGACAGGATCACCTCCGAAAATGGAAAGGCCGCTCGAGTGAGCGGCGTTTTTTGTTTCTTATCCCCTATTATTAGAATACCAAGTTTGGGGGTAAAATCGGCCAAAATTCTTTGCGGTTATTGTGGTGGAAGTCGTGTGGGATGAGGGAGAAAACTTTGGTACCGTATGCGAAAAGCTTGACAAGTTTCCACAGGTAGGAAGCCGGAAGCCGGGAGCTGGGAGCCGGGAGCTTGGAGCCAGTAGCCGGGAGCGTGGAGCCTGCAGCCGTCTTTTACTTCCGCCGCTCCTTCCAGAGACGGTACAAACCCCAGGCGGCGACGGTGCAGCTGTCCTGGATCGTTCCGTCGAGGAGCATCTGCTCAAAGTCGGCAATCGAGGCCGTTCGCAGCACCAGATCGTGCTCTTCCGCATCGGGATCGACGCCGGCCAGGGTTAGCCCGGTCGCGAGGAAGACGTGGAGCTTCTGCCGGGCAAATCCGTAGGCGATCCAGAGCGTTCCGAGGAAGGTCATGGTTGCGGCTGTCAGCCCGGTCTCTTCGCGGAGCTCGCCTCGAGCCAGATCCTCGGGATTGACGTCGGCGGTTTCCCAGCCGCCCTGGGGCAGCTCGAGGCTGCGCTGCTGGATGGTGTAGCGAAACTGCTCGATGAGGTAGATGGTGTCGCCTTGGATGGGAACGATGATGGCGCAATCGTCCTTTTCGACGACGCCGTAGATGCCGCGCGTGCCGTTGCTGCGCTCGATTTGGTCCTCGCGCACCCGCAGCCACGGGTTGCGGTAGACCTCACGGGTGCTCAGGGTTCGGATGCTCATGGGTCTTCAGGGTACAGCTCGCGAGCCTGTAGCCTGTAGCCCGTAGCCTGTAGCGGGTAGCGAAGACAGCGGGGAGCCGGGAGGAGGGCGCGTCGCAATCCCACATCCCCAACGGCAGGGATGTGGGGCACCCGGCTCCTGTGGATGCTCATGTGACTTCAGATTACGTTCCTGGACTTTTCAGCCGCCTGAATTTGCCGGAAGTGGCCTCTAGTCCTTACCATAGAGAGGAACCACAACATGGCCCTTCTCCCGCGTGCCAACCGAAGCGCGGAACCCACGAAACCGATCACCCACTCCTGCCGCTTCCCCTTAAGGTCCAGGTTAATCCAGCGGGAATCCGGCTCCGGAAGGCAAACCCTTGAGCACAACGGAAACCAGTGAAGTGAATCCTTCCGCGACCGCGGAGATTGAACCAACAGAACACAGCCACGAAGAGCAGGCTCCTGAAGCTCACGAGCATGCGCATGCGCAGCCCGCGCTGAATCCGGAGTGCACGCGCGAAGTGGAAATCGAGGTGCCCGCCGAGGAAGTGACGAAAAGCTTCCGCACCGTGCTGAAGAAATATCAGAAGCTGGCGCGCATTCCTGGCTTTCGTCCCGGCAAAGTGCCGGAGACCGTGCTGCGCTCGCGCTTCGCGGGGGCGATTCGCGAAGAGGTGGTCGAGGCGGTCGTGCCGCCGCATTTTCAGGCGGCGATTCAGCAAAAAGGTCTGCGCCCCGTATCGCGGCCGCAGGTGACCGATCTGCAACTTGAGGAGGGCCAGCCGCTCCGCTTTAAGGCCGCTTTCGAGATTGCCCCGGAATTTTCGGTGGAGGGGTACCAAAGTGTGAAAGTGGAGAAACCGGACACCGAGCTGACCGATGCCGAATTCGATGCGGAGCTGGAGCGCATCCGCGACGCGCGTTCGACCATGGAAACGGTGACGGACGATCGCGGCCTCGCCGATGGGGACTGGGCGCAGATCACCTTTACGGGTGAGCTGAACGGTGAAAACACACAGGCAAGCGACGGTGGGGAAGCCGCAGCGGAGAAGCCTCAGCCCATCGAGGCAAAGGATGTATCGGTCGAAATCGGCGGCAAGGATACGGTGCCGGCCTTCAGCGACGCGCTGCGCGGAACGAAGCCGGGGCAGGAGTTGAAGTTCGAGGTGACCTATCCGGGGGATTTCGGACAGAAGCGTCTAGCAGGTAAAACGGTGGCGTATCACGTCGAGGTCCGGGCAATTCGAAAGAAGGTGCAGCCGGAGCTGAATGACGAATTCGCGAAGGAACTGGGCAGCTACGAGAGTCTCGAAGATCTGAAGAAGAAGCTGAGAGAACACCTTGCAGCGGATAAGAAACACAGGCTTCTGACGGATACCCGGAATCGGCTGCTGGATGCGCTGGTGGCAAAATTTGAGTTTCCGGTTCCGGAGTCGATGGTGCAGAGCCAGATCGACACAAGACTGGAGCGGGGCCTGCGAGCGCTGGCCGCGCAGGGAATGCGAACCGAGGATATGCGCAAGCTGGATTTTGACCGGCTGCGCGAGGCGCAGAGAGAATCGGCGGCAAGCGAGGTTAAGGGTGCGTTGGTTCTGGATCGTATCGCCGATGTGGAAAACATAAATGTCAGTGACGACGAATTGGAGCACGAGCTTCAGGTAATCTCATTGCAAACACGGGAACCCGTGGAAAGCCTGCGGGAACGATTGACCCGTGAAGGGAGTCTGGCTGCAATTCGCGAACAATTACGACGGGAGAAAACAGGCAGCGTGCTGGTGGAACGGCTGGCCTGAGGCGCGCAGTTGGGGCGCCGGGTGATTCCTGTCACTGACGATGAGGCGGGAATGCCTCAGAACTGAGAGTAGAGAAGAGCTATGGCGTTAGTACCCATGGTCATCGAGCAGACGAGCCGCGGCGAGCGGGCGTACGACATTTATTCGCGTCTGCTTCGCGACAACATTATCTTTCTCGGTACGCCAATCGACGACATGATTGCGAACCTCGTGATCGCACAGTTACTCTTTCTTTCCGGGGACGATCCGGAGAAAGACATTCAGCTGTACATCAACTCGCCGGGCGGTTCGATTACGGCAGGCCTGGCGATATACGACACAATGCAGTTCATCCGCAACGATGTGGTGACGTACTGCATCGGACAGGCGGCCAGCATGGGCGCCTTTCTTCTTATGGCGGGAACGAAAGGAAAGCGCTTCGGCCTGCCCAACAGCCGCATCCTGATTCACCAGCCTTCAATGGGAGGACTGGCGGGGCAGGCAACCGACATCGATATCCACGCGCGCGAAATTATCCGCATCCGCGAAATCACCAACAAGCTCATGGCGAAACATACCGGCCAAAGCCTCGAGAAGATCGAACGAGACGTGGAACGGGACTTCATCATGAACGCTCCGCAGGCGAAGGAATACGGGATCATCGATGAGATCATCGATCGCCCGCGGACCACGACAGGCCAATGATCTCCTGAATTAATTTGAGGTAGTGAAGGAGTACCAGATGAAAACGCGTACGGGATCCGATGAAGCTCTACGCTGTTCGTTCTGTCACAAGTCGCAGGACGCCGTTGCCAAACTGATTTCGTCACCCAGCGACTACCCTCGCGCTTACATCTGCGATGAGTGCGTTGCGGTCTGCAACTCGATTCTTGAAGACGACCGTACCGAAACGTCGGCGGGCGCCGCGCCTACCCACCTGCCCAAGCCCCAGGAGGTGAAAGCGTTCCTCGACGAATACGTGATCGGCCAGGATCAGACCAAGAAGAAGCTGGCGGTGGCGGTCTACAACCACTACAAGCGCGTGCAGATGAACCGGACGCGCGGCGCCGAGGTCGAGCTGCAGAAATCGAACATCCTGCTGGTCGGGCCTACGGGCAGCGGTAAGACGTTATTGGCGCACACGCTGGCTAAGATGCTGGACGTGCCGTTCGCCATCGTGGATGCAACCACGCTGACCGAAGCCGGCTATGTCGGCGAGGATGTGGAGAACATCATCCTGAAGCTGCTGCAGGCCGCCGATGGCGATGTGGCGAGGGCGCAGACCGGGATCATCTATATCGACGAGATCGACAAGATCGGCCGCAAGGACGAGAATCCTTCGATCACCCGCGACGTGTCGGGCGAGGGCGTGCAGCAGGCGCTGCTGAAGATCCTCGAAGGCACTGTGGCCAATGTGCCGCCGCAGGGCGGACGGAAGCATCCGCACCAGGAATTCACGCCCGTCGACACGACCAACATTCTGTTTATATGCGGCGGGGCCTTCGTAGGCCTCGAGCGCGTCGTGGGTCGCCGGATCGGGAAGAAGGCACTCGGATTCAAAGCCATCGCCGACAACAAGGAGCAGCTGCAGGATCCCAACGGACCCCTCCATCCGCAGCGCGACAGCGAATTGCTGCGCCAGGCCGAGCCGCAGGACCTGATCCGGTTTGGGCTGATCCCGGAGTTTGTGGGACGGCTGCCGGTGATGGGAATTCTCGACGAACTCGACGAGGCGGCGCTGGTGGAGATTTTGACCAAACCGCGCAACGCCATCATGAAGCAGTATCAAAAGCTGTTCGATTATGAAGGCGTCAAGCTCACCTTCACTGAAGATGCGACGCGCGCCGTCGCCCAGGAAGCGCTGATGCGTAAAGTGGGAGCACGCGGGTTGCGCATGATTCTGGAAGAGCTGATGCTCGACCTGATGTATCACCTGCCCAGCAACAAGAAGGTGAAGGAACTGGAGATCGAGGCGGAGATGGTGAGGAACCGCAATCTCTCCATAATGCTGCTGGATAAGGCAGGCTGAGCCGGAGCCTCGGCCCATATTGGGATTTCCGGTGACGCTGGGGATGGCCAGCCTCGGTGAAAACTGAGACGCTGTGTGGGCTAAGTGCGTCTAAATTGTGCGGCCGCCATAATATTCGCTGCTCGTGTCCATGCTCGTGTCCAGTCGATTCCCTCGGATCGACAAAAATGACCTCCGTTTGCACCGTCATTCTCCGGATGGGTTACTCTCTCTTAAGAGCATGACCCATTACAGTCGTCGGAAGATCGCAGCCTCGAAAGGAATCCCGTGAGCCAGCCGTCGAAAGAGAGCCGGGAACGAAACGAGCTCCGCAAATTCCCCATGATGCCCATCCGGGACATGGTCATCTTTCCCCACATGATGACCCCGTTCGTGGTGGGCCGCGAGTCGAGCGTGCGGGCTCTGGAAGAGGCGCTGAACGGGGAGCGCAAGATCTTCCTGGCGACCCAGCACGATGCGCGTGTCGATGAGCCGCGGCCGGACGAAATCTATCAGGTCGGCACCGTGGGCAATATCGTGCAGAGCGTGCGCATGCCCGACGGGAACATCAAGGTTCTGGTCGAGGGAATGGAGCGCGCGCGAGCCGTCGAGATCAGCGACACGGATGGGTTTTTCGTCGCGACGGTAAAGGTAGCGAAACCGCTGCCGGAGATTACTCCGCAGATCGAGCAGCTGGTGCAGCGGGTCACGTCGCTGTTTGAGCAGTACGTGAAGCTGCAGCAATCGCTCAATGTGGAGACGGTGGCCTCGGCGATTCGCACCGATGAGCCCTCGAAGCTGGCCGACACGATTGCGGCGAATCTGCAGCTGGAAGTGCCGGATAAGCAGGAGCTGCTGGACATTTTCGATCTGCCGGAGCGGCTGCTGAAGATCGCCGACGTGCTCGATATCGAGATTGAAAAGCTGAACATGGATCGCAGCATTCAGTCGCGCGTGAAGCGGCAGATGGAGCGGGCGCAGAAAGAGTATTACCTCAACGAGAAGATCAAGGCGATCCAGAAAGAGCTGGGGCGCGGCGAGAAGAGCGAGTTCGACGAGCTGAAGAAGAAGATCGAGACGTCGGGCATGCCCAAGGACGTTTTCGAAAAGGCGACGCAGGAGCTGAAGAAGCTGGAAGCGATGCCGCCGATGTCGGCCGAGTCGACGGTTTCGCGCAATTATCTTGACTGGCTGCTGGCTGTGCCGTGGAAGAAGAGGTCGAAGGAGACACGGAGCATCGATCACGCCGAGAAGGTGCTCAATGCGGACCACTACGGCCTGGAGAAGATCAAAGAGCGGATTCTGGAGTTCCTGGCGGTGCGCCAGCTGGTGAAGAATCCCAAGGGCTCGATCCTGTGCTTTGTTGGGCCGCCGGGCGTGGGGAAGACGTCGCTGGGCATGTCGATCGCGAAGGCCACGGGACGGAAGTTTGTGCGCCTGTCACTGGGCGGCATACGGGATGAAGCGGAGATTCGCGGGCATCGGCGCACGTATATCGGGGCGCTGCCCGGACAGATTATTCAGTCGATGAAGAAGGCGGGCACGCGGAATCCGGTTTTCATGCTGGATGAAGTGGACAAGATGGCGTCGGATTTTCGCGGCGATCCGGCGTCGGCGCTGCTGGAGGTGCTCGATCCGGAGCAGAACCACAGCTTCCAGGATCACTACCTCGACGTCGAGTACGACCTTTCGCAGGTGCTGTTTGTGGCTACGGCCAATGTGCTGCACACCATTCCGGCTGCGCTGCAGGACCGCATGGAGATTCTGCGGCTGCATGGATACACCGAAGTGGAAAAGCTGGAGATTGCCAAGCAGTATCTGGTCAAGAAGCAGCGTGACAATACCGGGCTGACCGAGAAGAACGTCGCGTTCACCGATGCGGCGCTGACGGAAATGATTCGCAGCTACACGCGCGAAGCCGGCGTTCGGAATCTGGAGCGCGAGATTGGCAACGTCTGCCGCAAGGTTGCGCGGCGTGTGGTGAAGAGCGGAGCGAAGTACAAGGAGACACTGACTCCGGAAAATCTGGCGGATTTCCTCGGCGTGCCGAAGTTCCGTGATTCGATGGTTCACGAGAAGAGCGAGATTGGCCTGGTGAACGGCCTGGCGTGGACGGAAGTGGGGGGCAGCATTCTGCAGACCGAAGTGCAGGTGCTGGATGGCAAGGGCAAGCTCACCACCACCGGCCAGCTGGGCGACGTGATGACCGAGTCGGCGCAGGCGGCGCTTTCGTACGTGCGCAGCCGGGCGCAACACCTCGGCCTGCCGCGGGATTTCTATCGCAACGTCGACATTCATATCCATGTGCCCGAAGGGGCGATTCCGAAGGACGGGCCTTCGGCTGGCATTACCCTGGCGACCGCGCTGGCCAGCGCTCTGGCGAAGATTCCAGTGCGGCGCGACCTGGCCATGACCGGCGAAGTGACACTGCGTGGCAAAGTGCTGCCGATCGGCGGCCTGAAGGAGAAGCTGCTGGCGGCTCACCGTGCCGGTATCTTCGATGTGATTCTGCCGGAGGATAACCGGAAGGATCTGCCGGAGATTCCGGAGAACCTGAGAAACGCGATGAAACTCAACTTCGTCGATACGATGGACGAAGTTCTCAAGATTGCGCTCGAAGGGCCGCTGCCGGAACTGCGTGAAGAGACGCCAAATGTGCTGGAGCCGGGTGTGCTGAACGTGCCGCCGGCGGAACAAAGGCCGCATCAGTAAGCAGGTTACAGGTTACAGGGTGCAGGTTACAGAAAAGCCTGCAGGCGGCGGCCCGTAGCGAGTAGCCGGTAGAAGTCAGTCGACGGTGATCGTCATCGTGACCTGCCCCTCGCGCGCCCACACCGTCGCGCTGGGGTTCTGCCCATCCCATGCGCGCAGGTCCACGGATTCTCCCGCGAGTGCCCTGAATTCCGGAACCGGACCGAAGGTGAGAGGCTTTCCGCCTTCGCAGACCTCCGGTCTCTTCCGCGCCACGTAGAGCGATATCCCTCCCTTGCCCACGACGCGCCCCTTGCCCTTCGCATCCAGCAGCAGCGCCGTCTGCTCATCGACGCCGAGGGCGCGGATGGTTTTCGTCTGACTGGATTCGAGAATGCGGGCCATGAAGACCAGCAGGCGACCTTCGCGGTGGCGCGTGTCGAAGTGCGAATCGGTGATGACGCCGTGCAGGATCGGAATGCCGAGCAGATCGGGAGCGATGACCACCTGATGATTGAAGGGATCGGCGAGGGCGGCGTCGGAGCTTAGGTCAGGGCCGTCGGGCGGATCGTTTTGAGCAGAGTAGATGTACTGGCCGAGGACGGCGAGTCCAGCGCTGGTTCCACCGATGGGGATGCCTCGCTTCACAGCATCGCGCAAAGCCGTTTCAACGGGAGTTCCGGCCCAGAAATTGATGTAGCGGGCCTGATCGCCACCGGAAATGAAGATGGCTGCAGCATTTGTAATGGCGGCGGTGACAAATGGATCGCCGGCTGCCGTGCGGTCGGGAATGACCAGGGTCGCGACGGAATTGAGGTGGCAGAGGCCCTGAATGTACGGGTTATAGGCGTCGGTTCCGGTGGCGCGGAGGACCAGGAGGTCGCCGCCGTCAGCACGGTTGCAGAACCAGCGGAAGGCTTCGTCGAGATCCTTGCCTCCGCCCAAGAGGGCATATCCGGCGTAGGGATGGACGTGGAGGTTGGTGGGCAATCCGATCCGGAAATATTGGTACGCGGTTTGGGAAGGCGCCACAGGCAAAGGTGCTGGCAAGGGGTCAGAAAACCATCCCTCGGCGGCTAAAGCCACGGGCATGCCACAGAGTTGACGGCACGGCTCGAAGCCGTGCCCCTTCAAAACAGGCACAGTTTGAGCGTTGCTGCTGAGGGTCGCGGACAACAGCAGCAGGAGAACCAGCGGTTTCATATTGCTTTGAGGGCCTGATCTAAATCGGCGAGGATGTCCTCGATGTCTTCGATGCCGACAGAAATGCGGACGAGGCCTTCGGTGATGCCGATGCGCTTGCGTTCTTCCGGCGGAACAGCAGCGTGGGTGGTGGTGGCGGAGTGGGAGATGAGAGACTCGACGCCGCCGAGCGATTCGCCGTTGGTGATGACTCGGACGCTCTGCAGGAGCTTGTCGGCGTTGGCGCGAGAGCCGACTTCGAAAGCGATCATCGAGCCGAAGCCGCGCATCTGGCGTTTGGCCAGCTGGTGCTGGGGGTGGGTTTCGAGACCGGGATACAGGACGTAGCTGACCTTCGGGTGTTTGGCGAGGAAGGCCGCGACCTGGCGGCCATTTTCATCGTGCTGGCGCATGCGGACGGCGAGGGTTTTGACGCCACGCAGGATGAGCCAGCTCTCGAAAGGCGAGAGAATGCCGCCGGTGCACTTTTGGACGAAGCGGAATGTTTCAGCGTGCTCAGGTTTGGTGGCGACGAGGACTCCGCCGAGGCCGTCGGAGTGGCCGTTGAGGAACTTGGTGGTGGAGTGCATGACGATGTCGGCGCCGAATTCGATGGGGCGCTGGAAGTAGGGCGACATGAAGGTGTTGTCGACGCTCATATCGATGCCGTGCTCGTGACAGACATTGGCGACGGCGCGGATGTCGGTGAGGGTCATCATCGGGTTGGTGGGCGTTTCGATGTGGACGAGTTTGGTGGTGGGGCGAATGGCGCGGCAGACGTTCTCGGGATTCGAGGTGTCGACGTAGGAGAACTCGATGCCGTGACGAACGATGACCTGGCTGAAAAGGCGGGTGGTGCCGCCGTAGACGTTATCGCCGCAGATGATGTGATCGCCGGCGCTGAGCATGGTGACAAGGGCAGCGATGGCGGCCATACCGCTCGAGAAGGCGTGGCCGGTAGCGCCGCCTTCGAGGGAGGCGAGGTTGGTTTCGAGGGCGTCGCGCGTGGGGTTGGAGACGCGGGAGTATTCCCAGCCGCGGTGCTTTTCGATGCCCTGGAGCTCGTAGGTGGAAGAAAGATAGATGGGGACGTTGACGGCGCCGGTGCGAGGGTCGGGTTCCTGTCCGTCGTGGATGGCGCGAGTCGAGAAGCCGTGTGGGGTGTCAGTCATGTCAAAAACAGGGTACAAGGTACAGGGTGCGGGGTACAGGGCAGCTGGGGGGCGAGCGAAAGGCGAGCGAAAAGCGAGCAAACGACGAGTGCAAGG
>JBEKIN010000160.1:0-9924 GCA_050011735.1 Acidobacteriaceae bacterium | reverse complement strand
GGGAATTATTTCTGCGATGAGGCGACGCTGGGCGAGCTGAAGCGCGGGGATCGCATCGTATTCAGGTACGCGACGCCCGAGGGTGACGTGACGCCGGAGGCGAATCCGAATGGGTCGCTCGAAAACATAGCCGGAATCCTGAATGAAGGAAGAAATGTGCTGGGGATGATGCCGCATCCTGACCGGTCGAGCGAGGCGCTGCTGGGGTCGGCGGATGGGTTTAGAATCTTCGAGTCGCTGGTGGGGGCGCTGGCCCAGCAAACATGATCGATATCCATCACCACCTGCTGTTTGCAACGGACGACGGGCCGAAGGACATTGACAGCTCGGTGGCGCAGGCCGAAGTGGCGGTGGCCGAGGGCATCACCCACATTGCGTGCACCCCGCACGCCAACGATACGTGGGAGTTCAATCCGGAGAAGAATCGGGAAAAGCTGGAAGCGATCCGTGATCGGATCGGGGACTCGGTCACGCTGGGGCTGGGCTGCGACTTCCATCTCTCCTACGAAAATATTGAGGACGCGCTGAAGCATCCGACGAAGTTCACCATCAACGGGGGGAAGTATCTGCTGGTGGAGTTCGCGGAGTTCATGATCCCGCAGAGCATCGGCGATACGTTTTACGAGTTCACGGTGAGGGGGATGCGGCCGATCATCACGCATCCGGAGCGGAATCCGATTCTGCAGAAGGATCACCAGCGCATGGCGGAATGGATGCGCAGCGGATGTTTGGTGCAGATCACAGCGTCGTCGCTGGGCGGGCGCTTCGGACGGCGCGCGCAGGGACTGGCGTGGGAACTGCTGGAAAAGAAGTGGGTGCACTTTGTCGCGACGGATGCGCATAACCTGGAAGGGCGGCGGCCGTCGCTGCGTCCGGCGTACGAGGGGATTGCGCGGAAGTTCGGCGAGAGAACGGCGGAGCGGCTGTTTGTGGAGAATCCGCGGGCGGCGTTTGAGAATCGGCCGCTCGGGGACCAGCCGGAGCCGGAGGGTGTGTACGTCTACGAGGACGACGCGGGCCGGCGGCCAGGGCTGATGTCGAAGCTGTTCGGGAAGTGACACGGTGCGAGGACTGAGATTCTCTTTTTCTGTGCGGTTCGAGGCTCGGTCTTACCGCAGTGCGCGCGAACTGAGGTAATGCAATGCGGGTTGCTGCCAGGCAACGCGCATTGGGGGCGATCGCAGATCAATTACTGCGGGCCGGAATCACATTCTACGGCTGTTGAGAGCGATTACTAAAAGCAGCATTGACTTTGCTGTGTTGGTGACGCAGAGTAAGTGAGCTCTCTGACTCTCCTTACGACACCACATTTAAAAAAAGGTAGGTCCCCCATGCGCAAGTTTCATGCCAGTCTGCCCCTGGTTGTCATCGTCCTGGTGAGCAGCCTCGCCTCAGCTCAAAACAATAACAACGCTGTTCGGCAGCCCATTGCGGTTTCCAGCGGCTACTTTGCCTCTCTCAACGCGGCGCCCAAACACACATCGACCAACAAACTGTCGGCGGCGACGAATGCAGCGACGCAGGCGCAGGATCCGCGGATTGTGTCGGTGCCCAACTTTACCCGCTCTTTCAACTTCGGAGGCAGCAGCTATTCCTACACGATGGTGGGTGGGCAGCCGACGGCGAAGCGGACCACCAGCGTTCCAACAACCTATGTGCCGCTGTCGTTCTATTTTGACGAGTTTGCAGATCAGAACGGCAACAACATTACGATCGACGCGACAACGATCACGTCCGAGATCAAGAAGTCGCCGCTGTTCGAAAATGCGGAATACCCGACAGGCACGACGCAATTTGTCGATGCGCAAATGCGCGCCGAGTTCTGGCCGCTGTTGAGCAAGAACGGTCACGACGATGCTAACGACGACTTTCACGTGCTGCTGTCCACTCCGCAAACGCTGATTCCGGTAACGATTGAAGTGCCGGTCGGGTCTTCGCAGGTGTATGTGACTCCGGACGGGACGTTTTTTGCGGTGATCGACTACAACTTCATCGTGTCGCAGTTGAACACGCTGGTGCAGACGGAGCCGATCACGGTCGATTCCATTCCGATCTTCCTGTCGCGTAACGCGGTTTACGGGGATTTCTCGATGGAGCAACCGGTGGATTGCTGCATCGGGGGCTTCCATACAGCGTTTGAGGTGAACCAGACGCCGAACAGGGTTTTTGTGCAGACGCTGGCGTTTTCAACTTCTCTGGATCCGGATGTGGCGAATACGGTGTTCGGAGATCCTGCTGTATTCTCCGACATCAATGCGTTGTCGCACGAAATGGCGGAGACGCTGAACGATCCGTTTGCAAACAACATCGTGCCGAGCTATCAGATTCCCGGGGCACCGGCGGGAACTTGCCAGAATGTCCTTGAGGTTGGAGACATCGTGGAAAACCTGAGCCCGGACTACACGGATGTGACGCTGCACGGGTTTACGTATCACCCGCAAACGCTGGGGCTATTGCAATGGTTTGAGGGGATAGCGCCGTCGGATGCGTTTCATGGCGATTACAGCTTCCCGGATCCGACGAAGCTGACGTCGCCCTTTACCGCGTGCGGGCCGGTGCCGGTCGGGTAAGCCACGGGTCTGATGCAGAGGCGCTCCCTCGGGGAAGCGCCTTTGTTGTGTTCAGGGCCAGGCCTGATCGGGCTAGTGGACGCCGTGGGTGTTGAGGTGGTCGGAGTAGAGCTTGTCGGACTTCTGGATGTGCTGGACGAGCCAGTCCCTGAGGAAATTGAGCACAGCGATGGTGTTGGGTTTGCGACCTTCATCGAGGTCATGCTTGTATCTCTCGACATCGGCCATGAGCTTGTTGTGCTGTGCCTGGTGAGAAGCGAGCTCGGGATAGCCGGTCTGGCGCATAGCTACCTCTTCCTGCAGGAAATGGGTACGGGTATAGACGGCGAGCTGGCCCACCATCTCACGGATGACGTCTTCGCCCTTGCCCATGCGCATGCCGTCGGCGAGGGTGTTGATGATCTCGAAGAGCTTTTGGTGCTGCGCGTCGAACTGGCGAACGTGAACGCTGTAGGACTCGTTCCACGCAAAGGTAGCCATAGAGGATTCCTCCGGAGCCGAAGCTCACAGAGGTTTATCGGCGGGCGGGCAGGGAAGATGAGGTTGGCGGCTGGTAGCTAGTGGTATGTCGCTGGCGACTAGAGGCCGAGACCGCCGTCGACGGAGAGAATCTGGCCGGTGATGAAATGGGGGCCGGTGGCGAAGAAGAGGACAGCGGCGGCGACATCGTCGGCGGAGCCGTTGCGGCGCATGGGGGTGCGGCGGGCGAAGTGCTCGAACTCCTCGGCGACCTCGCCGTTGACGATCATGCCGGGAGCGACGCAGTTCACGCTGATTTCCGGGGCCCAGGCTTTGGACATGGTGCGGGTGAGCATGTGCAGGGCGGCCTTGGAGGTGCAGTAGTGGGCGTGGGTGGGCCAGGGATGGAGCCCGCCGAGGGAGCCGATGTTGATGATGCGGCCGCGAGCAGCCTTCAAATACGGGTAAGCGGCCTGGGCGGCGAGGAAGGGGGCGCGGGTGTTGGTTTCGAACATGGCGTCCCACTGCTCGACGGTGAGGGTTTCGAGGGCGGCGGTTTCGTAGCGGCCGGCGTTGTTGACGAGGATGTCGAGGCGGGAGAAGCGGGCGGCGGCGGCTTCGACGGCGGCGTGCACCTGGGCGGGGTCGCGGAGTTCGGCGCGAAGGGCAACGGCCTCGACGCCGAGAGCCTCAAGGTCGGCAACCGTCTGAGCGGCTTCGGGTTCTGAGTCGCGCCAGGTAATGGCGACGCTGGCTCCGGCTTCAGCCAGGGACAGGGCCAAGCTGCGCCCGATGCGCCTGGCGGCGCCGGTGACGAATGCGACCTTTCCCTGCAAAGGGACCTGGGGATTCATGGCCCGATTCTAATCCTGGTTCCAGGCAACCTTCTGAGCCCGCAATGCAACGGCACGCGGAGCCTGAACATCCTACAATAAGAGCAAAGGACTTCCATCCATGTTCAGGCGTTTGCTGTTTTCGGCCGTTGCCACGGGCTGCATGCTGGCCGTGTGCGCTGGATGCGCCGGGACGGGCGCGGCCGGCAAGGCGAAGGTGGCGGCGCAGGGGCTGGCGCCGGACGATGCAGCGCTGCATCCGAATCGCAACGCACCGTATTTCCTGCCTGGGGAGACGCCACACCTGATCGTGCGGGCGACAGCTCTCGATGCGCAGAATGCGGGGCCGTGCGATCCTGACGTGCTGTCGGTGGAGGAGATCGCGGGGGACGCGAATGGCGTGTTCCGGTCAGTGAAGCTGGCGTTTATGAATCGCGGCGCGGCACCGTGCAAGCTGGGTGGATACCCGAGCGTGGCGCTGATCGGCACGGAGGGAGAGAACATCGGCAGCATCGCCATGGAGAGGGTCACCGCGGCGGAGGTGGTGGCGGAGCTGTCCAAAGGTCCTGCCGCCGAGTCGAGCGGGCCGACTCCAGTGGTGACGTTGATGCCGCACGCAGTCGCGGCGTTCGAAGTAGCATGGACCACGGGCGCGGAGTGCTCGCGGGTGGGGCGGATTCTGGTGACGGCTCCGGGAACGAAGCGGACGTTTACGATCCCCACGCCGATGAGGATCTGCACGGGGCGGATCCAGGTGACGGAGTTGCGGCTGGACGAGGGAGATGTTTAAAAACAGCCGGTAGCCGGTAGCCGTGTTCAGCGTTTAGCGGGCTGCTCGACCTTGCGGCTGAAGGCCACTCCGGCAAGGGCGATTAAGGGTGGGAAGCATTCGAGGGTATAGCGCGGCTCTGGAGCTTCGAGGGTTGCGAGCAACGCGCAACGCAGCAGCACAAACGCGAGAATGACGCCGGAAAGGCGCGGGCGTTTCAGGAGTCCTACGAGCGCGGCGGCGAGGTAGGCGAGGTTCAGGGCCGCGTATCCAAGAGCAAATTCTGTTTCGGCATGATGGCGGCTGTACTGCCACCAGCGGAGCTCGATCCAGAGCATCTCGGTGCGGGGGCGGAGCCACATATCGGCGAGGCGCGCGAGCGGGAGTTCCACGTAATAGCGGAAGGGATGGGCGCGGATGCGCTCGGCGGCAAGGGCGGCGAAGGCCGCGTCGAGCTGGGGCGTGAGGGTGGTGGTGCTGTTGTAGTCGGTGATGAGGGCGCGGGTCTGCTCGTATTGCTGTGGAGAGTCGAAGGCGCGCGTGGGAAGGTCTTCGATGTCGATAACGTCGGTGTCCGCGTTCCAGTAAATGTCCCAGGTGCAGGCGAAATCGACGCAGACGGTTTTGGTCCAGCGATTGAAGCCGGGGTTGGTGCTCTCACCGGGATCGACAGCGTAGCGCGGCGCGAGCGGCTGGAAGACATGAAATGTGCGTTCGTTGCGAAGGGTCCAGGGAATGAAGGGCAGGATGGCGAGGAGGCCGCAGATCAGAGCCCAGCGGATCATGAGGGCGGCGCCCCAGCGGCGGTATCCATAAAAGACGATGGCAGGGCAAAGAGCGAAGCCGAGCAGAGCGCCGTCAGGACGCAGAAGGGTGGCGTAACTCCAGGCTGCGGCCATGGCAAGAGCCCACGGCCATCGAGGCGATTGAAGGAAGCGATCGAAGGCATAGAAGGCGAGGGCGGTGAAGAAGAGCTCCAGTGTTTCCGTGAGAGGGACGGCGGCGAAGTTGGCGGTGAAGGGGCAGAGCGCAGCGAGCCAGAGGGCCCACCAGCCGGCGCGGGTGCTCCAAATGCGGCGGGCGAGAGCGGCGATGAGGAGACAGGTGGCGAGGTCGATGGCGACCTGGGCGAACATGACCGCGTGGTAATGCTCCATGCCGAAGAGGCGGAAGCAGAGGTTGAGAAAAAGCGGATAGCCGGGAAGGCGGATGAGCGTGGGATTGATTTGGGAACCGCTGCTCAGGCCGTAAATGCCGTGGAGCATCCGGTTCTTCGCGATGTCGCCGTAGATGAGCGGGTCGCCCTGGACTTCGGGATACGCGTGGATGAACCAGAGACGGAGGGCCGCTCCGGCGGCAAGGGCCAGCGCGAGGAGCCACCATTTTTTGGGAGGCGTGGGCATTGGGACTATTAAAGCAGCTATGAAGCGGTCAGCTGAGAAGCGGTTAGCGAAGAAACTCTTAGCGAAAGCGAGCGAGAAGCGAGTGGAAGACGAGCGGAAGACGAGCGAAAAGCTGTTAGCAGGAAGCGGGCGGAGAGAAGCTGGAGCGCTCAGGGCAGGCTTGAGATCGGTTATTGAGTTGCCAATATCGTAGGATTGAAAGAGCCACTATGAAGCAGGTTTTTTACGATCCACGACAAGTGCGACGGAAGGTTTTCCGGCGGCTGACGGACGTGTCGATCGTGGTGCTGACGGTGGTGCTGGCGGTATTCGCCTTCAGCGTGTTCACGAAACAGAACCTGCCGGAACTGCTGCTGCCTACGCAGAAGCGCAACTACAAGGCGCTCAAGGAACGGCAGCCGGAGCTGGCGAAGAAAGCGGCGGCCAAGCCGGCGCGGCGCAAGACGCAGCTGCATCCTTCGGACGTGGTGCTGAACCAGGACGAGGGGCTGCGCGCGGCGTTCTACGAGAACGACGAAGCCAGCTATTCGACCCTGAAGGCGCACATTCACCAGATTGACATGCTGTTTCCGGACTGGCTGCACGTGGTCTCGGCGGATGGAAACCTGGAGGGGGCGACGCCGCTGTTTCCAGTGCATTTCTACAGCGTGGTGGATGGGACGGGGGTGCACGGCGTCGATCCGGAGAACCGGGTGAAGACGACCATCGAGGCAGCGAAGGAAGACACCGAAGTCTTTCCCATGCTGAACGACTACAACACGCTGAGCGGCACGTGGAACGGCGACGTGATCGGGAAGATGCTGGAGAATCCGGCGGCGCGGAACCGGCTGCATGTGCAGCTGGACAAATTTCTTTTCGGGAATCCGAATTACCGGGGGATTTGCCTCGACTTCGAAATGGTTCCGGAGGAGGACGAGCCGTTGTACGCGGAGTGGATCGGGGAGCTGCACAACGATTTTCACGCGAAGAATCTGCGCATCTATGTGAATGTGCAGGCGGGAGCGGACGATGCGACGCTGCGGAGACTGGGCCAGAACAGCGACGGCATCATCCTGATGAACTACGACGAGCACGAAGAGACCAGCGATCCAGGGCCGGTAGCCAGCGAGCCGTGGTTCGAGGCGAACCTGAAGCGCGCGCTCAAGCTGGTGCCGAAGGAGAAGATCATCTGCGGCATCGGCAACTACGGCTTCGACTGGGCGGTACCGCTGCCGGAAAAAGGGAAGAAGCCGGCGCTGCGGGTGGTGGATGTCGACGACCTCTCGGTGCAGGATGCGTGGCAAAGGGCGGAAGACGCCGGTGCTGACGTGCATCTGGAAGGCGACGAGCTGAATGCGCACTTCGCGTATGACGATGAGGATGCGCATCTGCGGCACCAGGTGTGGTTTCTGGATGGAGTGACGGCGCTGAACGAGCTGCGCGCGGGACGACAGATGGGATTGCGCACCTTCGCGGTGTGGCGGCTGGGCGAGGAGGATCCGTCGCTGTGGCAGGTGTGGGATCATCCGAGCGCGGCCAACGCGCCGGATCTGCTGAAGACGGTGCCGCCGGGAGCGGATGTGGATACCGAGGGCGAAGGCGACATTCTGCGCATTGTGGCGCGGCCGCAGGCGGGCCAGCGGGCCATCCAGATGGATGCGGATAATTTCACCGTGACCGACGAGGACATGGTACGACTGCCGCGCTCCTACACGATCGAGCAATACGGGTACGACCCGCACAAGCTGGCGCTCAGTTTCGACGACGGGCCGGATCCGGTATGGACGCCGAAGATCCTGGACGTGCTGAAGCAGTACCACGTGAAGGCCGCGTTCATGGTGATCGGGGAGGAGGCGCAAAACAACATCGGCTTGCTGCAGCGCTACGTGCGCGAGGGGCACGAGATCGCCAATCACACCTTTACGCATCCGGACATCAGCGAAATCTCGCAGCGTCAGCTGGAGCTGGAACTGAACTGGACGGAGCGGTTGTTTGCGGCGGAGACAGGGATTCAACCCCTTTATTTCCGGCCTCCGTATTCGATCGATCAGGAGCCGGATACGAATGACGAGGCGGCGCCGGCGTATCGCATCCAGCAGATGGGCTACACGATCATCGGGGATAAGATCGACACCGACGACTGGAACGAACATCCGCGCAAATCGCCGCAGGAAATGACGGACAGCGTTCTGCAGCAACTGGACGACATGAAGACCCACCCGTGGATGCGCGGCAGCATCATCCTGCTGCACGACGGGGGCGGAAACCGCGCGGCGACGGTGGCGGCGCTGCCGTTGCTGATCACGACGCTTCGGGCCAGGGGCTACGAAATTGTGCCGGTCTCGGAGCTGATGGGGAAGACTACGGCAGAGGTGATGCCGCCGATTTCACCGAAGATGCGCTGGCAGGCGCGCATCGACTGGGTGGCGTTCTTTTTCTTCTCGTTCTTCGCGAATTTTGTGGTGGATATTTTCTTTATTGGCGACGTGCTGATGAGCGCGCGCCTGATTCTGGTCGGCATTTTTGCAACGATTGACCGGTTGCGCAGTCGGCGGATTCCGCCCGGCGTGTATGAGCCGCAGGTGGCGGTGCTGATTCCGGCATACAACGAGGAGAAGGTAATCGTGCGGACGATTCGATCCGTGCTGAAGTCAGATTACAAAAATCTGCGGGTCATTGTGGTGGATGACGGGTCGGTGGACCGGACGTTCGATGTGGCGCGCGATACCTATCCGAAGGAGATTGAGGACGGCCGGTTGCTGGTGCTGAGCAAGCTAAATGGCGGCAAGGCGGAGGCGCTGAATCTCGGGCTGGATCATGTGGAGGAGGAAGTCTACGTCGGCATCGATGCGGACACAGTGATCGCGCGGGACGCGGTTTCGAAACTGGTACGCCACTTTGCCGATGAGCGGGTGGGCGCGGTGGCGGGGAATGCGAAGGTGGGCAACCGCATCAACCTGTGGACGCGGTGGCAGGCGCTCGAATACATCACGAGCCAGAACTTCGAGCGGCGGGCGATGGATCTGTTCAACGTGGTGACGGTGGTTCCGGGCGCGATAGGGGCTTGGCGGACGAGCGCGGTGAAGAAAGCGGGGCGCTATCCGGTGAATACAGTGGCGGAGGATGCGGACCTGAGCATGAGCCTGCTGGAGGACCGCTACAAGGTGATCTATGACGATCATGCGCTGGCGTTCACCGAGGCGCCGGCGACGGCGCGCAGCCTGATGAGGCAGCGGTTCCGCTGGTCGTTCGGCATTCTGCAGGCGGTGTTCAAGCATCGGGGTGCGGCGAGGACGAATCCGGCGATGGGATTCTTTGCGCTGCCGAATATTCTGATCTTCCAGATTCTGCTGCCGCTGGTCTCCCCATTCATCGACATCATGTTTGCATTCGGGGTGATTCAGTTCATGGTCGACAAACACTACCATCCGGAGACAGCCAATGCGGCCACGGTGGAGAAGCTGCTGGTGTATTTCCTTGGCTTCCTGTTGATCGATTTCATGACTTCGCTGCTGGCTTTCAGCCTGGAGCCGAGGCATCCGGCGAACAGGGGCGACGGATGGCTGCTGTTTCACGTGTGGCTGCAGCGGTTCAGCTACCGGCAGATCTTCTCGATTGTGCTGTTCCGGACGCTGAAGAGGGCGTTGGAGGGGCGGCCGTTCAACTGGGAGAAGATCGAGCGAACGGCGCGGATGTCGCGGCACACGGAGAAGATTGCGGCGGGGGACTGAGGCCTCAGTTCTGCGAATTTCTTTCAGGCGACAGCATTGAGCGAGACACGCGACGGGTTGACGGAGAGCGCGCGCATCGGGGAGCGGTGGACGGTTGCGGCCGTGCTTGCCGCGGGATTCGCGTATCGAATCGTCTTTCTGCTGATGCCGCTCTCGCTCGACGATGACACGACGGCGTAC
>JBEKIN010000159.1:0-9939 GCA_050011735.1 Acidobacteriaceae bacterium | reverse complement strand
GGAGCGATCGCGTCCCGGGCCGATGCAACGCTGCTCTTTTACTGGTTGGGGGAGAAACAGTCCTGGCTCTGGGCCATCACGCCGAAGAAGACCACCGTCTTCCCTCTCCCCGCCAAAGCGGAGATCACGCGCATTGTCGACCGCTACCGCCAGGCGCTGTTGGGACCCGAAGATCCGCTCACCTCCGCCAACCCTGACGGCCTGGCGCTCTACCGCATCCTCGTCGCGCCCGCAAAGAGCGTGCTTTCACCCAATGCGAAGGTAGTCATCCTTTGCGACGGCGTTCTCAGCGAACTCAATTTCGAGACGCTCCTGACCGACACGGCCGCGCCCCACTACTGGATCGAAGACGCGGACATCGTCTCCGCGCCGTCCCTGGCGATGTTGGCCGCCTCGAAGCCTTCGCACGATACCAGCCGCAAACTTCTTCTGCTGGGCGACGCGGTCTCCCCGGGCCCCGACTATCCCGAGCTGCCCAACGCTTCGGTCGAGATGCAGCAGATCCGGAAACATTTTCAGCCGCAGGACGAAACCGTCTTCGCGCGGCAGCAGGCGAGCGCCGCCTCGTATCTCGGGAGCGCGCCGCAGCGTTTCTCCTACATCGACTTCGTCGCGCATGGCGTGGCCAGCCGCACCGATCCGCTGGATTCGGCGATCATCCTCTCTCGCACTTCCAGCGGCGAAGACTCGTTCAAGCTCTACGCGCGCGACATCATGCTGCACCCCATCGATGCGCGCCTGGTTACGATTGCTGCCTGCTATGGCGGCGGATCGCGAACCTATGCGGGCGAAGGCCTGGTCGGGCTTTCGTGGGCGTTTCTACGCGCAGGCGCGCACAACGTGATTGGCGCACTCTGGGAGGTCAGCGACGAGTCCTCCCCACGCCTGATGGATGCTCTCTACAACGGACTCGAAAAAGGCCTGCCGCCGAGCGCCGCACTGCGCCAGGCGAAGCTCTCCTTGCTGCATGCCCCGGGAGATTTTCGCAGGCCCTTTTTCTGGGCTTCTTTCCAGATGTATACCGGGATGTAGCCCCATTCATCCACGCCAATTGCCTGAGTGAGTTCCGCTTCCGCGAATTTTTCTCGTTGCCTGATACGAAAGTAGCAAGCACATCACTACTCCCCAGTGCGACATGAGGCGCGGTCCCCACCCCGCTTGACCCTCCGCCCTCACAACCCAAAAAGTCGCCGCGAAGGAGCAGCATGTCTTCTGCCAACAAGTTTGTGCTTCGCGTACCCCTCGACGCTTCGGGGGTTCCCGACTTCCTGCCCGACCGCTCCGTGAGCGTACTCGCCTGGCACAAGCAGGGCGTTCCCCAGCAACGTCTCGCGACCTTCAATCCCCAGGGCAAAAGCTCCGCCTCTTTTGAATTCCAGCGCCAACCGGAATCCCTGCGCGTCGCGTTGGGACCGGAGACCGCCACGCCCGCCGACCTCCAGCGCCTGCAGACCGTCTCCGTCGCCGTACCATCCTCCTCCTGGCAAACAGCCTCCGAAGTCTCGCTCCCCGCCATCCAGATCTCCTCGTATCACTGGTGGTGGTGGCAACACTGGCGCCAGACTTTCAGGCTCACCGGCCGGGTTCTCAACGCGCGCGGCGTTCCCGTTGCGGGCGCATCCGTCTCCGCATTCGACATCGACGCATGGTGGTGGTGGACCGCGCAGGAACAAGTGGGGCGCGCCACCACCGATGCCGATGGTTGCTTCGCCATCGACTTCACCCGCGGCTGCGGCTGGTGGCCGTGGTGGTGGTGGGTCACCCGTGAATGGCAGGCCAATCCTGTGCTCGTCGACCAGATCACTGCTTTCGTCCGCCAATATCCCAGACTCGGTGCTCTCGGGGCGGCGACACCTGCGCCCAGTCTCGACGTCTTCCACTCGCCGCTCGCCTCGAGTCCCCGGCCCATGCCGCCCAGGTTCTCCACCAGCCTCCTCCAGCCCGGTCAGGCCATCGCCAACACCGCCATCGATCCCGCCTCGCTCGAGAGTCTGCGCGAGCGGCTGATCGAGATCCTGCCCAGGAATTTCCCGCTTCCCATCTGGCCATGGTCGGCGTGGTCTCCCTGGGAAGACTGTGGCGCCAACGTCATCTTCAAAGTGACCGAGAGCTGCGTCGATGAAACCACCGTGCTGCTGAACGAGACCGTCAGCGAAGCGCGCTGGGATATTCCCTCGTCGCTCGATGTCACACTGACAGCGCGCGAAGGGAGATTCCGTGAGAGAACCCCGGGGTGGACATTGGTGGATTATCTTTTTCCGGCGAATCGTTCCAGCACGTGGGGCGGCAGGGCCGGGAACGGGATGGCTGTGCCGCCGGGCAGGCTCGCATAAGTGGAACCCATCGATACGGGCCCGTCTACCAATGGCCGATGACCCCGGACTGCAGTTAGGCCAGGAAATTCGATGAAACAGGAGTTTCTATGTGGATCTTAGCTACGATGCTTGATTTCCTCTTCGGATGCCGCCACTCGGACCTGAGCCGCGTATTCACCATCGACGGCCAGACCTATCGGGTGTGCTGTACGTGCGGAGCAAGGTTCAGTTACTCGCTGTCGCGTATGCGTCTGGGAGCGCGATGTGCCGAGGCGCCAGCGACCATCCCCGTCTTCTCCAGGTTAGGGCGCCGACCGATTTCTGTTCTCTCCGAAGATTTCCAGATGGAATAAGGCTCAGCTGAGTGGCCCAGCGCGCAGAGTTATGGGCGCAGGCCGCCGCTCAGTTACAACCCCGTAGCCGTCACGCTCCAGATCCGGCCGAAGTACAGCCCCTCGGCGCCAATCGTCGGGGACGAATAGCGGCCCAGAGTCGTCCCGTCATTGAGTGCGACGACAATTCTGCTCCCTGGTGCGCTCCTCACAACACGCTTCTCCGCCCAATTTGCGCGTTATCACGGATTCCGGCCCCGTCGGCCAGCAGTCCCCGCTGGTGACGGGACGGTAACCACCGCTCGCCGATGAGCGGGACGTCCTTGTTCCCAGGAAGTCTTCCGGAACGGGTCGGGTGACAGGTATCACAGCACGTCCCCCCTTCCAGGGCGTAACTTCATCGGTTTTGGAGACTGCGAACATGCAGCGTTCCACAAGCGGGCCGGGCAATGGCAAGTTGCTGGATTCCCGGCATTTAGCTGCAACGGCGAAGGGGCTTGATGAGTAGCCGATATGGACGCGTCCGGGAGGGCGACGAAGAATGACCTGGAGCGATGAGTATCGGACCCGATCCATGTGCGCCGCGCAGGCGCTGGAGGCGGTACGGTCGGGAGCGCGTGTCTGGATCCAGTCGGGGTGCGGCACTCCTTCGACCCTGGTGAATGCCCTGGTCGCACGGGCTGCGGAGCTGCGGGATGTGGAGATCGTCCACATGATGACCCTGGGCAGCGCGGATTACACGAAGCCGGAATACGAAGGGCATTTTCGCCACCGGGGATTGTTCCTGGGGGCCAACGTACGCGAGGCGGTGGCGGCGGGACGGGCCGACTACACGCCGATCTTCCTGAGCGAGATTGAGGGTTTGTTCACCAGCGGCGCCATGCCGCTGGATGTCGTGCTGATGCAGGTGTCGCCGCCGGACGCGCACGGCTATGTGAGCCTGGGCACCACAGTGGACTCCACGCTGACGGCGGCGCGCTGCGCGAGCACGGTGATTGCCGAGGTTAACGAGCAGATGCCGCGCACGCACGGCGACACATTCATCCATGTGAGCCGGATTTCCGCTTTCGTGGAGACAGACCACGCGCTGTTGGAACTGCCCGCGGAGCCGTTCACCGAGATGCACCTGCGGGTGGCGCGCAATGTGGCGTCGCTGATCCCCGACGGAGCGACGCTGCAGACCGGGATTGGCGGGATCCCGGAGGCGGTGTTGGCTTGTCTGGATGACAAGCGGGACCTGGGCATTCACACAGAGATGTTTTCCGATGGCGTGATCGACCTGATCGAGTCGGGCGTGATCAACGGAGAGCGGAAATCGCTGCTCCGGGGCAAGGCGGTTGCGGCGTTCGTGCTGGGAACGAAACGGCTGTTCGATTTCATTCATGACAACGCCAGCTGCGAGTTCCGGCCGATCTGCTACACCAACGATCCGTTTGTGGTGGCCAGGAACGACAGGATGGTCGCGATCAATTCGGCGCTCCAGATCGACCTCACCGGACAGGTATGCGCCGATTCCATCGGCACCCGGCCTTACAGCGGATTTGGCGGGCAGCTGGATTTCATTCGCGGGGCGGCGCGGTCCCGTGGAGGAGTTCCGATCATCGCGCTGCCGTCGACGGCTCTGGGCGATACGATATCGCGCATTGTGCCGGTGCTGGACCCAGGCGCGGGCGTGGTGACTTCGCGGGCGGATGTGCATTACGTGGTGACGGAACACGGGATCGCGTACCTGCATGGGAAGACGCTGCGGGAGCGGGCCAAAGCACTGATCGCGATTGCCGATCCGCGTTTTCAGGGAGAGCTGGAGGATTTTGCAGTGCGCGCGCATTATCTGGAGCGCAAAACAGTGGCGGTGCTGGCCTGATAGGCGGCTTGCGGAAAAGGAGCGCGGAATGACGAGCGCCGGGAAACAGGATCGAGGACGGCTGCGGGTGGATCAGGATGAGTGCAAAGGCTGCGCGCTGTGCATCGAAGCGTGCCCGCCGCACGTGATTCAGATGACGGAGCGGCTGAACCACTACGGTTACCGGACGGCAATGTACGCAGAGGCGGGCTGTACCGGCTGCGGAATCTGCTTCATGGTGTGTCCCGAGCCGGGAGCTATCACTGTGCTGCGTCTCGCCAGCCGCGCGGCGGCCAGCGCAGAGGGAGTGAAGCCATGCGCCGGCAATTGATGAAGGGCAATGAGGCGATTGTCAAAAGCGCGATCCTCTCCGGATGCCGCGCGTTTTATGGGTATCCCATCACGCCGGCCAGCGAGATCACCGAGGCTGCGGCGCAGTATCTGCCGCAAGTGGGCGGCGTGTTCCTGCAGGCAGAAAGCGAAGTAGCGGCGATCAATATGCTCTACGGCGCGGCGTCGGCGGGCGTCCGCGTGATGACCGCGTCGAGCGGACCCGGGATCAGCCTGATGCAGGAAGGCATTAGTTACATGGCGGGTGCGGAGCTGCCCTGCGTAATTGCCGATATCACCCGCGGCGGACCCGGATTGGGGAACATCGCTGCGGAACAGAGCGACTACCACCAGGTGGTGAAGGGCGGCGGTCATGGGAATTACCGGACCCTGGTGCTGGCGCCGCATTCCGTGCAGGAGATGGCGGACCTGACGGCACTGGCCTTCGAGCTGGCGGATCGATATCGCAACCCGGTGGTGGTGATGGCAGACGGATTCATCGGACAGATGATGGAGCCGGTCGAGTTTCCGCAGGCGGCCAAGGAGCCGCACTTGCCGAAGTGGGCGGTCGCGGGCACCGAAGAGTCGCGCGGCAATCTGATCTCCTCAATCTACCTCGAGCCGGACAAGCTGGAGGCCCATGTTCGGCAGCTAGAGGCCAAGTACTACGTTGCCCAGCAGAGGGAAGCGCGTGCCGAAGAATGGCGGACCGAGGGCGCGGAAATCGTCCTGGTGGGGTACGGAATTGTGGCCCGCATCCTGAAGGCGGTCGCCGCCGAGGCGCAGGCCGAAGGGCTGAAGGTGGGCGTACTGCGCCCGATTACGCTCTATCCGTTTCCCAGTTTGCAATTCCAAAAGCTGGCCGAGCGGGCGCGCGTGTTCGTGGTAGTCGAGATGAGCAATGGCCAGATGCTGGAAGATGTGCGTCTGGCGCTGAACGGGGTGCGGCCCGTCGAGTTTTTCAGCCGCTTCGGCGGGAATGTCCCGTCGCATGGGGAAGTGCTGGATCTGGTGCGAAAGCTGGCGAGGCAAACGCTCCTGGCGCGGCAGCCGGAAGGGGAAAGTGTTGGCCATGTCTAACGGAACGGAAGCGGAATACGAGGTTGCGCACGGCAGGCCGAAAGCCTTCTACGAGAATTTCGACCGGAAGGGCGAGCTGCAGCACCAGACGCATTATTGTCCGGGCTGCGGGCACGGTATCGTGCACAAGATGCTGGCTCAGGCTATCGATGAACTGGGCATTCGGGACAGAACAATCCTGATCAGCCCGGTTGGCTGCTCGGTCTTCGCGTACTACTACTTCGACGTCGGCAATGTGCAGGGCGCGCATGGCCGCGCGCCGGCCGTGGCCACGGCGGTTAAGCGGAGCCGCCCGCAAAGCATCGTCGTAAGCTACCAGGGCGACGGCGATTTGTCGGCGATCGGGTCGGCGGAAATTCTGCACGCGGCCAATCGCGGCGAGAACATCACGGTCATCTTCGTGAACAACGCCATCTACAGCATGACTGGTGGACAGGCGGCGCCGACGACCTTGCTTGGCCAGGTGAGCACGACAACTCCGGCAGGCCGCAATGCGGCCAACGAGGGCTATCCGCTGCACGTGAGCGAACTGCTGGCGACGCTGGAGGCTCCTGTCTATATCGAACGTGTGGGCCTGGGCGACAATCGGCAGGTGGCGCAGGCGCAGCGCGCGGTGCGGCGAGCCGTGGAGAATCAGGTGCGCGGGCTGGGTTTTTCGCTGGTAGAGGTTCTGTCGCCGTGCCCGACCATCTGGAAGATGTCGCCGGTGGACGCGCAGCACTGGGTTCGCGACGTGATGGAGAAGACTTATCCGCTCGCGGTCCTTCGCGATCGCACAAAGGAGGTCCAGCCAAAGCCGGCGCCGGCAACAGGGCCCGCTCTTGAGGACATTCCGCGGATTCTCGGCGTCACGGACGAAGGAGCGGCAGAAGAAACCGGTCCGCAAGCCACGAGCTGCGTCGATCTGCAGGTGCGTGTGGCTGGGTTTGGCGGACAAGGGGTCCTGTTGCTGGGCGAAGTGCTGGCAGAGGCTGGACTGCATGCGGGAATGGACGTGTCGTGGCTGCCGTCTTACGGGCCGGAAATGCGTTCGGGCACCTCGAACTGCCACGTGCGGCTGGCGAGGCAGCCGATCGATTCGCCGCTGGTCGTCCAACCCGATGTGCTGGTGGCGATGAACGAGCCATCGCTGCACAAGTTCTGCGCCGGCGTGCGCCCTGGCGGCTGGATCTTCTACAACGGCGAGATGGTTCCGAAGGAGTGCGAGCGGGAAGACGTGCATATTCTGGCGCGCCCGTTCATGCACGTCGCCGACGAGCTGGGCGACGGCCGAGCCGGCAACATGGTGATCCTGGGCGCTCTGCTCGAGGCCACCCGAGCGTTGCCGCAGGCCAGCGTTGACGCGGCGCTTGGCCAATTGGTGAAGAGTCCGCGCTGGCTGACGCTGGACGAGCGCGCTCTGGCGCGAGGGCGCGAACTTTTGCGGGAGTCGCTGCAGGAGGTTTGCCATGAAGGCTGAAGCGGATCCGAACCTGATTGTGTATTTCGACGGGCAATATGTACCGCTGCGCGAGGCACGCGTCGGGATCCTGACCCACGCCCTGCATTATGGGACAGGCGTCTTTGAAGGCATTCGCGGCTATTGGGACGACGCGGAGCATCAGCTCTTCCTGATGCGTCCTCGCGAACACTACGAGCGCTGGAAGCAGAACTGCGGGATTCTGCGCATTCATGTTCCACCGTCCGCAGAAGAGTTGTGCGCGATCACTATCGAGCTGATGCGGCGCAATGCTTTTCGCACCGACGTCTACGTCCGGCCGCTGGCCTGGAAGTGCGCTCAGCGCATCGGCGTCAGCATGGACGACCAGGATGCGTTTGCGGTGGTTGCGCTGCCCTTTGGCGAATACCTGCACAGCGACAAAGGGCTGCATGCAGGAGTAAGCTCGTGGCGCCGGATCGAGGACAATGCGATTCCGGCACGGGCGAAAATCTGCGGAGCCTATGTGAACAGCGCGCTGGCCAGCGATGAAGTACGGCAGAACGGCTTCGACGAAGCGATCCTGCTGAACGAGAGCGGTCATGTCGCCGAAGGCGCCACCTGCAACCTCTTCATGGTGCGCGGCGATGAGCTGATCACGCCTCCCATTACGGAGAACGTGCTGGAAGGGATCACGCGCGCCTCGATTATCGACCTGGCGTTTCGGGAACTCGGCCAGCGCGTTATTGAGAGGGCTATCGATCGCAGCGAACTCTACGTTTGTGATGAGTTGTTCCTTACCGGAACAGCGGTGGGCGTCGCGCCGGTGGTGCGCGTCGATCATCGGCCGGTGAAGAATGGGGCTATAGGCGCGGTTACGCGCGAAATACGGCAGTTGTATTTCGACGCAACGCGAGGACATTTGCGGGCTTACCGGAAATGGGTGGTTCCGGCATTTCCGTCACAGATAGAACCAGAGCCGAACGCGGTTTCGCTGGCAGAGGCGAGCGTTATTTGAGCCGATGCCGAGGTGAGGACGCGCAGTGACCTGGCTCGCACGGAGGATAAAAGGATGCTTACGACCGCAGTTGCAGAGAATGCGTACGACCTCGCTCTGGAAAATTTCGATACGGCAGCCGACAGCCTGGAACTGAACCAGGACATTCGGGCAATGATCAAGTACCCCGAACGCGTGCTGACGGTTTCAGTGCCGGTGCGCATGGATGACGGCCATATTCGCAGGTTTGAGGCCTACAGGGCGCAGCACAGTTCGGTGCGCGGTCCGGCGAAAGGCGGCATCCGTTATCACCCGCAGGTCACGCTCGACGAAGTGAAAGCGCTGGCCACGTGGATGACGTGGAAATGCGCCGTGGTGAATATTCCTTTCGGCGGCGCCAAGGGTGGCGTGACGTGCGATCCGAAACACATGTCGCAGGGCGAACTGGAGCGGATGACGCGACGCTACACGAGCGCGATTCTGCCGCTCATCGGTCCCGCGCAGGATATTCCCGCACCGGATGTGTATACCAACTCGCAAACCATGGCGTGGATCATGGACACCTACAGCATGACCAAGGGCTATCCGATTCCCGGCGTGGTGACGGGAAAGCCCATCAGCCTTGGCGGTTCGCTGGGGCGTAACGAAGCAACCGGCCGTGGCGTGTTCTATACCATCCAGTGCTCCTGCGAGCATCTCGGAATGACGTTGAAGGGCGCCACGGTCGCGGTGCAGGGCTTCGGCAACGCCGGCTCCATCGCGGCGCAGTTGCTGCATGAGGCCGGAGCCAAAGTCATTGCAGTGAGCGATTCCACTGGCTGCATCTTCAACCGGAACGGGCTGAACATCCCGGAAGTCATTCACATGAAAACCCTCACTGGGCACGTGAATGGATTTCCCGAGAGCGAAGCGATCACGCCCGACGAACTGCTGGCGCTCAATTGCGACATCCTGGTGCCGGCAGCGCTGGAAAATGTCGTTCACGCCGGGAACGCAGCTACGGTGCGTGCGAAGATCGTCGCCGAAGCGGCCAACGGGCCGCTTACGCCCGCGGCAGACCGGAATCTGGAGAGCCGCGGAATCTTCATCATCCCGGATATTCTGTGCAACGCCGGCGGCGTGACGGTCTCGTACTTCGAGTGGGTGCAGGACGAGCAGCACCTGTTCTGGGAAGCGCAGGACGTCTACAACCGTCTGGAACGCGTAATGAAGACAGCGTTCCGCGACGTGCTGAAGATCCGTCTGGACCGGAAGGTTCCGATGCGCATTGCCGCGAACATGCTGGGCATCGGACGCGTGGCTGAGGCCGTGCAGATTCGGGGCATCTATCCGTAGAGCCAGGAGTTTAGGGATTAGAGTTTGGAGTTTGGGCTTTGACCCCTACCCCCTCTTTGAAATACAAGTGTGTGAAAACAGGCGGGTTGTTTTGCGTCGATGCGGAAGTGTTTGATAAGAGGCAGCCTGTAGCCTGTAGCCTGTAGCCTGGAGCCGGTAGCCGGTAGCCGGTAGCCTGTAGCCTGTAGCCTGTAGCCGGTGGCTTGGAGCCGGGAGCCGGGAGCCTGGAGATGGTGGCTGGTAGCGGTTCGTGGGCTCGGCGGCGACGGCCTGGAGGTCGAACGAGTCAG
>JBEKIN010000158.1:0-9945 GCA_050011735.1 Acidobacteriaceae bacterium | reverse complement strand
GCGCTTCGGCGGCGCGCTCGAGCCCATGACCTTCGTCTCCGCCAGCTACGTTGAGAATCCGAAGCAGGACCTCGTCCGCCTCGACGCCTGCGAAGTCATTGCCTCCCCGCTCTCTGACCCCGTCAGCTACCCCCGCGCCGCGGCCCTCGCCTTCTATGCCGAAGTCCTCGAAGAGGCGCTACCCGATCACGATCCCCATGAGGCCGTCTTTCGCCTCGTGCTCGCTGTCCTCGACCAGACGCGCGGCAGCCTGGTCTGGATGCCGGTGACGTATTTCGCCCTCTGGATCACGCGCCTCCTCGGCTGGATGCCCTCGCTCACCCACTGCACAGTCTGCGACGAGCCCTTGGGCGCTCAGGACGCATGGTTCGAGACCCAGTCCGATGGCCTGGTCTGCAGGCGCCACAAACAAGCCGGCAGCCGCATCCTTTCCGCGGCTTCGCTGCTGCTGGCCCGTCGCATCTTTCAGTCTCCCATCGCCGCTCTCGCCGGCGAGGATTGGCCCGCGAGCCGCGCCGCCGACCTTCGCCTGTTCGCAACCCAGGCCCTCGAACGCCACCTCGAACGCAGGCTGCACTCTGCCGCTGCTCTCGCAAAGCTCGCTGGCTGAACCGGGATTGCAAACGTGTTACAATGTGTCACACGAGGCTTTGAGAAGAATGGCGGCGACGGCGACAGTGCATATTCGCGTGGACGAGAAAGTGAAAGAAAGGGCTATCAAGACGCTGGCCGCTATGGGCATGTCGTTGTCCGACGTGGTCCGCATCTTGCTTGTGCGGGTCGCCGCTGAGAAAGCCCTGCCGTTCGAGGTGAAAGTTCCCAACCGTGCGACGCGTGCAGCGATAGAGGCCGGAGAGCGCGGCAAGGTCTCCCGAGCCAGGAGCTTGGCCGCGATGATGGCCAACCTCAATGCGGACGATTGAGTGGACCTCAGCCTTCAAACGCGACTACAAGCGAACGAAGGCAACGCCTCACCATCGCGGGATGTGGAGACACTGCTGCCCGAGATTGTGGGTCAGCTGGCCGACGACAAACCCCTGAAAGAGAAGCACCGCGACCACGGCCTCGGTGGCGATTGGAAAGGTCATCGGGAATGCCACCTGAAGCCGGACCTGTTGCTGATCTACATAAGGCCGGACCAGACTACGTTGCGCCTGGTTCGAATGGGTTCCCACAGCGAATTGTTCGCTTAATAGCCCACTGGGGCAACGCCCTCGCAAGGCCTGGCGTTTTTTGACCGCTGCGTCCGCTTTCTCCGTCCCGCATCTACACTGGAGACGCCAGGATTCATCCCCGTCGAGGACTCATCCATGAAGATCGCCAGCAGCGTTACAGACCTCATCGGCAATACCCCGCTCGTGCAGCTCAATCGTGTCGCCGCCGGTGCCCACGCCCGCATCGTCGCCAAGCTCGAAAGCGCCAACCCCGTCAACAGCGTCAAAGACCGCATCGGCTTCGCCATGATCGAAGCCGCTGAGCGCGAGGGAAAGATTCACCCCGGCAAAACCGTCCTCATCGAGCCTACCAGCGGCAATACCGGCATCGGCCTCGCCTTCGTCGCCGCAGTCAAAGGCTACAAGCTCATCCTCACCATGCCCGAGACCATGAGCCTCGAGCGCCGCGTGCTTCTTCTTGCCTTCGGCGCGCAGATCGTACTCACGCCCGGCCCCAACGGCATGAGCGGCGCGATCGCCAAAGCGAAGCAGATCCTTGCCGACACGCCCAACGGCTACATGCTCCAGCAATTTGAGAATCCCGCGAACCCCAGGATCCACTTCAACACCACCGGCCCTGAGATCTGGAACGATACCGATGGCCAGGTTGACATCCTCATCTCCGGCGTCGGCACCGGTGGCACCCTCACCGGCGTCGCCGAGTACATCAAGCCACGGAAGCCTTCCTTCAAAGCCATCGCCGTCGAGCCGACGGACAGCCCTGTGCTATCCGGCGGCAAACCGGGTCCCCACAAGATTCAAGGAATCGGTGCGGGTTTCGTCCCGAAAGTGCTGGACACAAAACTCATCGACGAGATCATCCAGGTCTCGAACGACGACGCCATCGCCATGGCGCGCCGTCTGCCTCTCGAAGAAGGCCTGCTCGTCGGCATCTCTTCCGGCGCGGCGGTCCATGCCGCCATCCAGGTAGCAAAGCGCGCTGAAAACGCAGGCAAGCTGATCGTCGTCATCATTCCCGACTTCGGCGAACGTTACATCTCGTCGATTCTCTTCGAGAACCTGCGCAACGAAGCGCAGCAACTCAAAGCCGATCCAATCGAAGCGCCCGTTAAGGTCTAGCACTTCCGATTGGCAACCCACTCTGCCGAGCCGGCCGCCGTTCGACCCGCCTCGCTCCAGGCTCCCAGCTACCGGCTACCGGCTACCGGCTACCGGCTGAACGCTATACGCTGTCTTCATGTTCTCCACCATCCGCGAAGATATCGACTCGATCCTGGCCCGCGACCCCGCCGCCAGCTCGTGGCTGATGGTGGTCCTCTGCTATCCCGGACTGCACGCGGTCTGGATGCATCGAATCACTGCGCGCCTCTGGCGAGCTAAACTCCGGCTCATCGCGCGCCTTCTCTCTCAATGCGCGCGCCTCCTCACCGGAATCGAAATTCACCCCGGCGCCGTCATCGGTCGCCGCGTCTTCATCGACCACGGCGCGGGCGTGGTCATCGGGGAAACCGCCATCGTCGGCGACGACGTCACCCTCTACCAGGGCGTGACCCTCGGCGGCACCGGCCACGAACACGGCAAGCGTCATCCCACTCTGCGCGACGGCGTCTTCGCCGGCAGCAACGCGCAGATCCTCGGCAACATCTGCATCGGCGAGAACTCCCGTGTGGGCGCGGGCTCCGTCGTACTCCGCGACGTCCCGCCCAACTCCACAGTCGTCGGCGTCCCCGCTCACATCGTCTATCAGAATGGCGAGCGCGTGCTCATCACCGATCCCAACCAGATCAAGGACCCGCTCTCGCACGTGATCATCGCTCTGGCCGACGAGGTCAAGCGGCTGCGCCTCCGCGTCGATGTCCTCGATGGCCAGCTCGAACTGACAGCGCGCGACCTCGACGAGGTCCGCTCCTTCACGGTCGAGGAAGAAGAGCGCGACCAGTACCGCAGCGAGCAGTCCGGCTCCGGCCTCGTCAGCATGGGCGAAGGCATCTAGCCGGGTGCCCCATCCTGGGCGCGCGGGCTCTTGGCGCGAGCAGGGTGGGGTAGTTTGTTGAATTGCAACCGAGTACTGCGCTTCATCCGCCCTGTCCGCCCACAATCGGATGCGACCGCAGAGCCTCCACCACCATCACCCGAATATCGTCGTAACCCGGCTTGCCTGAGAACATCCGGTAGTCGACTTCCTGGTTGTCGTCCCCGTGCCCCGTCAGCTGAAACTGCCGCTCTCCCGCGGCCGCTTCCGTTGCATGAGCCTCTGCCCACGACTTCTGGTCGAAGTCGTCGCTCTGCACATCGACTTCCCACACCCGGTGTCCATCCTCCCGCCGCACCAGGAACCGGTAATAAGTATGGAATTTGCCCATCGGCTCGAAGTATTCGATGGCATCCACGCGGTAACTGCCCAGCGGAAACATCTCCACCAGAAATCCCGTCGCCACGCGCGCGTCAGGAGCCCCGGTCTTGTGCAGCTCGTGCAGCAGAGCACGCTCCTGGTCGCGCTGCTGCTTCATGCCCGCCGCCGAATAAGCGGCAACCAGCGTCGTGTGAATCTTCCAGTTCCGCGGGTCGAGCTGCCGCGCCTTCTCCGCGTATTGCACCGCGAGCTGGCCCTGGAATAGTTCCACCGCCGCCGTTGAAGCCAGCAGATTCGCTGCCGTGTCGCCGGGATCCATTTTCAGGACCTCCTGAAAATCGATCAGCGCCTGGCGCGCCCGGTTGGCCTGCAACTCTGCCATCCCCAGTGAAAGTGTCGGATTGGCGGTGCCCGTGGATGGCGTAGCGGTCGGCGCTGCCGGACCTGCGCCGGCTGGAGTCCCGTTCTGAGCAAACCCCGGCCCCTCCAGCGCGCAACAAGCCAGGAGAAGTGCGAACGGAAACCCCCAGGCCCCAGTTGACCTCTTCATCGGAAATTCCCCGGATTTACTCTATCGCGTCGACCGCCGGTCGTGGAGGATACTGTGCACGCACGCGTAGCAGTCATCGGGTATGCTGAGGCAAGAGCTCTCTTCGCGTCGATTCTGTAAGGAGAACGACCTTGGCTTTTCTGGTGATAGGCAGCTTTATCGTGATCTTTCTTGGCGCTATTCTCTGGGCGACAAGCCGGCGAGCCGATGAGCACCACCACTGAGTTTTCGTTGGCTCGCAAAGTGGCATCCTCAGAGCCTCTTCGGCGATATGATTTTTCATATCAACTGACAGCTTTTCAGAGAATCGCCCGCAAACCCAGGCCCATCAATCCGTCTCGGCCGCTTCTGTTCGAACGTATATCCTCGGCATCTATAGACATACATATTGATGTAAGAATCCGCTATTCGAGATACCCCAGTGGCACCCAAGTTGCTCATAACTAGTCCTACAGTCCGATCTTCTCCCGAATTTTGTATCCCGGGATAGACAATAGTTAGTGCTGGGTCCCCAGCGGTGTTCGCTTCCGAAGCACCGCACCTCGTCATGCACCGTACGTTTCAAACCCGCATTGCCGCTGTGCTCCTGGCCCTCTTCACCGGGGCCGCGATGGTGTGTGCCGGTTTCAATCTGGTGCAGGAGAACCGCTACCAGTCGCCCACGGATGGCGTTTGGTGGATCGAAGCGCAGGGCGGATTAAAGGCCGAGCGCGTCCCGGCCGACAGTCCCGGCGAGCGAGCCGGCGTGAAGCCTGGCGACCTGCTCATCGCAGCCAACGACCAGCCGACCCCCGTCGGCGCCGACCTGGCCCGCGAAATCTGGCGCACCCGGGCCTACAACACCATCCACTACACCCTCGAGCGCAACGGCATCCGCCTGCCCGATGTCCCCGTCGTCCTCGATATACAGGACCGCGGCATCCACCAGGGTTTCCGCTTCATCGCTCTGGTCTATCTCGGCATTGGCCTCTACGTGCTGTTGCGACGCTGGACCGCCGCCCACTCCACCCATTTCTACATCTTCTGCCTTGTTTCTTTCGTCCTCTACTCCTTCTGGACCACCGGCAAGTTCAACGAGTTCGACTGGATTGTCTATTGGAGCAAGACAAGCGCAAACGCTCTACAGCCAGCCCTTTTCCTGCACTTTGCGCTGGCATTTTCCGCCGAACACCGCGAGCGCCGGCGCTGGCTCGTGCCGCTCATCTATTTGCCCGCCGCGGCGATTATCGCCCTCCAGGTCATGGCGATCGAGTTCTGGTCCGCAACCGAAGTCCTGCGCCATCGTCTCGACCAGGTGGCCACTGGCCATCAGGCGCTCTTCTACGTGCTCGCCGCAGCCGTCTTTTACGTGCACTACCGCGAAACCAAAGCCCCCCTCGAACGCCAGCAGCTCAAGTGGCTCACCCGCGGCACCCTCCTCGCCGTCGCTCCTTTCACGCTCCTGTCCGCCATTCCCTTCATGGCCGACTTCGCCATGCCCGATGTCCTCACCAAAATCGCAGGCATCTGCATGGTCATCCTCCCGCTCACCTTTAGCTGGGCCATCGTGCGCTACCGCATGATGGACGTCGACCTCATCTTCAAGCGCGGCGTCACCTATACCCTCGCCACCGCCGCCCTCGTCGGCGTCTATTTCGCGCTCCTCGCCGTCGCCGCCGCTCTCGCTCAGGCACGCCTGCGCAGCTTCGGCATCTGGGGACTCTTGTCCGCCATCATCGTAGCGGCGCTCCTCTTCGAGCCCCTCAAGCGAACCATCCAGATGCGCGTCGACCGCCTCTTCGACCGCCAGAGCTACGATTACCGCGCCACCCTCATCTCTTTCGGCCGCGGCCTCAGCTCTTTCACCAATCTCGAACCGCTGCTCAATGCCATCGTCGATCGCCTGCCTCGCACCCTGCTCGTCGATCGCGTCGCCGTCTTCCTCCAGGACGCACCAGGCCAATACCGCCTCGCCGCCCAGCACGGCTTACCCGAGACGCTCGAACACAGCCGCCTCAACCTCGGCTTCCTCGATTTCGATGAGCCCAACGCCGGCACTCATCTGTTCCTTGAAAATCCCCAGCTCGCGCTGAACCTCAGCCATGCCGAACAGCACACCGCGGCCCTGCTCGACATGAATTATTTCCTCCCCTGTCGCGTCGGGGTTCCTGGCGCGCGCGAATGGCAGGCGCGCGACTTTCAGGTAAAGGACCGCACCATCGCCGTCATTGGTCTCGGCCGCCGCCAGGGCGGCGATTTCCTTTCCAGCGAGGACATGGAGTTGCTCGAATCCCTCGCCGGCTACATCGGCATCGCCCTGCAGAACGCGACCCTCTACGCCAGCCTCGAAGAAAAGATCATCGAGTACGAGCGCCTCAAGGAATTCAACGAGAACATCGTCGAATCCATCAACGTCGGCATCCTCGCCCTTGATCCCGAAGAGCGCATCGAGAGCTGGAACTCGCAGATGGAAGTCATGTTCGCGCTCGCCCGCCAGGAAGCGCTCCACCAGCCCCTCGAAGCTGTCTTCCCCGTCAATCTCGTCGAGGAATTCCGCCGCGTCAAAGATCAGCCCGGGGTCCACAATCTCTACAAATTCCGCCTCGAGACCCGCGCCGAAGAGACCCGCATCGCCAACATCGCCATCGCACCGCTCGTCTCCCGCGATTTCCGCACCGTCGGCCGCATCATCCTCATCGACGACATCACCGACCAGACCCAGATGGAAGGCCAGCTCGCCCAGGCCGAGAAGCTCTCCTCCATCGGCCTTCTCGCCGCCGGCGTCGCCCACGAAGTCAACACTCCTCTCGCCGTGATCTCCTCCTACGCGCAGATGCTCGCCCGCCAGGTCAAAGGCGATGCCAAACTCGCCCCCCTGCTCGACAAGATCACCCAGCAGACCTTCCGCGCCTCCGAGATCGTCAACGGCCTGCTCAACTTCTCCCGCACCAGCGGCGCCGAATACCGCGAGACCGACGTCAACACCATCATCCGCGACACGCTGACCCTGCTCGAGCACCAGTTCAAAACCGCTCAGATCAGCGTCGAGACCAGCCTCATGCCCGGCCTTCCCGCCATCATGGGCAACGCCGGCAAGCTCCAGCAGGTCTTCCTCAACCTCTTCCTCAACGCCAAAGACGCCATGGCTGGGGGTTCTGCGAACGCCCCGCCGGATCCCCCGGCCGACCGCACCCTGCGCATCGCCACTGAGGTCAACGGCCACGTCAGCATCTCTATCGCCGACAGCGGATCGGGCATCGCCCCCGAGCACCTGCGCCGCATCTACGATCCCTTCTTTACCACCAAGACCGCGCGCCGCGATGGCCAGCCGCGCGGCACCGGCCTTGGCCTTGCTGTCACCTACGGCATCATTCAGGAGCACTCGGGCAAAATCCACGTGGAAAGTCAGGTGGGACTGGGCACGACTTTTTATCTTGAGTTTCCCTTGCTGAGGAAACCCGCGCATGTCTGAAGGCACCCTTGCGGTTCCGGATAATTCTCAAGCTGCTGGTTCGGATTCCCTCCCGCGCATTCTCATCATCGACGACGAAGCCGCGATTCGCGAATCGCTCGAAACCCTTCTGTCCATGGAAGGCTACGCCGTCGACAGCGCGGAGAATGGCGAACTGGGCCTCGAACGCATCGCCGAGCAGCCCTTTGACCTGGTCCTGCTCGACCTCGCCCTCCCCGGTCGCAACGGAATCGAAATCCTCAGCACCCTGCGCGAGCGCGAAGCCAACCTGCCCGTCATCATGATCACCGCCTTCGGCACTGTCGACAACGTCGTCGACGCCATCCGCGGAGGCGCCCAGAACTTCGTCCAGAAGCCCTGGGACAACGAAAAACTCCTCGCCGATATCCGCGCCGCCATCGCCCGCTATCGCGCCGAAGAAGAAAACGTCCAGCTCAAGCGCGCCTTCCGCCAGCGCTACAACTTCCCCAACATCGTCGGCAAAAGCGAAGTCATGCTCCGCATCTTCGACCTCGTCGCCCAGGTCGCGCCCACCCGCTCCACCGTCCTCATCCAGGGCGAAAGCGGCACTGGCAAGGAGCTCATCGCCAAAGCCCTCCACGCCAACTCAACCCGCAAAGACAAGCCCTTCGTTCCGGTCAACACCGGCGCCATGCCCACCGACCTCCTCGAATCCACCCTCTTCGGCCACGTCAAAGGCGCGTTCACCTCCGCCATCGCCGCCAAAAAGGGCCTCTTCGAAGTCGCCAACGGCGGCACCCTCTTCCTCGACGAGATCGCCACCATGGGCATGGACACCCAGGCGAAAATCCTGCGTGTCCTCCAGGATCGCCGCTTCATGCACCTCGGCGGCGTTCAGGAAATTCAGGTCGACGTCCGCATCATCGCCGCTACCAACGTCGATCTGCGCACGGCCGTGCGCGAGGGCCGCTTCCGCGAAGACCTCTTCTACCGCCTCAATGTCATCGCCATCGAGCTGCCGCCCCTGCGCAGCCGCCGCGAAGACATCCCCGCCCTGGTCACTCACTTCCTCAAGTATTACTCTGACGAAAACGGCCTCTCCCCGCGGGTTCTCACCCAGGAAGCCATGCGCGCCCTCGTCGACTACGAATGGCCCGGTAACGTCCGCGAACTCGAAAACGTCATCGAGCGCGGCGTCGTCCTCTCCTCCGGCGGCACCATCGGCGCCGATCTGCTCCCCGGCCATCTCACCGGCTCCAGCTACTCCTCAAGCCTCCTCGAACACAGCCCCGACGCCTCCCTCTTCGACATCATGGAAGACATCGAGCGCCGCATCATCGTCGACAAGCTCGAGCGCTGCAATGGCAACCAAACCGAAGCCGCCGAGCAGTTCCGCATCCCCCTCTCCACACTCAACCAGAAGATCAAGCGCCTCAATATCGAAATCCGCAAGCGCTCCCGCGACTGAATTTCCCACTTGTTGCCTGCTGCTTGCATGATCTGCCTGCACTGCCTACAATTAATGCATGCAATACACGATTCGCAACGTGCCGGGTTCTCTGGACGCCGCGCTCCGCCGGCGTGCACAGGAACAGGGCAAGAGTCTGAACGAAATTGCGATCGAAGCCCTGGCTCGGGGAGCCGGTGTCAGTGGCGAGCGCTCCCGAAAGCGAGATCTGAGTGACATTGTTGGTACCTGGCAGCACGACCCGGAATTTGACGAAGCCATTGCCGCGCAGGACACCGTGGATGAGGATCTTTGGCGTTGAGGATGGCGCTCGACACGAATCGCTACACTGACCTGGTCCAGGGCGATCTACGCGTTGCAGAGTCCGTCGAATCAGCCGATGAAGTCTGGCTGCCATTCATCGTGCTTGCCGAACTGCGCGCTGGGTTTTCTCTCGGCAGCAAAGGTGCGCAAAACGAAGCGGCCCTGCGGCGGTTTCTGTTCAAACCGAGTGTCGAAGTCCTCTACGCCGACGAGCAGACGACGCATCACTATGCGAGCGTGTTCCGGCAACTGCGCAAGCAAGGCACGCCAATTCCAACCAACGACATGTGGATTGCAGCCCTGGTGCTTCAGCATTCCCTCACACTTTGCGCCCGTGACGCCCACTTCGACGCACTCCCGCAGCTCCCGCGCGCCTAAGAGAGCGCCGAATCAGGAAGTCCGGGAGCGCAGAACCATGGCATCGGGTCCGCCGCCGCGCAGTGCTCACTCGATCGCGAACACCGCATACACCGTCGCCGACTCCTCCACCTGCTGCGCCCGTATCGCCAGCGGCGTGGGCGGAGGAGCGGACACAATCTGCTGGGCCGAAATCGTGGCGTTGCTGGTCTCGAGAAGCCGCGTCATCGGCGTCTGATTACTCGCGTAAATCAGCGCCCCCAGATGCGCACTCAGCCCCGCCGCCATCTGCGTAGCCACCTGCCGCGCGCGAACCAGCGCCTTCTC
>JBEKIN010000157.1:0-9952 GCA_050011735.1 Acidobacteriaceae bacterium | reverse complement strand
CGCCGCAACGTGCATCGTGGTCTGGCAGCTCTGTGTCTCGGCGGCGGCAATTCGGTCGCCATGTGCATCGAACGATAGGCTGGAAATCGGTGCTCCCCGCCCCCCACCGGCCGGTTTCGTCACGCTCCAGTGTGACCGCGTCGTCTGCTACAGCCGCCTGGCCGCCAAACTCTAATCCCTAAGCTCTGCGTCTTAACACTCGATTATGTTCAGGGCCAGCCCCGCCAGCGAAGTCTCCTTATAGCGCGACTGCATATCGAGCCCGGTGAGGTACATCGTCCGGATCACCTGATCGAGCGAAACCTTGTGCCCCTCCGTCTCGTTCATCGCGAGGCGGCACGCTTGCACCGCCTTCACCGCGCCCATGGCATTGCGCTCGATACACGGAATCTGCACGAGGCCCCCAATCGGATCGCACGTCATGCCCAGGTTGTGCTCCATGCCGATCTCCGCAGCGTGCTCCACCTCGTCGTTGGTCCCGCCCAGCGCCGCCGCCAGCCCGCCCGCCGCCATCGAGCACGCAACGCCCACCTCTCCCTGGCACCCAACCTCCGCGCCGCTGATCGACGCATTCTCCTTGTACAGAACGCCCACCGCCGCCGAGGTTAGGAAGTAGCGCAGGAGGCCCTCCTCGTCGGCGCCGGGTATGAAGTCGCGGTAGTAGCGCGCGACCGCCGGAATCACCCCCGCTGCTCCGTTCGTCGGCGCGGTCACCACCCGGCCGCCCGCTGCGTTCTCCTCATTCACCGCCATCGCGTAGACCGTCACCCAGTCCAGCGGAGCCAGCGGGTCCACCGACCCCTTCCCGCGCAATCGCTCCGCCAGCCGCATCGCACGACGCCGCACCGCCAGTCCGCCCGGCAGGATCCCCTCTGTCGTCATCCCGCGCTCGATGCACGCCTGCATCACGCTCCAGATATGCAGAATGCCGGCGCGCACATCCTCGGGCTCACGCAGCACGGATTCATTGGCCAACATCACCTTCCAGATCGGCGCGCCCTGCTCCTCGGCCATGCGCAGCAGCTCCGCCGCGCTCGAAAACGGATAGGGCATCGCCACGCCGGCCGGAACGGCTTTGGGCGCGGCGTCCTCGCCGTCGGCAACGATAAATCCGCCTCCAATCGAGAAATAAGTGCCGGACATCAGCACATTTCCCGCCGCATCGAACGCGCTGAAGCGCACCCCGTTCGGGTGCTGGGTCACCGCTCCCGGAGGAATCATCTGATCGCGGTGGAAAATCAGGTGCTCGGCTTCACGAAACGGAATCGCATGCGACCCCAGAATCGCCAGCCGTCCCGAACTGCGAATCTCCACCAGCTTTGGCCCGATACTCGCCGGATCGATCGTCGCAGCCTCTTCGCCACTCAAGCCCAGCAGCACAGCGCGATCTGTTCCGTGCCCAAGTCCGGTCAGCGCGAGCGATCCGTAAAGGTCGACCCGAACCTCAGCCACCCGGTCCAGGAGGCCCGAGATCTCCAGCTCCACGGCAAAGCGGCGTGCGGCCCGCATCGGCCCCATCGTGTGCGAACTCGAGGGCCCAATGCCGACCTTATACAGATCGAAGAGACTCGTTTTCACGGGTCCGATTCTATTCCACCGCATCCACGGCGCGACACCGTCCAGACAGCGGCGCCGTCTTTCCATTCTCTATTCGCTGTCTTTACGTGCCGGCAACGTAGATGAACCTTGCCAGAAACAGCACTGACAGCGTGTACAGCAGCCAGTCCCGGCGATTGAATTTCCCCATCGCCAGATGCAGAGCTGCGTATGCAATAATCCCGAACCCCAGGCCATTCGCAATCGAAGTCGTCAGTGGAATCAGCACCAGGGTCAGGAACGCCGGGAACGCAATCAGCGGCTCCTTCCATTCAATCTCGCCCAGCGTATGCAGCATCAAACTGCCCACCACAATCAGCGCCGGAGCCGTCGCCGCCGTCGGCACCATGCTCACAAACGGAGCCGCCACCAGCGAGCACAGAAACAACAGCCCTGTGACAATTGCCGTCACGCCGCTCCGCCCACCCGCCGCCACGCCCGCCGCCGATTCGATGTAGCTCGTCACCGTCGACGTCCCCACCAGCGAACCCGCCACCGTGGCGGTGGCATCGGCGAACAGAATCTGACTCAGCCGCGGAATCTCATTGTTCGGTCCGAGCAGTCCAGCGTGTTTCGTCACCGCCACCAGCGTCCCCAGGTTGTCGAACAAATCGACAAACAGGAACACGAAGACAATCTCCACCAGCCCAATGTGCAGCGCCGCTGGGATATTCAGCCGAAACGCCGTCTGCGTAACGGCCGAAATACTATACGGCGCAGGATTCCAGTGCACGAGCCCGAACGGAACCGCCGCCAATGTGATCGTCAACACGCCGATCAGGATCGCTCCGCGCACCCGCCACGCCAGCAGCGCTGCCATCAACAACACGCCCAGCAGCGCCAGAAACGTCTGCGGCTGTCGCAGATTCCCCAGCGTCACCATCGTCACGGGATCCGACGCCACAATCCCCGCATTCTTGAATCCGATAAACGCGATGAACAACCCGATCCCGCCGGCGACTGACGAATACAGCTCGTGCGGAATGCTCTGCAGAATCGCCTGCCGCAACCCTGTCGCCGTCAGCAGCAGAAAGATCACGCCGGATAGAAACACCGCGCCCAGCGCCGTCGGCCACGGCACGTGCATCTTCATCACGACCATGTAGCTGAAGTACGCGTTGAGGCCCATTCCCGGCGCCAGCGCCAGCGGATAGCGCGCGATGACGCCCATGAGGATGCTGCCGAACGCCGCGGAAATACACGTCGCCGCCGTCACCGCGGGAATCGGCAGCCCCGCCTTGCCCAAAATCGAAGGGTTCACCACGATGATGTAAGCCATCGTGACGAACGTCGTCAGGCCGGCGAAGATTTCCGTTCTCCAGGTAGTCTTCAGCCCGGCAAAATCAAAATACCGTTCCAGTCGGTCGCGCATGTTCTCCGGGGTGACTGCAGGTTGGTGTGAAATGCTATGAAACCACAGCCCTGTCGGATCACCGAGAACTTTTTTCGCAAAACCCTGTCGCGTGGGCAGGGAACGGGCACGTTAGCAGGCATTCGCAGGGGCACACGAACCCGCCACGCTGCTTGATATGCTCAAAGGAGGGGTCCACACCACATTCGCTCTATGAAGTCGTTCGCCGAACTCGCCGGCACACTCCTTGTGGCGGTTTTCCTGACCGCCTGTTCGCGCTCGGACCGTCATCCCGCCTCCGCTATCGAAGCCGCCGCGACAGCGCGCAAGCAGGCGCTGGAAAAAACTCGCGCCGCCGCCGCAGTCCGCGATCAGGACCGCCAGCAGCTCGAAAACATCCCTCCGCCCTCCAAAACTACATATATGGCCATCCACACGCGCCAAAGCTGGGCGAATCCGTTCCTCATCGTCGGCAAGTCCACCGTGAACCTCACCATCATGTATCCGGATCTCGCCCCGGCCAACACACCCGGCAGCGATTTTCTGCATCCGGCAGCGGCCCGTCGCCGCGTGCTCGACCTTCGCTTAGAGGATCTGCCCGAAGCCCTCGCAGCGCTGCCTGAAAACACCTGGCCCTACGGCCGCGTCGTCGCTGTCGAAGAGGATCCGCTGGAGCAGCGGCAGGACCGCGCACCGGTTCGTCGCAACGTCGAGGCCACGATGCAGGTGCTGAACGACCTCGGCGTCGTCATCGACGAATGGCCCTCGTCCGGCGCGCACTGAATCGCGCCTCTCACGACTCGCCGCCGTCCCTGTCCACCACTTCAATGGCAAACGGAATCTCCGGTTCAGTTTCCACCTCGACATCCTTCATCCACACAATCCGCCCCGTCCACTCCAATACCGGCCACGCCCTGCGCGCAGCCGCAGCGACGTTCATCCGCTCAAAAATCTCTTTGAGCGGCTTCGCTCCCCGCGAATGGCGCAGTCGCGTGCGATCGCCTGGCCGCGGCACCCGCAGAATCGCCGGGGTCATCCCCGTGTCACGATGCGCGCCAGCGGTCATTCTCAACCGCAGCCTCACACCCAACCCCTCAACCTCGCCGGGAATCTGTGCCTCCATCGGCTCTGGCGCCAAATCCCTCGGCGCGCTTCCGGCCTCGCGCACCAGCCTCAACTCGCGCGCCGTCCTCTCCGCCCCCAGCTCCGCCGCCAGCTGCTCTTTCCGTGCCCCCTCCGGCTCGCACATCGCCATCAGCCGTTCCGTCTGCTCGAAATTCAGCCCGCATCCCAGCTGTTTGGCCGCCGCCCGCAACACGCGCCGCCGCAACGCGGGCGCCAGCCCGCGCAGCCGCTCCAGCTCAATCCCTACGCTGCCCTCATCCGGACGCGTCGACACCGCCCGCCCGCCGCCGCGCACCGGCCGCCCAGGCAGGACCAGTGATGGCAGCAATCTTCCCAGCTCCTGCTCCCACCAGCTCTCCTCATCGCGCGCAATCGCCGCCATGCGCGCAAGCTGCTCCGCGATTTGCGGATTGAACTCCGCCAGCCGCGGCAGCAATTCGTGTCGGATCCGATTCCGCGTGTGCGCCGTATCCGTGTTTGTCGCGTCCTCCCGCCACGGCTGCCCAATCGCCCGCAACCACGCCTGAATCTCCGCGTGCCGCGCCCGCAAAAAGGGCCGTAAAATCACGCCGCCCTGGCATGCAATCACGGGATGAATTCCGCCCAGGCCCTCCGTCCACGCGCCGCGCAGGAGCCGATGCAGCACCGTCTCGGCCTGGTCGTTCAGCGTATGCGCGGTGGCCACCGCATCTGCCTTGACTTCGCTGAGCAACTCCCGAAACCACGCATAGCGCAGGCTCCGGGCCGCCTCTTCCAGCGTTTCGCGCCTCTCCCGCGCCGCCGCCGGTGTGTCGACCCGATGCAAATGCAATTCCAGCCCAAGTTGCTCCGCCAGCTCCGCGACAAACCGGGCGTCCTCATCCGCGTCGGCGCCGCGAATCCCATGGTGCAGATGCGCGACCGCCAGCACCAGCCCAATCCCGGGCGCGGCCTTGGCCAGCGCACGCAGCAATCCCACCGAATCGCTTCCGCCCGACACGGCCACAGCCACTCGCATCCCGGCGCGCAGCTGGCTCCGATCGATCTCCGGTGCTCGTGTCACGTTTTCATCCTAAGTCTTATACTGCTCATCATGCTGAAAACCAGGCTGGCGACGGCCGCCGACGCTCCTCTCATCACCCGTCATCGTCGCCGCATGTTTGTTGATGCCGGACGCCGCGACGATCAGGTGCTCCAGCTCATGGCTCAGGCCCACGAGCCGTGGGTCGCCCAGGCCATCACGGACAACCGCTATCTTGGCTGGCTCACCGAAGACGACGGTAAGGTCGTCGCTGGCGCGGGCTTGCTTCTGCTCGACTGGCCCCCGCACCCCCTCGACCCGCGGTCCACTACTCGCGGCTATCTCCTTAACGTCTATGTAGAGCCGGATTATCGCCGCCGCCATCTCGCCAGCAATCTCATCGAACTCGCTCTCGCGGAAGCCCGCCGCCGCAGCATCCGCGTCGTTGCCCTCCACTCCACCGACCTGGCCCGCCGCCTTTACGAGTCCGCCGGCTTCCGCCCCACCAACGAAATGTTTTACGTCGAGCCCACTGAGTCCTGATGGCACGCGAAACAACCACCCAGCCCCCGAGACCAATAACCTCGATGAATAACAGGATTCCACTGCACCGCATCGCTCTGTCGCTTTGCGCCTGCGTGTCGCTGCTCGCGCCGCGCGTCGCACAAGCCCAGCTCCGCTCGCCATGGGACGGTCTTTCCATCGCCACTACCGACGCACCCTATAACTGCCCCGAGCCCCCGCCCTTCACAAAAACACTGAACGTCGAGGGCTACTATACCGATGCCCATCACTCCGTCATTGACGAGAAGAAGCGCGAGGCCGAAGAGAAGGCTACCGAAGCGCCGACCCACCTCGGCCAGTGGTCCGGCGAGGCCGCCGATGCATGGCTCACCAAGGGCAGCCGCGCCGCTGCGACCTGCGTCTACTCCCTGCTCGATGCCGCCGCTCGCGCACACGCCTGGTCCGGCGAAATGCCCACCGGCCAGGGCCATTACGAACAGAAATGGCTGCTCGCGGGCGTCTCCGTGGCGTACCTCAAGGCCCGCAACAGTGGAGTCGGTACTCCCGATCAGCAGAAAGACATTCAGAAGTGGTTCAGCTCCGTCGCCGATCGCGTCACCGAGTATGTCGACACTAAGAAGGTCAATCCCGACAGTGATGCCTGGAACAACCACCGCTACTGGTCTGGATTAGCCGTGGCAGCTGCCGGCATCGCCACGAACGACAAGAGCAATTTCGTCTGGGGCGTCCAGTCGTACAAGGCCGGTGTGGACCAGATCCAGCCCGACGGTGTCTTGCCGCACGAGATGGCCCGCGCCGGCCGCGCCCTCCATTACCACCTCTACGCCCTCGCGCCGCTCATCATGATCGCTGAGCTCGCCGAGGCCAACGGCATGGACCTCTACAGCTACAACAACGGCGCCATCCATCGCCTCGTCAATCTCTGCATCGCCGGCCTCCGCGACCCTGAAATCTTCGCCAAAGCCACCGGCGTCCAACAGGACATCGTCACCGGCCAGTATTCCGGTGCGGACATCGGCTGGGCCGTGCCGTATGTGAAGCGCTTTCCCAACCCACAGCTCTCCGCCTGGATCGCTCAGGCCGGAACCACTCGCTTCTGGCAATGGGGCGGCCTGCCGCCCGGCGCAGATTTGTAATTGTGATGGTTGCTAAAGCCCGGCGAGGGCTGCGGCTCGCCTAGCGCAGGATCGGAAACGCGCTCTGCGGCCCGCCGTAGTCCAGATCGAAACCCAGCTGCAGCTTCGCCGCCTCCGACATCCTTCCCGGACTCCACGGCGGATCGAACACCACCTGCACCCGCACTTCCTTCACATCAGGCAGCCGCGCCAGCTTCTTCTCCACATCGGCCTTCAGCACATCCGACATACCGCATCCCGGCGCCGTCAGCGACATCGCCACATCGATCTTCTTGCCACCCTGCTCATGTTCGGCTATATCGCACGAATAGATCAGCCCCAGATCGACGATATTCACCGGAATCTCCGGATCGTAGACCGTCTTCAGCTGATCCCACACCATCCGCTCGCTGAAGGTGGGAGGGGCATGCGTCTCCGCAGCCGGCCCGCTCAGTCCCAGCGCGTCCGCATCGGTCCCTTCGATGCGATACAGCATTCCTTCCGCCGAAACCGTATAGCTCGTCCCCGCTGCCTGCGTAATCCGTACCGTCGTTCCGGCACTCAGCACCTGGTGCGTTCCCGCGGGAATCGCGATCGCCGCGCAATCGCGCTTCAAGGCCACGGTTTGGTTGGTAATGATCATCGTTTCGCCCCAGGCTACCGGCTATTCTGTAGAAACCTTCTCCTGCTGGCCTTCCAGCGCCGCCTCCAGCGTGTGCCACGCCAGCGTCGCGCACTTCACCCGCACCGGAAACTCCGAAACTCCGGAAAAAACCGCCAGCTTGCCCAGTTCGGCCTCATGTTCGTGCGAATGCCCGGTCACCAGCTCATGAAACTGCTCGAAGATCCTGTGCGCTTCTGCCTTGGTCTTGCCCTTCACGCTCTGCGTCATCATCGACGCCGATGCCTTCGAAATCGCGCACCCCGCGCCCTGGAACCCGATATCCCGGATCGCGTCGCCGTCCATCTCCAGATAAACCGTGAACCGATCGCCGCACAGCGGGTTATATCCTTCGGCTCTGTGGTTCGTTCCCGCAGGCTCCTTGTAGTTCCTGGGCGCCTTGCTGTGCTCCAGAATCACTTCCTGATAAAGATCGCGCAGCTCCGGCATCAGGCAAAAACCTCCCGCACTTTGCGGATTCCTCGCACCAGCGCATCGATCTCGGCCTTCGTGTTGTACACCGCGAACGAAGCCCGCACCGTCGCCGGAATGTGGAAGCGCTCCATCACCGGCTGCGCGCAGTGGTGCCCCGTGCGCACCGCAATGCCCTGCTGATCCAGGATTGTCCCGATGTCGTGCGGATGCACCTCGTCCAGCACAAACGACAGCACGCTCGCCTTCTCCCTCGCCGTCCCGATCAGCCGCACACCCGGTAGCGCGCCCACCACTTCGGTCGCGTACTCCAGCAGCTCGTGCTCGTGCGCGGCAATCTTCGCGATCCCGATCCCGTTCATGTACTCGATGGCCGCCTTCAGCCCCGCCACACCCGCCATGTCCGGCGTGCCCGCCTCGAATTTGTGCGGCAGCTTGTTGTATGTCGTCTTCTCGAACGTCACCGAGCTGATCATGTCTCCACCGCCTTGATACGGCGGCATCGCGTCCAGCAGCGCATGCTTCCCGTACAGCACGCCAATCCCCGTCGGCCCATACATCTTGTGTCCGGAGAACGCGTAGAAGTCGGCGTCGAGGTCCTGCACATCCACCGCCAGGTGCGGCACCGCCTGCGCCCCATCCACGACCACCGGAATTCCCCGCGCATGCGCCATGGCCACCATCCGCTTCAGCGGATCGATCGTCCCCAGCGCATTCGAAACATGACTGACCGCTACCACCTTCGTCCGTGGCCCCAGCAGCTTCTCAAACTCCTCCAGCAGAAGTTCGCCCGCATCGTTGATCGGCGCCACCCGCAGCTTTGCGCCCTTCTCCTCGCACAGCATCTGCCACGGCACGATGTTCGAGTGGTGCTCCATCGCCGTGATCAGCACCTCATCGCCGGCGCCTACGTGCACCCGCCCATACGTCTGCGCCACCAGGTTGATGGCCTCTGTCGTCCCGCGCGTGAATATAATCTCGCTGGTCTGCGCCGCGTTCACAAAGGCCCGAACCGTTTCCCGCGCTTTCTCGAACTCCTCCGTCGCGATTTGCGACAAATAATGCACGCCGCGATGAATATTCGCGTTTTCGCCCTCGTAATACCGCACCAGCGCGTCAATCACCGCCTGCGGCTTCTGCGATGTTGCAGCGTTATCGAGGTAAACCAACGGATGCCCGTGCACCATCGTGTGCAGAATCGGAAAATCCTTCCGAATTCTCTCCACATCGAACGAGGGCTGAAAGGCTTCCTCGCGAATCGGTACTGCGGCTGCGGCACTCATCCAACTTCCTCCAGCGTTCTTTCCTCGACCAGGCCCGTCAAGCCCTGCGGCGTAATGCCTCCGGTGAACAGCAAATGCTGGCCCACCAGCCGCGCGATGTGCTCCCGCGCCACCGTCGAATGCATGCGATCCACACACTCCTCGGCGAACGCCATCAGCAGCAGCTTCCGCGCTTCGAGTTCGCTGATTCCGCGCGACTGCAGGTAGAACAGCGCATTCTCCTCAATCTGCCCAATCGTCGCGCCGTGCGTGCACTTCACGTCATCGGCGTAGATTTCGAGCTGCGGCTTGGTGTCGATCTGCGCATCGTCGCTCAGCAGCAAATTCCTGTTCGTCTGCTTCGCGTCTGTCTTCTGCGCGACTTTATGCACCACGATGCGCCCGTGAAACACGCCGTGCGCCTGCCCGTCCAGAATGCCGTTGTAGAATTGCCGGCTCCCACAATGCGGGGCCGCGTGCTCGACGTGCATGTAATTGTCCAGATGCTGCCGTCCCGTGCCCATAAACAGCCCGTTGATCAGGCACTCGCCGCCCTCGCCCGCAAGCACCGGATGCACATTGTTCCGCACCAGCCCGCCGCCCAGCAGCACCGAGTGCGACGCCACATTCGCGCTCCGCCCCTGCTCGATCCGCAGCGTCTGCACGTTGAACGCCTTCAGATGCTCGCGCTCGATCAGGTAATGCTGCGCCACCGTGCTCTCGCCAGCGATCAGCTCCGTCACCGCATTCGAAAACACCACCGACTCGCCGCCCACCGACGCATAGTCCTCGATCACCGCAACCTGGCTCTGATCCTCTGCGACAATCAGGTTCCGCGGGTGCGTCATCGTCGGCGCGTCTTCCTTCGTCGAGAGGTACAGCAGA
>JBEKIN010000156.1:0-10113 GCA_050011735.1 Acidobacteriaceae bacterium | reverse complement strand
ACGTTTAGCGAAAGGCGTTTAGCGAAGAGCTATTGGCGAGAAGCTTTTTGCGAGAGACGCCAAAAACCGAGCGAGAATCGAGCAAAAAACGAGCAAAAGGCGGGCGAGAGGCGAGCGGCTGAGGCTATTGAAGGCGAAATTCGCCTGTGAGCGAGGCGTATTCGGCGGTGGTGCGGAGGGTGGCGAAGGCTGGATCCTGGGCGAGACGCCGGCGATCCTTGAAGCCTGCGGCGAAGGCCTTGCGGAGATAATCGAGGGCGCGGTCGGGGATGCCCATCTGAGCAAAAAGCTCGGCGATGCAGTAGTCCTGACGGGCGCGGTCTTCGTCGGTGATGGGGCCGTTGATGATCTGAGGGGAGTCAAGGTCGAAGACGGTGGGATCCATGGAAAGGGCGCTGCGATAGGCCTGGAGGCCGGGCCCGGATCGGCCTTCGGCGAAATAGGCGGTGCCGAGATTGGCGGCGGTGACGGCGGAGTCGGGCGAGAGCTGGAGGGCGCGACGGTAGAAGTGGATGGCCTGGGAGTATTGTTTCTGGGTGAAGTAAGCGGCACCGAGGTTGTTGAGGGCTTCAGGGAAGTTGGGACGGAGGGAGAGGGCTCTTTCGTAGTTCATCTTGGCCTGACCGACGGCGGAGAGGTGATGCCAGGCGACGCCGATCTTGTTCAGGGTGGCTGCGTCGTAGGGGGCGCGGCTATAGGCGTCGATGGCCTCGATGAATTCGCCGCGGGCGAGAAAGAGGTCGCCGGCGTCCTCAGGCAGGAGGGTGCGGGTGGGCGGATTGGCGGCCCTCGGGGCCGGGGATTGCGAGGCGGCGGCGCCGCTGCTTTGAGGGTGCACGAGAAAGGCGGCGGCCAGGCAAAGCTGGCCTGCAACCAGCCATCGATTGCTCACGGTCGACACCTCCGCGAGCCTGGCTTGCGACCAGGCCTGTCAAGAGGATGATGCCACATTTTGAGGAAGTGTGGCCTGGTGGGATTGCGTAGCATCTTATGGGGAGCTTTGGGCTCCCCGGCTCCGCAACGATTGGCTCTTTTCAAAACTGCAACAGGATAAAATTCCCCCGCGAATCTCCAGGATTCCCGCGTTGCGAGGGACGGAGTTCAGGGCAACGACTAACAGCCGAAGAAAGGGATGGTTCTATGTCTCAAAATGTCGCCGATGTTCTGTGGGAGATGCTTGCGAAGGCCGGAGTTCAACGCTGCTACGGCATTGTGGGTGACGCTCTGAATCCGGTGATCGATGGGCTGCGGCGGAACGGGAAGATTGAGTTCATCCACGTGCGGCATGAGGAGTACGGGGTTTTTGCCGCGGTGGCGGATGCTTATTTCACGGGCAACCCGGTTGCGGTGTGCGGGACGGCTGGGCCGGGCGTTACCCACCTGTTTAACGGTTTGATGGATGCTCGCAAAGAGGGGGCTCCGATCATTGCCATTGCGGGCGATGTGGAGACGAAGTTGATGGACACGGCGGCGCTGGAGGAGCTGAATCCTTATAAGTTTTTTGAGGCCGCGTCGCTTTATACCGGGCGTCTGGTGAACCCGGAGCAGGCGCGGGCGGTGATTCAGACTGCGATTCTGACGGCGGTTGTGGAACGAGGGCCGGTGGTGATTTCGATTGCGGGCGATGTTGCGGCGGCAGATGCTGCGGGGCGCGCTGCGGAGATCACGCTTCCTGCGCCCGCCATCGTTCGGCCAGCCGATGGCGATTTGAGTCGCCTGGCGGCGATGATCGACGAGGCGAAGACGGTGGCGATTTTCGGGGGCGAAGGGTGCAGGGAGGCGCGCGATGAGGTTTTGCAGCTGGCGGCGAGGCTGCAGGCGCCGGTTGGGTATTCGTTCCGCGGGAAGCAATGGCTGGAACATGACAATCCCTATGCGGCGGGCATGACGGGGCTGCTGGGGTATGGCGGAGCTTATGGGGCGATCAATAAAGCCGAGCTGCTTTTGCTGCTGGGCACGGATTTTCCTTTTTCGGAGTTTCTGCCTGGGAGCGATGTGAAGAAGGTGCAGATCGACAGGAATCCGAAACACATTGGGCGGCGAACGGCGGTGGATCTGGGGCTGGTGGGGGATGTGAAAGCTACGGTGAGCGCGCTGCTGGGAAGCGTGCGGGAAAAGAGCGATGGGAGCTTTCTGGAGAAACACGTCGCGGAGACGAAGTCGTTCGATGAACTGCTGCAGCACTATGTGGAAAAAGGGCCGGAGATGAAGCCGATTCGGCCGGAATTCCTGGCGGCGACCCTGAGCGAGCTGGCGGCGGAGGACGCGATGTTCTTTGCGGATACGGGGACGGCGTGCATGTGGCTGGCGCGGCACATTCGGGGCGGGCAAAAGCGGAGGCTGTTCGGGTCGTTTTCGTGGGCGTCGATGGCGAATGCGGCGCCGAATGCTTTCGGCGCACAGACGGCCTTTCCTGGGCGGCAAACGATCGCGCTGTGCGGCGACGGGGGATTCACCATGCTTGGGCTGGGCGATCTGTTGACGCAGGTGCAGCGCAAGACGCCGGTGGTGCAGATCATCCTGAACAACGAATCGCTGGACTTCGTGAAGATCGAGCAGCAGGAAGCCGGGATGATTCCGTTCGGGGTGGAATTCAAGAATCCGAATTTCGCGAAGGTGGCCGAGGCGATGGGCGCGAAGGGGATTCGCATTGAGGAGCCCGGCGACGTTCGGGAGGGGCTGGCTGAGGCGCTTGCCTACAAGGGCGGGCCGGTGGTGGTGGATGCGGTGGTCGATCCGTTTGCGCTGTCGCTGCCGTCGCATGTTCCTTTTCACGCGGCGAAGGGCTTCACTCTGAGCCTGGCGAAGCAGGTGTGGAACGGGAAGCTGGACACGGTGATCCGGACGATCGAGCGGAACGTTCGGTTGGTGTGAGCAGGACGCTCGGGGGAAGTTCATTGAACAATTCGACGAATCGAGGTGGTTCGAAGAACCGCCCGCAGGGGCTGGAGCGTGTTTGATTTTCGACCTTAGCGGCACGACTGAACGGCTTGCGGAAAAAGCGCAGGGATGGAGCAGAGGGCTGTTGCTTTTTCCCGGAATGGTCCAGGGACGGTACTTCAGGGTGAGAGCACAGCGGTCAGTCCATTGACTATTGGCCGCCGGGAGAGTTCGCTACTTGCTATGGGGTGAACCTGGCGGCGACGTGTTTTTGGGGGCGGCGAATTTTTCCGCGGGCTGTGAAGTCGAGCCCTGATGCAAAGCCAAAGGACAACGGCCTGAACGAACTTGTGGGACATCCTGTGGGGTGAACCTGGCCGCGACGCGCATTTGGGGCAGCGAATTTTCCGCAGGCTGTGAAGTCGAGCCCTGATGCAAAGCCAAAGGACAACGCCTGAACGAACTTGTGGACACCAAGGCTAGCTGCTGCCGACGGTTTCCTTCACGCGGGCTGAGGGCCACTGGGGATCGCGTTTTTCGAGGAAGGCGCTGACGCCTTCCAGGAAGTCGGCGTTGGAGCGGGCATCGACGCTGGCGCGGATGGCGGCTTCGATGTCGTCGGGGAGATGACGGTCGGAGAATTTGCCGAGGAGGCGCTTGGTGGCTTCCATGGCGGCGGGACTGTTGCGGATGAGGCGGTGGGCGAGGGCGTGGGCTTCGCGCATGAGGTCGGGCTCGTCGACGATGCGGTTGACGAGGCCAAGGGATTGGGCTTCGGTAGCGGAGATGAGACGGCCGGTGAGCAGGAGATCGCGGCAGGACTTTTCGCCGAGCTGGGTGCGGAGGAAGGCGGCGACCACCGCAGGCACGAAGCCGATGCGGACTTCGGTGAAGCCGAACTTGGCCTCAGGGACCGCGAGAGTGAAGTCGCAGAGGGTGGCGATGCCCATGCCGCCGGCGATGGCGGGGCCGTTGACAGCGGCGATGCTGGGTTTGGGCAGGGAGTACAGCGTGTTGAGGAGAGTGGCAATGCGCTGGGCGTCGGCGTGGTAGTCGTCGGCGGCAGAGAGATGGCCGGGGGCAACGGCCATGGCATGGATATGCTCGATATCGAGGCCGGCGCAGAAGGAGGAACCGGCGCCGGTGATGATGACGACGCGGCAGGTTTGACTGGCGGCGAAAGATTCGAGGGCCTGGGTGAGGTCCTCCATGAGCTGGTGGTTGAGGGCGTTCCGCTTCTCGGGGCGGTTCAGGAGGATGGTATGAATGCCGGAGTCGGTGTGGGTATGGAGTGTGGAGTAGTGGGCCATAAGTGCTCTCCCGAGGGGACTGAGAATCTTAGAGTATTTTCCCACTGCTGAGGCAAAGAAATTGTGGAAGGCGGGGGAGAGAAGGGAAAAGCGAGCGAAAAACGAGCGGAAGGCGAGCTAGAAACGGCTAGCGAAAGGCGTTTAGCGAGAGGCTATTAGCGAAGAGCGTTTAGCGAAAAGCGAGCGAGAGACAAGCGAAAGGCGAGAGAAAAGCGAGGGAAAAGCCAGCGAAAGACGTTTAGCAAGAGGCGGTCCCGGGTCTCAGAGTTGAGGCCCGGGGCAGCCAGCGAGACGTGTTCGTGGAGGCGCGGAAATTAGCGCCAGTGACCTTCTTCCCAGTACCAGCCGCCGTGTTCATGATGCCAGCGGCCATCGACCCAGACGGCGTGCGGGTGAGGCGGCCCAATCCATTCGCCAGGTACCCATACGTGAGCGTGGCCGTCCCATTGATAATAGCCGGCACGCCAGTACCAACCGTCATGGGGACGCGGACCGCGATGCTCGACGCGGACGTGTGGAGGCTCGACCTGGATATAGACGTGCTGCGCGAGGGCCGCAGGGATGGTGGGGAGACTGAGGAGGGCGGCTGTCGCGACGAGAAGCAGTTTTTTCTTCATACGAGTGGGTTTTTCCTTTCACGAAAGAGTGTGCATCGATGGCGGCGGGAACCGGGGTGCTGCCGCACAGCCGATGGAACCCGGCAGGGGTCGACGGGTTGCGCAGAAAATCTTCTCACAAATGGTGGTGGTTAAGGTTTGCGAGGAATCAAAAGCTGCGCGGGTGGAGAGATGCGATACGTCTCGGCGAAGTTGCCCTGGTTGATGGCGAGGGAGAGGCGGCCGCGCGAGTCAATGTAGAAGAGAGGCTTGCCGATGGGGACATCGCTGAAGGTTTTGTGGAGGGGGATGGTGTACTGCTTGCCGTTGAGGGTGACGGGGACGGCGTCGCCGAGCTGGTAGCCGAGCTGCGCGAAGACGGGCTCGGGGATATCGAGGATGAGATTGCCGTAGGGACCGTCGGTACCAATCACGTCGCCGTGGAGGCCTTTGGCGTCGATGGCGGCGGTCGGGATGTCGAGACGGACGAGCTGAGCGACGTCGAGGGCGGGACCGGCCTGGGTCCAGTCGTCGCCGCGGGCGAGATGCGCGCCCGCTGGAGAGAAGATGTCGCGGCCGTGGAAGGTGGAGGAGAGCTTTGAACCGATCATCCAGTCGGGATTGGTGATTTCGCGAGCGGCTTCGATGCCGTCGCGATCCTGAACGAGGGTGAGGAGGCCGTTGTCGGGGAGGACGAAGAACTGGCCGATTTTGGATTTGGCGATGATGGGTTTGCGGGTCGAGCCAACGCCGGGATCGACGACGCCGACGAAGACGGCGTCTTTGGGGAAGTACGGCGCGGAGCCGGCGAGGAAGCGCGCGCCCTGAGCGATGTCATAGGGCGTGACCTGGTGGGTGATGTCGATGACCCGAATGCCGGGGGCGATGCCCTCCATGACGGCTTTGCAGATGCCGATGGCGTCGTCTTTGACGTCGAAGTCGGAGAGGAAGCCGATGACTTTGAGGGGCTGTGGGGCGGGTGCGGGCGCGGCGTTGCAGGCAGTGAGGCTGAGTGCGAGGAGGGCGGCAGAGGCGGCGAGAAAATGGGGGCGGGATGAGGGCATGGGTGCTCCAGCGGAGGATGGATGGGAACGAATCTACCATGATGAGTTGTTGGATCATCAGGGCAAGAGGCTTTCCACGTCGGATCGCACCAATTCAGCTCCCGCCATACGCAAACGGCGCGAGAGATTCAGATCCTTCTCAAGAGCACGGATGTGAGCGGCGGTGATTCAAAACGGGAAGGACGGTACTTCGGAGCTGATGCGCAGGATCAAATTGGTTGACGATGGCATGGAAGGAGGCGTCCGCTACTTGCTATGGGGTGAACCTGGCCGGAGGAAGCCAGGTTTTTCTGCGTGCCGTTTTGGGTCTGGAGACAGTACTGGAGGAGTTAAAGTCTGGAATCAGTTGCATCGGCAGCACAGAGTATGAGCTTACGCTACTGGCTATGGGGTGAACCTGGCCGGGTGCGCTTGAGGGCAGATGGTGGTGTGAAAGCTGCGCTCGGGAGCAGTCAGCGAGCCAGGACGGCACTTCGGAGCTGAAGCGCCGAACGAAATTGATTGACAGTGGCACGGCGGAAGCGTTCGCTACTTGCTATGGGGTGAACCTGGCCGGGAAACGTTTTATGGGGGGCGGTTTGAATGCTGGCCCGGAGGGTGCAATCAGCGCGCGAGGGCCCAGGCGATGATGGTGCTGCCGGAGCGGCCGATCGCTTGTTCGGCTTCGGCGGTGAGGGAGGATTCGAGCGAGTCGGAGTCGAGGTGGACTTCGCAGGCGGCGATTTCTTCGGGTGTCGCTCCGTGGAAACAGAGCTCGCAGACTCCGAGACCGTCTTCTGTCTGCAGAGGCGGGCCGAAGACGCGGCAGGTGATGGGGCGGGCGGCGTAGAGGTCGCAGAGTCCGGTGGCGGGATCGAGGACGGGGCAGGGTTCGTCGTTGGCGAAGTTCTCGAAGTCGGCGGAGCGCGAGTCATCGAGAAGGCCGGATCGCGGGTCGCCGGGAAAATCAGGAGTGAGGCGAGCGACGGATTGCCCGGCGCGCTGGCGGAGGGCGGAGGCGCGTTCGGGATCGGTCGAATCGAGAGCGGCGAGTCCGTCGCGCAGGCGGGCGGCGTCAAGTTGGGAGATGGGGAAGACGCCGATGCAGCACTGGGTGCACCCGGGAGCGCATTTGAGCCAGGAACCGGAGCGATGTGCGGCGTCGGCGACGGCGGCATCGACGATCTGAACGAGCAGCGGGTCGCGGGAGGGGAGCGGCATGGGGTCAGGATAGAGCAGCGCGGCGATGAAAAATTCGTCATTTGGGAGGGGTATGCTGCGGGGAGCGGGGATCGAGCGAAACGCGAACCGAATGCGAGTAAAAAACGAGCGAGGGACGAGTGTAAAACGAGAGAGAAGCGAGCCAAGAACGTTTAGCGAAAGCGTTTAGCAAAGAACATCTAGCAAGAGACTGTTAGCAAAGGACTCTGAGCAACGACTTTTAGCGAAAGGCGTTCAGCAAGAGGGGAGGATACGGGGTTGCGTGCGGTCGCTATGAGGATCACGGTGCTGAAAATGCTGGCGGCGGCCGCGATCTGGGTGTGCTTTTCAGCCGCGACCGCGGCGGCGCAGGACAATTATGAGATTCAAGTTTATCCGTCGGAGACGATGGCGCCGTGGACGCTGCTGGTGGAGCTGCACAGCAACTACACGGTGGAGGGCAGCACGAGCGTGAATTACGGAGTGCGGCCGACGCAGGGCGAGGAACACGAGACGGTCGAGTTCACGCAGGGTCTGTCGAAGTGGTCGGAGCTTGGGTTTTACGTGTTCACCGAGGAGCACAACGGCACGGGCGTGCAGTGGGTGGGGGATCACATCCGGCCGCGGGTGCGGATTCCGGAGAGCTGGCACTGGCCGGTGGGCGTGAGCCTGTCGAACGAGATTGGGTATGCGCGGGCGGCGTACTCGAATCCGACATGGTCGTGGCAGATGATGCCGATCGTCGATCAGACGGTGGGGAAGTGGTACTGGTCGGTGAACACGACGATGAACTGGGGGATCCATCCGACGTCGCTGCCGGCGGGCACATCGCAGGCGGAGGTGAACTACTACTACCGCGATGTTTCGCCGCACGGGGTGACGTTTGGGCCGGCGGCGACGGTGACGTATCAGCCGAGGCCGGTGATTAACTTTGGGATTGAGTATTACGGATACTGGGGCGAGCTGGGGCAATTTGTGAACCTGCACAACCAGCAACAACAGTTTTTTCCGGTAGTGAATCTGTTTGTGTCGCCGAAGTGGGAGATCAACATTGGCGCGGGGTGGGGGGCGACGGCGTCGACGGATCATCTCATCGTGAAGGGGATTTTGGGCCGCTATTTCGACTGGGGACGGCAGAAGACGCCGATCCAGGCGCCGAGCGTGCAGTGAGGCAGCCTGTAGCCGGTAGCCCGTAGCCAGGACTTCTGGAATCCAGGCGGCGCGCTGGAACTGCAACAGGCACGGTTACATGAGCTTGAGGAATGGAATGAAGGGACAGGAAGAGGCGGTCGAAGTGGATCCGATTCAGGTAGGTCGGGAGGATCGCGTCTTTGTGCTGACGGGCGCGGGGGTGAGCGCGGAGAGCGGTCTGAAGACGTTTCGGGATCAGGGCGGATTGTGGGAAGGCCATCGCGTGGAGGACGTGGCGACGCCGGAGGCGTGGGCCGACAACCCGGTGCGGGTTTGGCGCTTCTACAGCGAGCGCAGAAAAAGTGCGAGGACGGCGCAGCCGAATCCTGCGCACAAGGCGCTCGCCGATCTGGAGCATCAGATCGGAGACCGGATTTTTCTGGTGACGCAGAACGTCGACGATCTGCATGAGCGTGCCGGGTCGGAGCGGGTGGTCCATATGCACGGCGAGCTGTTCATGTCGCGCTGCGAAAACTCGCAGGCGGAAGATGAGTCGTACGGGTTGGGGTGCGAGCGCCCACCCTTTCGCGACGAGAGGCTTTACGAACTCGAGGAGGTGATGGCTCGGTGCGGTTGCCGCGGGCGCATCCGGCCGCACATTGTGTGGTTCGGGGAGATTCCGCTGGAGATGCCGCGAATCCAGCGGGAGATTGAGCGGTCGACGGTGATGCTGGTGGTGGGGACGTCGGGCGCGGTGTATCCGGCGGCGGATTTTGTGCGGTGGGCGGGGCCGGGGGTGCGGAAGTACTACATCGGTCCGGAAGAGCCGATGAATGCGCGGGCGTTCACGCGGCTGGTGCTGGGGAATGCGGGGGACGTGCTGCCGGGATTAGTGCAGACGGTAGCCGGTAGCGAGTAGCCGGTAGCGAGTAGCTAATCTCGCGCCATCAGCAACCATCGCTCCCAGGCTGCCGGCTGTTTATCACCCGCTGTTTTCATTTTTCGTTGAGGGGCGGGGTTTCGCGGAGGGCGGTGCGGACGCGGGCGATTTCTTCGCTCATGGCGCGCATGGCGGCCATGCAGAGGCGCGGGGAGCACTCGAGGATCTCGGCGACTTTGGGGCCGGGAACGAAGCCGAGCTCGGCGTCTTCGGTGACTTTCGCGGTGAGGCTGTAGTGGCCGATGAGGGTGGCGGGAAGGCCGGCGATTTCGCCTGGGCCGAGGGTCCGCGGAGGGTAGATGGTGCCGGGGCCATCGACAGACATAGTGACCGCGCCCGTGCGGACGACGAAAACGCCGGAGATGGGATCGCCGCGGTGGAAAAGCGCGGTGCCTTTGCGGAGGGAAAGCTTCGAAGCGGCGTGGTCGAGCTCGGTTGCGAGCTCAGCAATCTCTGTAGACATGCTCCTCAACAGGGTCGTCAACTTTTGTCGCTGGTAAGACCCCTGCATTGCATTGTGGGGGAACCGGGGGGCGGGAGATGTGACGGCGATCACAAATCTGGAGTTTTACCCGGGCGGGTTTGCCGGAACAGCGCAGTTTGCCAAAGCGAAGTGGGCACGGGTGGCGTGCCGTTTTGGTTCCCGAGACGGTACTAAGGAGTGGAAGACCGGAATTCAGTTGTACGGGCAGCGCACGGTGTGAGCCTAAGCTTCTTGCTATGGGGTGAACCTGGCTGGGGCAGCTGGGGTTTTTCTTCGGCAGGCTGTTTAGTGATGCGGGATGCGCACGATGGGGTCGCGGGTGCCCCGGACAGGCTATGGGGTGAACCTGGCCGCCGCAGCGGGGGGTCTTGCGCAGTCTGTCTAGTGGTGGGGGATGTGCTGGATGGGGCTACGGGTGACGATGACACGGGTGCGTTGTGGGGTGAACCTGGCCGCCGCAGCGGGGGGCTTGCGCAGTCTGTCTAGTGGTGGGGGATGTGCTGGATGGGGTTGCGGGTGACGATGACGC
>JBEKIN010000155.1:0-10118 GCA_050011735.1 Acidobacteriaceae bacterium | reverse complement strand
GATCCGCATCACTTCCAACCCCGGTGAAACCTTCCTCGACCGCATGATCGCTCTGGTCGAAGGCGCTACCCGCCAGAAGACCCCCAACGAAATCGCCCTCAGCATCCTGCTCGCTGGCCTCACCGTCATCTTCCTGCTTGCCGTCGCTACGCTGCAGCCTTTCGCCACCTACTCGCACGCGCTGCAGACCATCTTCGTCCTCGTCTCGTTGCTCGTCTGCCTCATCCCGACGACCATCGGCGCTTTGCTCTCCGCCATTGGCATCGCCGGCATGGATCGCCTCGTGCAGTACAACGTGCTCGCCATGTCTGGCCGCGCCGTCGAAGCCGCCGGCGACGTCAACACGCTCCTCCTCGACAAAACCGGCACCATCACGCTCGGCAATCGCCAGGCCACGGAATTCTTCCCTGCCCCCGACATCAGCACAGAGCGCCTTGCCGACGTCGCCCAGCTGGCTTCTTTGTCGGATGAAACTCCGGAAGGCCGCTCCATCGTTGTCCTCGCCAAGGAAAAATACAATCTCCGCGGCCGCGACCTCAGCGGCATGCGCGCCGAGTTTGTCCCCTTCAGCGCGCAAACCCGCATGTCCGGCGTCGATCTCCCCGGCACGAAGATCCGCAAAGGCTCGGCCGACGCCATCGCCCGCTATCTCGAGCAACAGGGCTCCAGCATGCCCCGCCAGGTTACGGATCGCGTCGAAGAGATCGCCCGCATGGGCGGCACGCCGCTCGTCGTCGCCGAAAATTCCACCGCCCTCGGCGTCGTCTACCTCAAGGACATCGTCAAAGGCGGTCTCAAGGATCGCCTCGCCCGCCTGCGCGCCATGGGCATTCGCAGCATCATGATCACCGGCGACAATCCTCTCACCGCCGCGGTCATCGCACGCGAAGCCGGCGTCGACGACTTCCTCGCCGAAGCCAAACCCAAAGACAAAATGGACCTCATCAAGCGCGAGCAGGGCAAAGGCAAACTCGTCGCCATGACCGGCGACGGCACCAACGACGCCCCCGCCCTCGCTCAGGCCGACGTCGGCGTGGCCATGAACACCGGCACCCAGGCAGCCAAAGAAGCCGGCAACATGGTCGACCTCGACTCCAACCCCACCAAGCTCATCGAAATCGTCGAGATTGGCAAGCAGCTCCTCATGACCCGCGGCGCGCTCACCACGTTTTCCATCGCCAACGACGTGGCGAAATACTTCGCCATCATCCCCGCGATGTTTGCCGGCGTTTTTCCCGTGCTCAACGCGCTCAACGTCATGCACCTGGCCACGCCCCACTCGGCGATCCTCTCCGCAGTCATCTTCAACGCGGTCATCATCGTCGCGCTCATCCCGCTCGCACTGCGCGGGGTGAAATACGAACCCATGTCCGCGCAGGCTCTTCTGCGGCGCAACCTCATCATCTACGGCATAGGGGGCATCATCGTGCCCTTCATCGGAATCAAGCTCATCGACCTGGCCCTCAACGGCCTGCACCTGGCCTGAGGACGCAGCCATGAGCGGTTATTTGGAGAGGTAGAACACCATGCGCAGCACCTTGAACATCGCTATCCGCTACACGATCCTGACCACGATCCTCCTCGGCATCGTCTACCCCCTCATCGTCACCGGGCTCGCGCAGCTCACCATGCGCGACAAGGCCAACGGGCAACTCGTCGTCCGCAACGGACAGGTCGTCGGATCCGCGATCATCGGCCAGGGTTTCACCAGCGCGCCATACTTCCACTCGCGTCCTTCCGCGGCCGGCAACGGATACGACGCCACCAGCTCCGGCGGCTCCAACCTCGCGCAGTCGAATAAAGCGCTCGTCACGCGCATCGACGGCGACGTCGCCACGTGGCAGAAGTTGAACCCAGGCCAGCCCGTGCCCATCGGCCTCGTCACGACTTCCGCCTCAGGACTCGACCCCGACCTCTCGCCCGCCGACGCCTACTATCAGGTTCCGATGGTCGCAGCCGCGCGCCATCTGCCTGAAGCCACAGTCCACGCGCTGGTCGAGTCGCACATCCAGGGTCGCCAGTTCGGCTTCCTCGGCGAGCCGCGTGTTAACGTCCTCGAGCTGAACCTCGCCCTCGACGACTCGCAGTCAAAATAACGAAGCCGGGTGCCCCATCCTGGCGTGCCCGCTTTTGGCGCGAGCAGGGTGGGCTTTTCTATTCCATACTCCCTATCCCCTATACCCTGCCCGGCTTCTCTATTCCCTACTCCCTACTCTCTACTCCCTGCCTTTAAGATCGCCGCCTGCGCCAGTGGCGCCATCACCGCAAACCCCGCCGCGTTCGGATGCAACCCATCCCCGGTCAGCTCCGCCTTCAGCATCCCGTTCCCATCGACCATCGCCGAAAAGTAGTCCAGGTAAACAAGCCCATTGTCGGCGCAGTACTTCTTCAGCCACTCATTGAGCGCCAGAATCTTCGCGGGCGATCGCTGCAGGGAGAACTTCAGCGCCGTCGGATTGTAGCTGTTGATCGGCATCACCGAAGCAAACACCATCCCGATTCCATGCATCCGCGCGAGCTCCGCCATCGTCGCGTAGTCGCCCTCAATCTGTTCCAGCGTCTCCTCGCCGGTGTTTCCCGCAATGTCATTCGTCCCGGCGAGAACCACCACCACCGCCGGATGCAGATCGATCACATCCGGACGAAACCGCACCAGCATCTGCGGCGTCGTCTGTCCGCCGATCCCGCGGTTGATGTAATGCTTGCCCGGAAACGACTCATCCAGCTTCCAGATGTCCGTGATCGAATCGCCAAAAAAGACGACCCGATGCTCCCCCGGCGTCGCCGGACCCAACTGCACATCCGCATCGTGATAACGAGTCAGCTGACCAAAATCGTTCATCAGCATCCGAGCATTCCCCTCGCGATAGAGCTCGAGGCTCCGCGCCGAATCGTAACCGTCCTGCGCCGTCCCCGCGAGCGGCGTCCCCGCTGCCGAACCTGCATCCTGCGCCCACCCCGCACCGCTCAACAAACCCGTCAACGCAATCAACACCAACAGTTTTTTCATCCCAACACCCTACCACTTTCTCCATCCGCGTCAGGGCACCCCGCGTTGCGGATGTACACTGCTCCCACTCCACAGCCGATTCCCATGACTCGCTCCCAAAGAAGCATCCCCGCCGCCATCGCGCTCATCTTCACCGCGCCTCTGGTCGCCGAATACCTCCTGGGCGACCTGCCCATTAAGCTGCTCATCGCGCTGGTCGCCCTCGCGCCCATGTACGGCGGCGGGGCTCTCCTCATCCGCGAGATCGTCCGCCGCACTGGCCGCGGTTGGCCCAGCATCCTCCTCCTCGGCGCCGCCTACACGCTCATCGAAGAAGGCTTCACCACCCAGTCCCTCTTCAATCCCGACTACCTGAAGATGCACATGCATCTTCTCGACCACGCCTGGATCCCCGCCCTCCACATCAGCGCCTGGTGGACCCTCTTCATGTTCAACCTCCACACCTTCTGGAGCATCTCCGTCTCTATCGCTCTTGTTGAAGCGCTCTTCCCCTCCCGCGCCGAACAACCCTGGCTCGGACGTCTCGGCGACTCCATCGTCGCTCTGCTCTTCCTCATCGGCTGCCTCATCGGCACCGGCATCACCCTCAGGGGCGATCGCTTCGTCTCCTCGCCAAAGCAGTTCCTCTGTGCTGGCCTCGGCAGCGTCGCGTTCATCATCGCCGCGTTTCTCGTTCCCCCGCGCCGCCCACGCACCACCGCCCGGTCCGTTCCGTCTCCATGGATCACCGGCGCCGTCGCTCTCCTTCTCGGACTCGGCGTGATGTTCACGCCCCCTGCCTGGAACTGGGGGGCCTTCGCCGGCATTCTCGCCATCGATCTCGCCTTCCTGCTTTTCGTCCACGTGCTCTCGCGCCGCATCGCCTGGACCCCGCTCCACACCTTCTCGCTCGCCGCGGGAGGCGCGCTCGCCTACGGTCTGCACGCCTTCGTCGGGCACCCCGTCATCGGGGCCGGCCTCTCCGCTCGCATCGGCAATGTCATCTTTCTCGCCGCAGCTCTCGCTGTCATCTTCTTCGGGGCCCGCCGCACCGCGCGCTCTCTTAACGCCACAGCCACCCAAGCCATCCCGCACTAATGCAAAAGGGGAGCAGCCTCGGCCGCTCCCCTTTTGCATTTCTATTCCCTATTCCCTATTCCCTGCCTCTACGCCACCATCGCCAGCGCCCGAATCTCTTCCTTGCGCACCGTCAACCGCTCCACCAGATCGGTCCGCACCTCGAAGCCCCGCCCCGGCGTATCCGGCACTACAATCTCGCCCGTGCGAGAAACCACGACCTCCGGTTCGATGATGTCTTCCTTCCAGTAACGCTTCGACGCCGACACATCCCCCGGCAGCGTGAAGTTATCCAGCGACGACAGCGCGATGTTGTGCGCCCGCCCAATCCCCGTCTCCAGCATCCCGCCGCACCACACCGGCACGCCCCGCTCCTGCGCCGCATTGTGCACCGCGATCGCTTCGCTGAAGCCGCCTACGCGCCCGCACTTGATATTGATGATCCGGCACGACTCCATCTCGATCGCCGCCAGCGCGTCTCTCCGATTCCGGATCGACTCATCCAGGCAAATCGGTGTCTCCAGCCGCTTCTGCAGCATGGAATGAAAATAAAAATCGTCCGCCCAAAGCGGCTGCTCGATCATCAGCAGATTGAACTCGTCGAAGGTCATGATGTGGTCGGTATCGTTCAGCCGATACGCCGAATTCGCGTCGCAGCTCAGTTGAATCCCCGGCCACCGGTTCCGCACCGCCTCGAACACATGCACGTCCCAGCCAGGCTTGCACTTCAGCTTAATCCGCTGGTAGCCGGCGTTCACTTCCTTTTCCACCTCTGCCAACAATTGCTCCAGAGTCGGCTGGATCCCAATCGACACCCCGCAGTCGATCGTCTCCCGCGTTCCGCCCAGCAAACTCGCCAGCGGAATCCCGCGCATCTGCGCCTCGAGATCCCACACTGCATTCTCCAGCGCCGCCTTGGCCATCCGGTGCCCGCGCACCTGCCGGAAAATTGACGGGCACTTCCCGGCGTGCTCCGGATCGGCGCTCGCCAGTAACGGAGCCAGCTCCTGCTGGATCACCAGCCACGCCGTGTCCACCGTCTCGTCCGAAAAGAACGGGTGCTCGCCGGCGACACACTCCCCCCAGCCGCTCAGTCCTTCGCCACGCAACTCCACCAGCAGGACGCGCCGTTCTGTCGTGGTTCCGAAACTGGTTTGAAATGGTTTAACGAGGGGAAGGCGTAGTTCGCGCAGGAAGATGGCATCGATTCTCATAGAACTCCGAGTTGTTCCAGTCTTGCGAGGTCGAAAGCGCCGTTACCTTCAGAGTCTACCCGGAACCCCACAACCGCCAAGCCGCGAGCAAACGCATCCAGAAAGCGGCGACGATTCTCAGTTTGCACCGCCATCGCACTGGAGACACCCGTAGCTGAAGCTTTCCATTCGCTCACAGTCTTCGGAACCACGATTGTCTCCTGGATTTCCAGCGGCGCTTGCAGGGACCCGTTCAGAATGGCCTTCACACGCGCCGAATCCATCCACCACTCCGCGTGGAGACGATCCGTGGGAAGCCCACCCTGCAGACGAGATGAGGATACACCATAAAAATTTGGTGTATAGTCCCGCACGATCACTCCGAGTCTGTGGATATTGAGGAAAGCGTTTTTGATCTCCAGCGGATCGAACGTCCACTCCATTAAAGAAATACCTCTGCTCAGCGCTTCATCCCGCTGATACAGCTTCAGTTTCCTCCCAATCCCCGCGTTCCGGAATTGCGGCGTAACCGCAAGCATATGAGAGTGCAAGTACGGTTTCGGCGGCTCCCCCGCAGCCTTCCCCGGCTTTACCCCAGGCAAAGACATGGCGAAACCTACCATCGCCCTCCCTTCGAACGCTCCAATCACCTGTCCGCCGATCCGCTGCGCCACAGTAAACAGCCGCCGCGGGATCACATCCCCATCGTTGTATCCCCAGGTTTCAATCTGCAGCCGCACGCACGCGTCCATCTCCTCAAACCCTTCGCAGGTGCGCAGGACCACTTCCGTTCCCGCCGGTGTCCGTATCGTCTCGGCAGCTGTTTCCGCCTTCATCGCCGCTCCGCCTCGGATCGCTTGCTCCGCGCCCACAGCTCTTCCAGTTCAGGCGCCGACAATTCCTCCAGAGGCCGCTCCGTCGTCGCCTCCATCGCCGCAAATCGCCGCCGGAACTTCGCGTTCGCATCCCGTAGCGCCAGCTCAGGATCGACTTTCATGTGTCGCGCGAGGTTTGCTGCTGTAAATAACAGATCGCCAATCTCTTCTCCAATAGCCCACGAATCCGCCGTTCTCATCTCCGCTTCCAGCTCCGCTGTCTCTTCCCTCAGCTTTTCCACAACCCCAGTGACGTCCGGCCAGTCGAATCCGACCTTCGCCGCCTTTGCCCCAATCTTGCCCGCCTCGCTCAGCGCCGGCATCGCCCGCGACACCCCATCGAGGGTGCCCCCTGGCTGCCCGGTTTTGGCAGATGTGGGATCTTCCTCGACTTTGTTCTGAGCCTTCTTTTCGAGCTTCTTGATCTCGTCCCAGTTCCGCAGCACTTCGCCCGCACCAATTCCGTGCGTCTCCAGCCCCTTCGCCCGATTCCCCGCCGCTGCCGAAGCCTCTTCCCCAAAAACATGTGGATGCCGCCGCACCAGTTTCCGGTTCAACCCTGCGATCACATCGCCGATCCCGAAGTGTCCCGCCTCTTCGCCCATCTCCGCGTAGAACAGCACCTGCAGCAGCAGATCCCCCAGCTCATCGGCCAAATCCGCCCACTGCTCGCGCTCGATCGCGTCCAGCACCTCGTACGTCTCTTCCAGCGTGAACTTGCGAATCGACGCGAACGTCTGCTCCCGATCCCACGGACACCCGCCCGGCGCCCGCAGCCGCGCCATGATCGCCACCGCATCCGCAAACAGCTCGCCCACCCGCGCGTCCGGACGCAAATCTGCCTCACGCTCAGGAACGGCGCTGCTCAAAGCTGCGTCCTTTTCAGCGGGCATAGCGTTACTTTACAACGACGCTGCATCAGGAGCGGCTGGCCCGGGTCGCGATTCTGAGACCCGGGATTGCGCGCAGCGCCCGCCCATCGCATCCGCGTAATCACTGGGGGATTCCTGCCTCAATTACAGTTGTAGCGGAGAAGAAGACCCCTGATCCCGCTCATCCCCATCTTCGTCGTCCTCCTCGGCCTCGCCTTCGGCAGCTTCCTCAACGTCTGCATCTCCCGCCTGCCTCGTCACGAATCCATCATCCGCCCGCGCTCCCGCTGCCCGCGTTGCGCCGCGCCCATCGGCGCCAACGACAACATTCCCATTCTTAGCTGGATCCTTCTCCGCGGCCACTGCCGCGATTGCAACCAACCCATCGCCTGGCGCTACCCCGCCGTCGAGCTGGCGACCGCCGCTCTGTTTCTGCTCAGCCTGCTGCTTTTCGGTCTCACCGTCGAAGGCATCGGCATGGCCGTCCTCAGCTTCCTGCTCCTCGGTCTCGCCGTGATGGACGCGGAGACCATGCGCCTCCCCGACGCTTTCACCCTCCCCGGCATCGCGTTAGGAATTCTCTGCTCCGGAATCGCCCCAGCCTTTTTCAACCTCGTTCCCGGCGCATCCGGCTGGCCCTGGGGACTCGTTATCGGATTTCGATTCTCAGGACACCCGCACCTGGCCGCACGCATGATGATTCTCGGAGCCCTTGTCGCAGCGCTATGGGCCGCCCTCGCCGCCCTGCTCCTGCTCCTCATCCGCTGGCTCTATTTTCTCGTCCGTCACCAGCAAGGCCTGGGGATGGGCGACGTCAAACTCCTCGCCATGATCGCCGCGTGGCTCGGCCCAGCGCCCACGATCCTCACCCTGCTCCTCGGAGCCCTCGCCGCCGCCCTCTTCGGAATCCTCTCCGTCGCCGCTTCCCGCGGCAAACGTCCCTTCCTCTCCACCCGCCTGCCCCTCGGATCCTTCCTCTGCGCCGCCGCCTTCTACACCATCTTCGCCGGCGATCCAATCATCACGTGGTACATGAAATTCTTTCAGTAAGCCGCTGTCTTCGCCGGCAAACTCGACTGTCATCCCGAGCGAAGCGAGGGACCTCGCGTTTGTTTTGCAACTTTACGATGGCGGCATCACTCTCTAAACCTTCGCCACTCCCACCACTCCGCGGCACTCCCCGAACCCAATCCGCGCGTACCCCTCCCGCTCGCACCATCCCCGCAGAATCACCTCATCGCCGTCCTCGAGAAAAGTCCGCTGCTCCCCATTCGGCAGCGCCAGCGGCTCCGCTCCCCGCTTCGTCCTCTCCAGCAAACTCCCCACGCTCTCTGGCGTCGGCCCCGACACCGTCCCCGTCGCCAGCAAATCCCCCGGCCGCAGATTGCACCCGTTGCTGGTGTGGTGGGCGACCATTTGTGCCAGTGTCCAGTACAAATCCTTCATGTTCCCCCGGCTGATTCGCACCGGCCCCTGCCCCGCCTGGCGCATCCTCGCCGTCGCCAGCCACACTTCCAGGTTAATGTCGTACCCGCCCCGCTCCTGGTCGCGCTCCGAGTGGAGATACAGCAGAGGCTGCGGATCACCCGCCGCCCGCTTCGCCGCCGGAACCCGAAACGGCTCCAGCGCATCCAGGGTCACCACCCACGGTGAAATCGTCGTCGCAAAGCTCTTCCCTAAAAACGGCCCCAGCGGCTGATACTCCCACGCCTGAATATCCCGTGCCGACCAGTCATTCACCAGGCACAGTCCAAAAATATGTTCCTCCGCTCGCTCCAGCGGAATCGTATCCCCCAGCGCATTTCCCTCCGCGATAAAGAACCCAACCTCGAGTTCGTAATCCAGCATCCGGCTCAGCCCAAACATCGGCCCCGCCGCATCCGGAGCCTTCGTCTGCCCGCACGGCCGCCGTACTTCCGCGCCGCTCACCACAATCGACGACGCACGCCCGTGATACCCAATCGGCACCCACTTGTAATTCGGCAGCAGAGGCGTGTCCGGCCGAAACAGCCTCCCCACATTCGTCGCGTGATGAATCGAAGCGTAGAAATCCGTATAGTCGCCGATGCCCCCGACCCCGAACGGCGGCAGCATCCGCACATCCTTCTGTGGGATCAGGTGCGGCTCCACTCGATCCCGATACTCCGGATCGCTTAGCAGCTCAGCCGCCCGATGCCGAATCTCGCGCGCCCTCCACAGTTCCATGTGCCCCAGACCGCGCGGACCCAGCCCCACAATCTGCGTCGCGTTCAGCAGACCCGCGACGTTGCACCCCAGCAGATCGAGAACCCGGTCCCCGATCGCCAGACAGGTGTGCCGCCGCAGCCGTTCCTCTTCATAAAGCCCAAACGGCAAATTCTCCAGCGGAAAATCCGTCGCCGGATCATTCGCCGATTCCACCCAGCTCCGCTTTCGCTCCCCCCTCACAGCCATCCCATTGCCCTTAAATCGTCCACCGGCTCCTCAAACGAACACGACCCGAAGCTGATCGCGAACTCGCTCCGCACCTGCTCAAGCTGGTCTGCGATCATCGTGTTGTTGTGCCAGCGCATCACATCGTCATCCCCGCGAAACGCCGCCGCGTCTTCCTCCATCAGCGTCCGCACCACGGCCGCCTCATCCGCGCCATAGTACGCCAGCGCCCCCGCCAGAAACAGATTCACAAACCCATGCATCGTCGCCCGCGCGCTCCCTGGCGCGTCCGTCAAACTCCGCACCCCTCGCACCGCATGATGCAATCCCGCCGTCGCCTTCCACGCCATCCGCTCCCGTGCGCACGCCATCAAAAACTGCGCCACCTTCTCCACCGGCGGAATCGTCTCCGCCGTCAAACCGCCCATCCGGATCTTTGCCCTCGCTCCATACTCCGCCAGCACCGGCAAAATCTCCGCCGCCCGCTCTGGCGCAAACTCCACATAGCGAGAACGCGCCGCCGGCAGCCGTTCCAGCACCTCCTTCGCCGCACGCGCATCGGCGGCCTTCGCCTCCAGGCTCCCGATGAACACCGCCCCTTGCTGGAACTCCTCAATCGCCCGCGCGTCATCCGCCGTCTCACCCGCGCAAACCACCTTCAGCGTCCACGGCCGTTCCTGCTCCGTGCCCCACACCCGCT
>JBEKIN010000154.1:0-10135 GCA_050011735.1 Acidobacteriaceae bacterium | reverse complement strand
CGTCCACGAGGGAGCGCTCCGCACAACCGTCAGATCCGCCGGCGAGCGCACCTCGTTCGGTGGGTTGGCGCCGTCAACCGGAGCGGACGCAGTGCCGCCGAGAACTCCGGACGATGGGATGGGGCTGATACGAGCTGTGGGATGAACCCGGATCTTCTGCAATCCGACGCTGCCCGGCCCGTCCGCAGCGTCATGCGTCGTGGTGGCCTCGATGGCGACTTCTTCGCCGGCCGAAACTCCAGCCGGAAGCGGGTTTGCCTTAATCGGCATCGCTCCCGTCTCGTCCTTGAGCCAGAACAGCTTCCCTTGCTCATCCACGTACGTGATCACGCCGATAAGATGTACCGCCGAGTTAACAGGCAAACTGCGCAGTTCCTGGATGGTGTTGTGCTTCGATAAGGCAGACGCCTGGCAGAACGCAGGCGCGATCATCCCCGCGACAAGCGCCGATCCCAGGATCGCGGCTAACTTGATCCCCGTGAAGCCATTGCGGCTCATCCGAGCATCATCGGTCCCCGACCCTTGCCTCGGCCATACAACTTTGGCTTCCGGGCTCTACCCTAATGGAATTAGACGACTTACGCAGGGATTAGCCGGCGAAATCCGTCTGCCTGAATCGCAGTGCAAAATGGCCCTGGACCGCTGCTTTTTCGCGTCGCGCAGCCGGGACGGACCCTGTTACTGCTGATTTTATTGAGTTTATAGAAGCGCCATTGGCTGGTGGAGTACTTGGCGAAAATGAAACCCGCCCCAGCTGGCTTTCGAAGCCAGCGCCTTCGCATCCGCCTGGCGCGATCAGGCCATGAAATTTATGGTTCCTGCGAAACAGCCTCCAGGTTCTCCGTCCCGCGTGCAATATCCGCGCCCCAGCTGAGCTGTTCCAGTGGATTGGGCGACGGACGGCCGAGCAGGTACCCCTGCGCCTCGTTGGTGCCCAGCGCCCTGATCAGCTCCAGTTGTTCCGTGGTCTCGATTCCCTCCACGATGACCTTCATGTGGAGGTTGTGGGCCATCAGCAGGATGGACTGGACGAAGGCGCGGGTTTCCGGATGCACCACCAGCTCGTTGACGAAGGAACGATCGAGCTTCAGCGCGTCGAAGCAGAGCTTGGGCAGATAACTCAGGCAGGAGTATCCCGTCCCGAAGTCGTCCATGGCTACGCCGATGCCCTTGCTCTTCAGACGCCTCATCATTTCGGCGGTGCGCTCGACGCCGGTCAGGGTGGCGGACTCGGTAAGTTCGAGCTGCAGCAGGGTGGGCTTCAGTCCGGTGCGGTGCAGGATATCCTCCACTTCCTCGATGAAAGAATCGCGTGCAAACTGAACGCTCGATACGTTGACCGCCACCTGAATAGGCCGCTTCATTCTGCGCTGCCAAATCACAGCGTCCGCGCAGGCCCGCTCCATCACGTAGGCGCCCAGCGGGACAATCAGCCCGGTCTCCTCGGCGATGGGGATGAAGGTGAGAGGCGGGATCGCTCCCAGCTTCGGGTGGGACCACCGCGCCAGTGCTTCGAAGCGCACGATGGTATTGGTGTCCAGGTCGAACTCCGGCTGGTAATGCACCGTTATTTCGCCGGTTTCGATCGCGCGGCGCAGCTCGCCCTCCAGCGTCAGACGCTCGCGCGCGGCGTTGCCCAGATCGTCGCCAAACAGGACGGCGCGGTCTTTTCCGTTTTTCTTGGCGGCATACATGGCGCAGTCTGCCTGCTGCAGAAGTTGTCCGCCTTCGCTGCCGTGATCCGGGAAGACGCTGATGCCGATGCTGGCGGTAATCCGGATGGTGTGGCCCTCAATCTCGAACGGAGTTTTCAGCACTTCCAGAACGCTCTCCGCGGCCTTTTCCGCGCCGGCTCCGGACTGAACGTGGTCCAGGATCAGCGTGAACTCGTCGCTGCCAATGCGCGCCAGCGTGTCCGATTGCCGGAAACGGGACTGCACGCGCTGAGCCACCTGACCCAGGAGCACATCTCCGATGCTGTGGCCGAGGCTGTCGTTGACCAGTTTGAAGCCGTCGATGTCGATGTAGAGCAACGCCACCATCCGGTTCTCGCGCCGCGCCTTCGCCAGATTCTGCGATAAGCGATCCGCCAGCAGCCGGCGATTCGGCAGGCCGGTCAGGTCGTCGATCAGCGCCATGTGCTGCATCCTCGCTTCGGCCTCTCTCTTGGCCCGATCCCGCTGCCCCAGCTCCGACAACATGGTGTTGAATCCCACCACCAGATGGGCGATGTCTTCGCTGCCTCGCACCGAAACCTGCGTGTCGAACTGCTGCTGGCTCGAAACCTGCTCCATCGCGGTGGATAGATCCGTGATGGCCTGCGCCGTTTCAGAAGCTTTTCTCAGAGCGGCCGTTTGCGAGCGCACGCGGCGCCGCAGCATGCTCACCCAAACAAGGATCCCGAGAATCAGCAGCAATAAAACCGTCAGGAGAACCACGGTTGCGCGCAACGTCCAGAACGGGGCGGGCCGGATGACGGTCAGATCGCCAGGCGAACGCAGCAGGATCTGGAAGCTGGCTGGGCTTTCTTCCAGAATCCTGTAGAGCTTGCCCGGGTCCACCTGCGCCGAAGAAACGCCGGTGAGCCGAAGCACGCTCCCTTCTCGCAGCTGCCACGGAGGTGTTCCCAGGTCCGATGTATCCAGTTGCGCCGTAAACGTGCGCACGCCCGACTGCAGGACCAGGTTCTTGCGAGCGGGTTCATCCAGCGCCGCCAGCAGCTTGCCTTCTACCGTCACCAGCATGGAGTCTTCGTGGCCCTGCAGCAGCGACTCCACCGCGACCACCTTCGAGACAATCGAACCGTCACGGCCGGCCGAGCGAAACGTTGCGTCGGTCATCACCGGCGAATATCTGCCCACCAGGGTGGGATAGCCAATCGCGTCCACCACCTCGCCCACCTGGATGGAGCGGGTGTCGCCGCGCACCTCGACGCCGTCGGTCGCATCCTGCAGATACAGGTAGTCCGGTGCCACCAGCGTGACCGTGCCTTCTACTTTTACGCGATGGCCGGAGCGTGCATTCGGCGAGTAGTGCAGCAGGGAGCCGATGGGCGTCGCTTCCAGGCCAAACGGATGCGGGACCGCCGGCTCCAGCACATCGATGTCGGAACGGGTCTCGACCAGGAGCTGGTACCCAATCAGCTGGCGGCGCGAGTTGAAGACGGTTCCGAAGATGCCCCGGATGCGCACGGTTGCGTCTTCCAGGCTGCGCGCGTGATCGATATCCGGAAAAACAGGCGAGGTGTACACATGAATCATCCCGACCGCCGTGAGCAGATCGAAGGTCAGCGCGGTGTGATTCGATTCCTCTCCCACCCGCATCGGGTGGACAACGCCCTCGATGCTCACGTATTGCGAATCGAGCGATCCGGCGGCGGCTCTGCTCTGCGTCACGGCGACGGCGTCCGGCAGGGGGGCCACACCGTCGAACCGGATCTTCGGGGCTACGATGACCGGGGCAAAGTCTCCCGCTCCCGTAATTCCTGTCAGAGTCACACGCCTACCCACGGCCAGCTCCGGGTGATCGCCCGAATACTTCACATAAATGCCGCCGGTCCCGTCCTGAAAGAAGAACTGGCGCCATTGCGAATCGACATACGTGACGACCCCCGTGATATCGACGGGCAGAGCCTCCGCGGCTCGTGACGTGCGCAGGTCGCGCACCGCGCGCACGCCGGTGAGCGGCTGCGGAATCGGACTTGATTCGCTGCTGTCGTCGATCTGCTCGGGCGAAAGCGCGATCAGGTGAGCATGAAACAGATCGATGCGCAGGCCGTTGCGGCTGGGGAAGGCTTCCACCTCGACGGGCAACCCGGTTTTCAGCGCATGCGATACGGAAAGGTAGCACTCCGTCGCGCCCCAGCGGTCCTCGAGCAGAATGGAATCGGGCGTCGCCGCGGCGATCCGGCCGCGAATCCGAATGCGATGGCCATGGCCCACGTGGCTCTCGCTGTAGAGGGTGCGAATCGAAAACAACGGAGATTGCTGCGGAGCCGGTTCCTCGATCTGCAGGTCCTGCCCCGACCACGCCCATATCCGATTGCGGACCAGTGCGCCCTGCGGCGTCCGTTCCTGCTCGGGAAGACCCACAATGCGGATTCTGCTGTTGATCAAGCTCGAATAGTCGCTGGAGGGCTTCGCGACGATTAGTTCGACCTCGGGTCCGCCGTCCGCGATCGAAAGGTGAGCTCGTCCCTGCCCGTCCAGTGAAGCGTCTTCCACCACCGCCGTCATCTGCACCCGAATGCCATTCTTTTCGGAAGTGGGGAAGTTCGCGAGGGTCACCGGGAATGGCTGCGGCATTCTCACGTGAGCCGCGGTGGGGTGAACCCTGATCTCCTGCAATCCGACGCTGATCGGACCCTTGCGGCGATCATAGAAGGTTGTCTTGGTCGCATCGATCGAGATGGTCTGGCCGGCGCGCACGTCCGCCTGAACCGGGTTCGCCGATATCGGTATCGCCCCGGTTTCATCCTGAATCCAGAAGCGTCCTCCCGGCTCGTCGACGTAGGTAACTACACCGATAAGGTGTACCGCTGAGTTAACCGGTAAGTCCTGCAGCTCCTGGATCGTATTGTGGCGGGATAAGACGGACCACTGCCAGAGTGCGATGCAGATGATTCCTGCGCCCAGCACTGGTGCCAGGATCGCGGCAATCCTGGTTCCGGCGACGCCGCTGCGGGCCATGCGTGAATCATGGTTCGTTAGCGAACACTTCGGCCATACAACTTTGGCTTGGAGTCGTACCCTAATGGAATTAGGTGACTTATGAAGGTATCGCGGGGCAAGAGCCGCTTCCCAAAAACCTCCCTCTGGCCACTGGCTGCCGTCATGCTCATGCGCGAAGGGGGTATCGGCAAAGCCAGATTTGTCACTGATTTAGTTAGACTTATGACACTGTTGATGCTTCGGTGATAAAGTCTCTTGGCGAAGATCGAACCCTCAGGACCTCAGGCTGGCCCACGAGGGTATTAACAAAGTGATCAACTTACACTGATCTCTGAAGTATTCAATCGACCCTGCGACGGCGACAGGCCGCTGCCGCGCACCATGAAGCTGACCCGGCATTGCACCGCGAGATCGATCCCGTTAGTTTGGAGCACCGGGCCGGAATTGAACCGGCGAATACTGGTTTTGCAGACCAGCGCGTTAGCCCCTTCGCCACCGGTGCTCTCGATCCGCCGCGCCCGTGCGGTACGGCGGAGACTTCTCCCTTGCTGTCGCCGCGCAAGATGCGCCGCCCAACTTACTGCGGCTGCGCGGTCGTGCGCAGGTAAGGCTTCACCGTCTTATAACCCGGGAAAACCTTGTCCGCTTCCTCGTTGGAGACCGCGCCCGTGATGATGACGTCTTCGCCCTGCTTCCAGTTCGCCGGCGTCGCCACGCGATGCTTCGCCGTCAGCTGGATCGAGTCGAGGACGCGCAGTATCTCATCGAAGTTGCGGCCCGTCGTCATCGGATACGCCAGCGTCAGCTTGATCCGCTTGTCCGGTCCGATCACAAACACAGTCCGCACCGGAGCATTCTGCGCGGGCGTCCGCCCGTCCGACGTCTCGCCGGCATCGCCCGGCAGCATGTCGTACAGCTTCGCGATCTTCAGCTCCGGGTCACCGATCAGCGGGTAGTTGACGGCGTGCCCGCCCACATCCCTGATGTCCGACGCCCACTTGCCGTGGCTGGAAACAGGATCGATGCTGAGGCCGATCACCTTCGCTCCGCGCTGCGCAAACTGGCTCTCCAGCCCGGCAACCGCGCCCAGCTCCGTCGTGCAAACCGGCGTGAAGTCCTTGGGGTGTGAGAAGAACACCGCCCAGTTGTCGCCGATCCACTCGTGGAAGCGGATCACTCCCTGCGTTGTTTCCGCTGTAAAGTCAGGGGCAACATCGTTGATGCGTAACGTCATGAATAGTTCCTCCCGGGGTTCTCCCGTTTTCCGGTGAAGTGCGGCGCAAATCAAAACCCACCCGGCCATTTGGCAGCGGGTGGGTTCTGAGCGACTCCGAAACTTATTTCGCTTCTCTCAGACACACACCCGCACGGTGCAGCAGCAACAGCAGCAGCACATACACATGCAGGTTGGAGAGAAAGCGTTCATTCCTGACTACAGCCTAGGGCCAGGCGCGGGCGGCTGTCAACCGCGCCGCGGCCCGTAGCCACTTGGTCGGCGCAGCCTCAGTTCGCTGGAGCGTTCCCCAGCAGTTGATAGTTGTGCGCCACCTGGAACGTCATGATGCCCACATACAGGTATTGCGACGCCCGCGCCAGCGAGCGCTTGTCGTGCCGCACGAGGAATCGGTACGCCACGTAATTCAATCCGACCGTGCCCGCCTCAAACGCCGCAAACGCCGGCTTATTCTTCACCAGAGCATTGGGCAGCATGGCCTCGTGAAAGCTCTGCGGCTCGCCCAAGGCTTTTTCCGTCGAGGTGTAATCGAGCACCCGCAGCGTGGCCGCGGCGCCCAGCATGCTCCAGTCCAGAAAGCCCATCCCCGGCCGCTGCTCCTTGAGCTGCGGATTCTGCACTGGAAACACACCCAGTGCGGAGCTGCTGCCGGGGTCGCCGGGTTGCGCCGAAGTTGCCGTCTCAGACGGCACTGGGGCGTTCACCAGCATGGCGGTTTGGGCGGTCTGTGCCGAGCATGGCGCGACACAGGGTACTGCGAGAACCGGCAGAAGCAGTGCAGCCAAAGTAGGGATCTTCATTTTTATCCCAAATCGACTGGACGGCGGCAGTGTTCAATATTTCAAGATCGTGTTCGAGAGAGAAGCAGAAAACGCAGCAAGCCGTGCAATCGGAGTAATGGCTCGTGATGTGCGGTGCAGTCCGTGACGCCGAGCCTGGTGCGCCACACCCGCAATTCATAAGATGGTGTAGTGTGGCACGGAAACGCTTCAGGCGTGCACTTATCTTGCGTCACTACAATAAGTTACGGGAGGGGGAGGGAATTCATGGCTCTTCGGTCAGGGCACTTGGTGACTGCGCAGCGGAAATAGAATTACCGATTCGCATGGCCGAGGACACGGAAAAGTTACCGGTGGGTGTGACCATCGCCCGATGTCTCTCGAAGGAAAGAGTTTACCGATTCGACAATAGAAAGATGCAAACGCCCGGCTCAGCCTATGCGTTGCCCGCGCCCGAACTCGCTCCGATGCCGGCTGTACGTGAAGTAGATTACCAGGCCGATCGCCAGCCACACGAAAAACCGGATCCAGGTCATCACTTCGAGCCCCATCATCAGTACCACGCAGAAAATGATGCTCAGCACCGGGAACACCGGGCCCAGCGGAGCGCGAAATCCGCGCCGCCGATTCGGCTCGCGATAACGGAGAATCAGCACTCCCGCCGACACCAGCACAAACGCAAACAACGTCCCGATATTCGACAGGTTCGAAACCGTCCCGATATCGAGCAGCCCCGACGGAATCCCCACCACAAATCCCGCTACCCACGTCGCCACTGCCGGCGTCCGATATTTGGGATGAACGTGCGAGAAGACCGCCGGCAGCAGCCGATCCCGCGACATCGAGAACCACACTCGCGCCTGCCCCAGCTGAAATACCAGGATCGACGACGTCATTCCGGTCAGCGCGCCCAGCACCACAAACAGCCGAACCCAGTGCAGCCGATGCCCGCCCGGCAGCACCGACAGCCTTTTCAGCGCATTCACCACCGGCGCCGCGTCGCCCATCATCGACTTCCACGGCACCATCCCCGTCAGCACCACCGCCACGCCGATGTACAACACTGTGCAGATCGCCAGCGTCGCCAGAATCCCGATCGGCACAGTCCGCTGCGCATCCTTACACTCCTCCGCCGCTGTCGAGACCGAGTCGAATCCGATATACGTGAAGAAAATAATCGACCCCCCCGTCAGCACACCCGACCATCCGTTCGGCGAAAACGGGTGATAGTACTTCGGCTGAATGAAGCTGGCGCCGGCGGAGACAAAAATCAGGATCGCCGCGATCTTCACCAGCACCATGATGTTGTTCGTCTCCACCGACTCGCGAATCCCGCGCACCAGCACCACGGTCAGCAGCATCACGATCAGAAATGCCGGTATGTTGAACCCGAAATGCCACCCCGGCGGATATAAATCATGCCCCGCCAGGTCCTGCAAACCCTCCGGCAGATACGCCGGGGAAATCCATTTGAGCCCCGGATGGATGTTGAACCAGTCCAGCAAATCGACCACGTGCGCCGCGAATCCCACGCTCACTGACATGTTCGAGAACGCGTATTCGAGGATCAGGTCCCACCCGATGATCCACGCAACCAGCTCGCCCATCGTCGCGTAGGTGTAGGTGTAGGCCGACCCGGCGATCGGAATCATCGACGCCAGCTCCGCATAGCAGAGCCCGGTGAACGCGCACACAATCGCCACCAGCACCAGCGACAGAGCCAGCGCCGGCCCTGAGCCGGGCCTGCCCACCATCGCCGTGTGCCGGATGAAATAGTCGATCAGCGGCGTGTTTTCAATTGAAGCGGTAGGGAACTGCTGACCCGCGATCGCCGTCCCGATGACCGTAAAAATACCCGAGCCAATGACAGCGCCGATGCCCAGCGCCGTCAGCGAAACCGGCCCCAGCGTCTTCTTCAGCGCATGCTCTGGGCGCTCCGAGTCGCTGATCAGCTTGTCGATGGATTTGCGCGCGAAAATCTGGGACTTGGCTTGAGTCCCTTCGGGCCGAGATGGAAGCGCGGGCTGATCCGCCAACGACAGCTCCTGCGGGGAGGGTGGATTCCGAAGAGTGTAGCTGTTTCCCGGGACTGACGAAAGGGAATTCGCCAGCCCCGAGGGTTCTTTGCGCGTCGCGCCGCCGTGTCTAGCGCTTGCTCTGGCCGCGCACCAGCTTCCTGACCTTCTTCTTCTGCGACCCGCGCGGTACGGTGCGCTTTGCTTTGGGGGCGGCCTTCTTGCGGGCCGCGCGTTTCACCTTCTTGCGTTCTGCCGTGTCTTTGATCGCTTTTGTATTTACCATGAGAATCCTTTGCCGGAGCGCGGACTACGGCCTTCACAGCCGTTCGAGCTGCGCGAATTTCTCCACCAGCTTTTTCACTCCGAATCCTGAAAATTGTACAGTAATCTTCGCATCCTCCCCGTCACCCTCGCGCCGGAACACAACGCCTTCGCCATATTTCGGATGCCGCACCCGCTGCCCGCTCCTGAATCCCTTCGCTCCCGTCGGCTCCGGAACATTCAGCTTCGGCCGAGACCCTTTCCCCGGCGCACCGCCGCGTCCCGAGAAAAACCGCGCAATATTGTCCGTCGAGCCTGCAGGCGGATTCACCACGCGCCGTCCCGACCGTCCCGGCTGCCCGGTCCCGTGCGACGCGCTCTGGTCCTCGTCCTCGTAGCTGTAATGCCGCCCGCCAGAATCGTCACCGCCGCTGCGGCCAAAGCGCGACGGCTGCTCCGCGTAGCTCGCCGCGTACCCGCCCCAATTCGTCGCACGCGTCCGCCCGCCGCTTAGATCCTCAATCAAGTGCTGCGGTATCTCCTCCAGAAACCGTGACGCAATCGACGCCTCCGGCATGTCGTTGCCGTAGCGCCGCCGATAGCGCGCCCGCGTCAGCACCAGCGAATCCATCGCCCGCGTCAGCCCCACGTAGCACAGCCGCCGCTCCTCCTCCATCTGCGGCGGATCGTTCAGCGTCCGCGAGTGCGGAAACAATCCCTCCTCCAGCCCGGCGAGCACCACCAGCGGAAACTCCAGCCCCTTCGCCGAGTGCAGCGTCATCAGCGTCACCCGCGCCTCAGGATCGTACTGGTCGGCATCGCTCACCAGCGCCGCGTGATCCAGAAACTCCGCCAGCGTCTCCCCGCGCTCCTGCGCATCCTGCGCCGCATTCGCCAGCTCCTTCAGATTCTCAATCCGCGAGAACGCCTCCGGCGTCCCTTCCTCTTCGAGAGAGCGAATGTACCCGGTGCGATCGATGAGGAACTTGATCAGCTCCGGCAGCGTCGCCGCATCACCCGGCTTCCGAAACCCCGGAACCGCCTCGGCCCCGCCCTCCGCTGCTGCCGCAGCATGTGGCACCATCGCCTCTTCTGCAGAAGGCGCAAACCGCGCCGGATCGAAATCCGCTCCTTCGCTCACAAAATCATCGCCGCTCTCGTCATGCGTCAACG
>JBEKIN010000153.1:0-10153 GCA_050011735.1 Acidobacteriaceae bacterium | reverse complement strand
AGGACGGCGAGTTTCCTGCGGCGATTGTGCAGCGATCCCAAGGCCACTTCTGCCGCAACCAATGGATGCATGGCAATCTTGCCGGCTGCCAGAAGCCTGGTCATCGCCGGGTCCGGGCTGCGGAGGTTATCAACCCAGACGGATGTATCGGCGAGGATCACAACCGGTCGGCCCTCGTGCGCTTAATGGATTCCAGTTCCGGTTCGGTACCGCCCAAAGCCGCGAGGCGGCGCGAGGCTTCGATGTGGATCAGCGCCTTCAGCGCCTCGCGCAGCAGCGCCGACCGTTCCTGAATGCCGGAATACTTTTGTGCTTTGCGCACCAAGTCGTCATCGAGGGTTACGGTCGCCCGCATCCTTGTCTCCTTTTGCACCAATTGTATCACCAAGTGGTGACAGATGCGGTGAAGGCCGGCACATGATCGTCACCCCGCCCAGTAGCTGCGATCCAGCGTGCGATATTGGATGGCTTCGGCGATGTGGGGGACGGCGAGGTGCTCGGCGGCTTCGAGGTCGGCGATGGTGCGGGCGACTTTAAGGATGCGGTCGTGGGCGCGAGCGGTGAGTCCCTGCTGGAGCATGGCGCGCTCGAGGAGCTTTTCAGCGTCGGGAGAGAGCTCGCAGTGGGCGCGAATCTGACGGGTGGACATTTGCGCGTTGGAGAAGATTTTCTCCTTTGACGAGAGGAAGCGCTGGCGCTGGCGGTCCCGGGCGGCGAGGACGCGGGCCCGGATGGTGGCGGAGTTTTCGATGGCAGCGGCTCCGCGGAGTTCTTTGTATTGGACAGCAGGGACTTCGATGTGGATGTCGATGCGATCGAGGAGCGGGCCGCTGATTTTTGCAACGTAGCGCTGGATGATAGGCGGAGTGCAGTGGCACTCGCGGGATTTGTCGTTGAAGTAGCCGCAGGGGCAGGGGTTCATAGCGGCGGCGAGCATGAAGGCGGCGGGGAAGGTGAGGGACATGGAGGCGCGGGCGATGGTGACGTGGCGGTCTTCGAGGGGCTGGCGCAGGACTTCGAGGACATTGCGTGGGAATTCGGGGAGCTCGTCGAGGAAGAGGACGCCGTTGTGGGCGAGGGAGACTTCGCCGGGGCGGGGGATGACGCCGCCACCGATGAGGCCGGCGTCGGAGACGGTGTGGTGCGGGGCGCGGAAGGGGCGCTGGGTGACGAGTCCGGCTTCGGCGTCGAGGACACCGGCGACGGAGTGGATTTTGGTGGTCTCGAGGGCCTCGTCGAAGGTGAGCGGCGCGAGGATCGAGGGAAGACGGCGGGCGAGCATGGTTTTGCCGGAGCCCGGAGGGCCGATCATCAAAATGTTGTGACCACCGGCGGCGGCAATTTCGAGGGCGCGCTTGGCGGTTTGCTGGCCGCGTACGTCGGCGAAGTCGAGGGCGAAGTGCTGGAGCTCGTTGAGAACCTGGGTGGCTTCGACTTTGAAGGCGGGGGTGTGAATGCCGCCGTTGCCGGCCTGGTTGAGCAGGTCGCGGACCTGGAGGAGGGACTCGACGGGATAGACGTTGACGCCGTCGACGACAGCGGCCTCGCGGGCGTTGGCTTTGGGGATGATGAGGTTTTTGATGCCGCGCTCGCGGGCGGCGACGGCGACGGGCAGCATGCCAGGAACGGGGCGGAGGGCGCCGTCGAGGCCGAGCTCACCGATGAGGAGAAAGTCGGCGAGGTCGCGGAGCTGGAGCGCGCCGTAGGCACCGAGGATGCCGACGGCCATGGGGAGGTCGAAGCCGGAGCCTTCTTTTTTGATGTCGGCGGGGGCGAGGTTGATGGTGATGTGGGTGGTGGGGAGATCGAAGCCGGAGTTGCGGATGGCGGCGCGGACGCGATCGCGGCTCTCACGGACGGCGGCGTCGGGAAGGCCGACGGTGTTGAAGTGGTCCTCCTGGGTCTTCATGGCGGAGAAATCGACTTCGACGTCGATGATGCTGGCGTCGATGCCATAGACGGCGGCGCTGAGGGCTTTGAAGAGCATGGATGCGGATTCCAGAATTCCGATGCCGCGGCCACATCAGTCCCATGCAGCCGATCTTCGATGGATCGGCTGCGTCCAGGGTGGTTTCCCCGAGTGCGACGATTGTGGAACCGGGATTCGGGATTCTGCGGGGAGTGTAGCAGCGGGTGGGGGTGGTTTTCGGTGATGGCGGCGGTGGGATGCCGAGCGCCAATGCACGCAGGTAATGACGAAGAAGTGGTATCGCTGCCCTGGATCACAGGCGGTTGTATTTTCGGCGTCCTGCGCCGCCGGTACGGGTTTAACCTATTCGTGGGGCAGGCAATGACGATTCATGTGGAACTCGACGCGGAGATGGAAACCCAGCTTGCCGCGGAGGCTCAGGCGCGCGGGATGGCGCTGGAGCAGTACGCGCAGCGGCTTCTTCAGGAGGCAATTGCCTCCCGGGTGCAAGGACGTTCCCGCGCCAGCCAGGAGGAATTCCGCGCATTTCTGGACGCTCTTGCCCGCAAAGCTCCGGATGTTCCGCAGTTGCGCACTGAGAGATTCTCCCGCGAGACGATTTACGGCGAGCACGACTGATGGCCGGTTTATCCTGGCTGGTGGATACCAATGTACTTTCGCGGCTGGTGCAGCCAGACAGTCCTGAATACGGGACGATGCGACAATGCACCGATGTTCTTTGGGCACGGGGCGCAGATCTTTTTCTATACGTTCCAGAACCTGGCGGAATTCTGGAATGTATGTACCCGTCCGGCCGAGCGTAACGGCTTCGGGTTCTCAGTGGCGGAAACCGATGAACGCGCCAGCCTGATTGAATCCAAATTCACTTTGGCTCCCGACAGCGAAGCAAGCTATCGGGAGTGGCGGAAAATCGTCGTCGCCGAGGGCGTGTCGGGCATTCAGGTACACGATGCGCGGCTGGTTGCGACGATGCGCGTACATGGGATCGAACATTTGCTGACGCTGAACGTCGGCGACTTCCGTCGATATGACAGGGTGATGGCCGTGTCCCCGCAGGATTTGCTGGTTCAGATTGGCTAACAGCGAGAGCGGTCTGGATTGCCTGGTGACTTGCGGCGGGATCAGAAGGGACTATTTACGCGTGCTTTATGGAGGGACGTGTTAGCGTTGGGGCGCTGAGAAGTATGGCATGGGGGAGGCTATGAGGATCGTGAGGCTGTTGTTAATGGGAGCGATGGGGATGGCGCTTGTGACTGCATCGGCGCAGGCCGGTTCGCCGGTCACGCCGGCAGAGCTGGCGGGGGAATGGTCCGGTTCGCTGGCGGGGACGCTGCCGCTGGTTCTGCACGTGCAAGGGGATGCGAGTGGAGCGCTGACGGCGACGATGGATAGTCCAGCGCAGGGAGTAAATGGGCTGGCGGGGGCAAATGCGAAGCTGGCGGGGTCGAGCTTCAGTTTTGAGATTCCGCTGTTGAAAGGCGTATTCACCGGTACGGTGGGTGCGGACGGGAAGACGATCAGCGGAACGTGGACGCAGGCGGCGATGCAGGGGCAATCGGAGCCACTGGAGTGGAAGCAGACGAAGACGGCGGCCCAGGCAGCGGCAGAGATGGCGAAGGTGAAGCCGTCGGCGATTGATGGGGACTGGAACGGGTCGCTGAATGCAGGCGGCCAGACGCTGCGGCTGGTGTTTCATTTCCACACGGTGCCGGGCGATGCGGGCGAAACAATCAGGGGCCTGATGGATTCGCTGGATCAGGATGCGACGGGGATTCCGTGCGGGAAGGTGACCGTGGATGGGCGCAAGGTATCGGTGGATGTGCCGGCGGCGAAGGGCACGTATGAGGGGACGCTGAGCGCGGATGGGAAGACGATCATCGGGACGTGGTCGCAGGGGACGCCGGTGGAACTGGATCTGACGAGGAAGTGAGGGCCGTCAGGCGCGATACATGCGGGCGATGATCTGGCGCTGGACCTCTTCGAAGTCCGGATCGCCATTCAGCAGTGCGAAGTCCGGATCGGTCGCAATATTGAGCACCATATAGTCGTGATTGGCGATGGCGGCTTTCAGGGAGGCGATCGCCTCCTTTTTTCTGCCGAGCAGGGCGCAGGTGCGGGCTAGCTCGAAGCCGGAAGACTGGCCGGCGTCGAAAAACTGCTGTTGCGCGACGCGCATGGCTTCGAGCATTCCGCGCTCTCCGCCTTTGGACAATCCGCGCTGGGCGGCGTTGGCTACGGCTAATAGCTGCGCATCCTTCGAGAGGGCAGCGAGGCTCTTCGACTGGTCGACGAAGCCGCGATAGTCCTTTTCAGCAAAGTCCAGACCCGCGAGATAGCGTGGAGCGGAGAGAAAGTCGGGCTCGGCGCGCTCGATTTCGCGAAGCTTCTCGACAGCGGGGGAGCGGTCTCCGGCCCAGAAGCGGATGAGGGCCTGGTCGGAGAGGATGGAGCGGGATGCGGGGTTGAGCTGCTGGGCCTTGTCGATTTCGCTCATGGCCTCGGGGTATCGTCCGAGCATCATGAGGGATGTGGCGTACCAGTGGTGGGCCTCCTCGTCGCGGGGATCGAGCTCGAGGGCGCGCTGATATTCGCCCAGGGCGGCGGGCACTTTCCAGTCCCAGTAGAAGAGAGCGAAGCCGAGCGCGCGATGGGCCTCGGCGAGGGAATCGTCGAGAGCGATGGCTTTGCGAGCGGCGGCGATGGCGCGGGGGAAAGCATCCGAGCGGGGCATGGAGGTGAACTCGGGCATGAGGTCGTAGCATTCGGCGAGGCCGGCGTAGGCCTGGGCGTAATCCGAGTCATGCACGACGGCCTGGGTGAAGGCGTCAACGGCCTGGTTGAGGCTGCCTTCGGTTCTGCGGCTCCAGTAGTAGCGGCCCTTGAGGTAGAACTGTTCGGCTTCGGGGTCGGGCAGGTGATGGGCGGCGATGTGTGGATTGCCGGATTCGTGCGTGGGGCGACGCAGGAAGCGAAAGGCATAAAGGGAGATCGCGATGAGGGCGAGGATCAAGACGGCGATCGACAGGATGGTGATGCGGGGACGAGGGTCGGGTGGGGGCGCGGAAAATTCAGGCTCTGGATGGAGGGTTGGTTCGGGCGCAGGGACGGTGGATGGGGCAGACGGGGCAGATTCGCCGTTGGCGACGGCGGTGGAGTTGAGCCATAGGGTCAGTTCGTGGGACCAGGCGAAGACGCCACCGCGTTCGCCGGGAAGGCGGTGCACGGGGAGGGCGCGTTCTTTTTCCCAGCGTTTAACGGTGCGCTCGTCCCGACCGAAGAAAGCTGCGATTTCCTTCCAGGAGTCGATGCGGCGATTCTCTGCGGGACTCCCAACCGTCCGGGACGACATGATCATGCCTCAAATTCAGCAGCATGCCCTGCTTATTGTGGGAGCGGGGCGAGGTGGGATCAGTATAGCGAGGGGGCGGAAGGGGTAAAAGCTGAATTTCCATGAATATAGGCGGGCGAATGTCACGACTTGTCCTGTGTTGACCTTGCGTGTCTCTATCGCGGCCGAGGAGAACGTGCCAAGGTAAGTGCGCACCTTGAAGCGGCGGCTGATACGAGCATGGCCGCCGCAAATTTTTCCCCCATGTCAACGGTGCAGCCGGGCGAGGTTTGGGAATCTCCGCCAATTTCTCTATGTCTTGAGCGCGACGACAGGTTTCGATGGGCACAGGGGTTCGACGCTCGGCACACAACCATACAACCATACAACCAGGCAAAATCCGGAAGAAAACCGGGGAGACTTATGCGCAAATTAGGTCGGGCATCAACCATGGTTGCAGCGATTGCGATTCTGGCCGCGGGTTGTTCGTCAGGGTCAAGCTCCACTTCCACCGCTTCGTCTGCGTCGAGCGACGGATCGGGCGCGGTTTCGGGAGGGAAGGCCGGGAGTGCGACTTATGTGAGCGGGACGCCGCTTTCGAATCAGCTGACGACGGCGACGATTACGGATCCATCGCTGGGCAACATCGTTGCCGCGACGCTGACGATTCCGGCGGGGTGGAAGCTGCAGGGGATCGAGATGATCAGCCCGTGCACGTTTTTGCCGTGGCCGGTGTTTCGCTCCTACTCGCCGGATGGGCTGATGCAGTACCGGATTGAGCCGGTGTTCGGATGGCAGTGGCACCCCAACGCGAAAGGCCCGCTTAACAGCGGGTGCGCGAATATTTCCGGGCAGATGTCGGCGGCGAATTTCCTGCAGTATTACCTGGGTACGGTGCAGGGCGGCGTGCACGTGGTGGGGGCGATGGCGGTTCCCGCAGCCTATTCGCAGTGGGCGCAGGGACTGGCGGCACAGAAGAACCAGGGCAACAGCCGTGCGCCGGCCGCGATGCAGACGCAGAACACCGCGGACACGGCGGCGCTGCGGATCGAAGTGGTGAACGGGTCGTTCGTGGTGGAGGAGCGGCTGCGGACGGTGGTGGAGTGCTCGATGAGCAACGATCGGAGCACGGCCATGAGCAATGCCCTGTACGGGGGAACGTGCTGGGCGCGGGTGGATGTGCTGACGGCGCCGCAGGGCCGGCTGGATGCGCTGGTGCAGCTGGTGGACAGCAACAATCTGCCACACGGCGTGAACACGCCGCAGTGGACGCAGGCTGCACTGCAGCGGCAGCAGCGGCAGGGCGCGGCGGCGATCGCGGCGCTAACGGCGCAGGAAAAGCAAGAGAGCGCGATGCTCGACCAGCAATTCCAGCAGATTATGCAGAGGTCGCAGCAGGAACATGCAGCGTTTATGCAGCAGCAGGAGTCGCAGTTCGAGAGCGCGATGAACAACGCGAACGCGTCAATGAATGCGCAGAGCACGGCGGCTTCAGACTGGGTGGATTACTCGCTGGATCAGCAGACGGTGGCGGGACCGAATGGGACCGCGAAGGTGTCGAGCGCGTATTCGCAGACGTGGACGAATGGGACACAGTGGTACCAGACGAACGTTCCCAATTCGAATCCGAATGGCGTGCTGACGGGAAACTGGACGCTGACGACGCAGGTGCACGGGAACGGGCAGCCAAAATGACCGAGCTCACGGAGGAGTTGCTGGCGAACGCGGAACGTTTGTACCTGCTGGCACGGGGACGAGAGGAAGAGATCGCCAGACACTATCATTGGAGTGGAGTCTCTGCGATTTTGCAGCAGGGATGGCCCGTGGAGGAAAAGACGAAGTGGCTGATCTGATGAGAACGTCGAACCCGACGCTGAACGGCAAGGTTTTCCAGGGATTCTCAGGCGCGCTGGGCGAAACGATGACGCTGGAGGGCACGGTCAACAAGACCGGGATCCTGCTGCTGTGCGCGGTGGCGACAGCGGCGTGGACGTGGCATCTGGCGATGAATCCGGCAACGCTGCCGCTGGACTACCTGCTGCTGGTTGTGGGTTTGATTGGCGGATTGATTTTCGCGCTGATAACGACGTTCAAGAAGACGTGGGCACCAGTGACGGCGCCGATCTACGCGCTACTGGAGGGATTGGTGCTGGGCGGCTTGTCGGCGACGCTGGAGCAGCGGTATCCGGGGATTGCGATTGAGTCGGTTTGCCTGACGTTTGGGACGATGTTTGTGCTGTTGCTGGCGTACCGGTCGGGGATGATCAAGGTGACGCAGAAATTCCGGCTGGGCGTGATTGCGGCGACGGGCGCAATTTTTCTGTTCTACATGGTGGAGTTGTTGCTGGGATTCTTCGGGATTCACTTTGCTGCGGTGAATGGGTCGGGTTGGCTGGGGATCGGGATCAGCCTGGTGATTGTGTGCGTGGCGTCGCTGAACCTGGTGCTGGATTTCGATTTCATCGAGAGCGGTGTGACGGCGGGCGCTCCCAAGTATATGGAGTGGTACGGCGCGTTTGGGCTGATGGTCACGCTGGTGTGGCTGTATCTTGAGATGCTGCGGCTGATGGCGAAGCTGCGGGGGCGGCGGTAGACAATAGCCTGTAGCGGGTAGCCATATCCCAATTAGCGGCGTTTTTCGAGTGGGTGAGCGTGGAGGAGGCCGGAGCCTTCGCGGACGGTGATGATCTGATCGGCATTGACGTTGGTGAGGCGGTCAACTGCGCCTGAGGGCCAGTGGACTTCGATGGCGTCGGCTTTGGTCGAGGAGCCGAGGCCGAAGGTGAGGACGAGCTCGCTGGCGGATAGATAGCTGGAGCCGCTGCGGAGCATCTGCTTCTGGGATGTGGTTGCGGATTTGACTGTGACTTCCGCGCCGATGCCATCGCGATTGGATTTTGTGCCGATGAGCTTCACGCGCAGGGCGTGATTCGTTGAACCCTGATTGAGGAAGAGCACAGCGGGACCGGCGTTGGTGGTGATGATGACGTCGGGCGCGCCGTCGTTGTCGATGTCGCCATAGGCTGCGCCGCGGGCGACGCGGGCGGCGTCGAAGGACTGGCCCATCGAACCGGCGAGGTCCTCAAATCCTTTGCCGGCGAGATTGTGGTAGAGGTGGGGCGGCTCGGCGAAGTGAATGCGCTGCTGGATGCGCTCGATGCTGTCATCGAGGTGGCCGTCGGCGATGTAGAGATCGGGCCAGCCGTCGAGGTCGTAGTCGAAGAAGAAGCATCCGAAGCCGAGAGTGAGGAGCGAGGAGCGGCCGACCTCGGAGGTGGGTGCGACATCGACAAAGAGGCCGTTGCGCTCGTTGTGGTAGAGGGCGATCATCTGGTTGGAAAAATTGGTGACGACGAGGCTGGGGTAGCCGGAGCGGTCGTAGTCGGCGGCATCGATGCCCATGCCGGCGCGCGCGACGCCGTCTTCGCTGTAGGCAATGCCTGCGGCCACGCCCTGCTCAGTGAATGTGCCGTTACGGTTGTTGATGAAGAGCTTGTTGGGCTGGGTGTCGTCGCTGATGGCGATGTCGGGCCAGCCGTCCTGATTGGCGTCGAGGATGGCGACGCCAAGGCTCTTGGAGGTTGGGTCGTAGAGGCCGGCTTTCTTCGTTACGTCAGTGAAGGCGCCGTTGCCGTTGTTGCGCCAGAGGCGGACGGATGCGCCAGGGTAGGTTTCGGGGGTGCAGTAGGACTTGGACTTGCCGTCCATGGTGCAGTAGAGGTCTTTTTCCGGCGACCACTGGACGTAGTTAGTGACGAGGAGGTCGAGGTGGCCGTCGCGGTCGTAGTCGACCCAGGCGGCGCTGGCGCTGAGTTCGGGAGAGGCGATCAGGCCGGCTTTTTTCGTGACGTCGGTGAATGTGCCATTGCCATTGTTACGAAATAAGTGATTCTGTCCATACGCTGTTACGAATAGGTCGTCGTAGCCGTCGTTGTCGTAGTCGCCGACGGCGACGCCCATGCCGTACATGGGGATGGCGAGGCCGGCTTTCTTTGTGACGTCGGTGAAGGTGCCGTCGTGGTTGTTGTGGTAGAGGACGGGCGTGGAGACGTGGCCGGGATGGCCGGGCCAGCCGGTTCCGTTGGCGATGAAGATGTCCTGCCAGCCGTCGTTGTCGTAGTCGATGAAGGCGACGCCGGGGCCAAGGGTTTCCGGGAGGAACTTTTTGCCGAAGGCCCCGTTGTTGTGGACGTAGTGGATCCCGGCTTTTTGAGTGATGTCAACGAAGCGGATTGGGCCGGAGGCGGCGCTATTTCCGGGGGCGGCGGTAACGGCGAACGGGACGGCTGCTGCGAGGAGCGCGGCCAGGGAAAATGCGCGGAGGGGAAGCATCCACTCGATATAGTAGCGGGTTCGAAACGGTGCTGACATCTACCCGCAGGTTGATCGAGCGAGGAGGTTCCTGGACGCGGCGAAGGTATTAGCGGCACTTCCTCAATGAGTGGGCGTGTAGAGGGCGAAGACGGCTCCCTGGGGATCGGCGACGACGGAGAAGAGGCCCGTGCCTTCAATGGCCATGGTAGGGACGAGAACCTTTGCGCCGAGCTGGGCGGCCTTCGCGGTCTGGGCTTCGCAGTCGGCGGACTGGATGTAGGCCAACCAGTGGGGCGGGACGTTGGGCTGCAAGTGGCGCGAGGGCGGGAGTCCGCCGATGAATTCGCCGTGATTCTTGATGTGGAGGTAGCCGTTGGGGTCGTTGTCTTTGCCGAGGGTGAATTCCCAGCCGAAGACAGAGCCATAGAATTTTGCGGCGCGATCGCGGTCGGGGGTCTGGAGATCGACCCAGCAGAACGCGCCGGGCTCAGCGTAGACGCGAACGCCGTGGTGGTGGCCGGGCTGGAAGATGGCGAAGACGGCGCCGGCGGGATCCTGAATGACGGCCATGCGGCCGACAT
>JBEKIN010000152.1:0-10193 GCA_050011735.1 Acidobacteriaceae bacterium | reverse complement strand
GGGTGAGGATCTGTTGCCTGCACTACACCGGACGTTTAGTTACGCGGGTTATTGGCTCAATAACCCGCCGGGCATGAGTAACAATCCTTGGGCAGGGAAGCGTGGGGTGGTGCGGGCGGCGGGCCTCGGGTTTTTGATTTTGTTCAACGGCCGCCTGGATGCTCAGCTGAAGAACCAGGACGCAGCCGGGCTGGGGAGAGCCGATGCATCTACCGCTATTGCTGCCGCAAAGCAGGAAGGTTTTCGCGCGGGCGCGATTATCTTTCTCGATCAAGAAGAAGGCGGCAGCCTGTTGCCCGAGCAGGCTGGGTATATCAGCGCATGGATCGCGGCGATCGGTCACTCAGAATATAGGGTTGGGGTTTATTGCTCGGCGATTGCTGTGGCTTCAGGTTCAAAGACGATGTCGACAGCGCAGGACATCGAGGCCCGCTTCCCGGAGGCAAAGCTCTGGGTGTGGAACGACCAGTGCCCTCCAGCTCCAGGCTGCGTGGCGCCCGCGAAAGGGTTCGATCCCGCGAAAAGTGGAACCGCAAACGCTTTGGTATGGCAATACGCGCAGTCGCCGCGCCGGCCTGAAGATACTGCTGCCTGCCAACAGACCTATGCTGCCGATGGGCGATGTTATGCGCCGGACTTACCGCATTCCGGGCAGACCTACATCGATATGAATGTGAGCCGGTCGCCTGACCCGTCGCATGGGCGATGAGCTTCAGGTGAGTGGGCTGCTTGAGTTATTTCTCCGACGGAGACGATGTTATACGGTAGTAACTTTCCGGGGGCCCAAGATAGCTTGCAGGGATCATAGGTTGCCTGGCACCGGCAGCTCCCGGGAATCTCGCCGTTGGATCCGCAAAGCCGACAACCAGCTTTTCGAGAACGACGCCGGGATCGACCATTCGAATCTTCAAAGTGTGATAGCCCGGGGTGTCGACCGTCAGTGTTGTTGTAACTTTCCGGACCCCGTCGCTGACCGCTTCCTCCCAGACCTTTTGAGAGTTATCCGTGAGCGCATCGACGACCTGCGGCGGCTGATCGTCGAAAGAGATGGCAAAGCGAAGACCGCGTCCCGGGACGAAATTGTTGGTCGGCGCAAGCGTTGTCTCCACCTCACACTTTCCGCTGTCGAAGAAATGCATCTTGTACTCAAGCGTGGGCGCCGGTTGGGGAGGTTCGAGGCTCGCGGCGGTGACAGGGAAGACGGTCATTCCGGAAAGCGTCTCGCCGAAGCCGGGAATCTTGTCCCAGTGCACGTCTCCAGCGACGGTTTTGTTGGTGAAATGCTCGGCTTCAATCGAGACATAATGACTCGCCTCCACAAATCCCTCAAGGCTGTCTCGTGAGGGCGTTGAGGGATTTAGCGCCTGGACTCGCACCGTCACGGCGGGTCCTTCTTTTTGCTGGATAAGGACGGCGCCCGAAGCCTCTCCCAGCGGAACCGCCGCCCAGTCGACGGTCACCTGGAGGCGCTGATCAGTTACGACCTCACCGGAAGACGAGCTGAGCCTGATCCACAGTTGATCTGTTGAGGCTGTATATGCAAACGGCTGGTTTCCGCGATTGAAGACGTCGATCGACCGAGTCTGGCGATTGAAGTTATCGAAAGTGGGCAGCGTTAAGGGCGGAAACGGCCCCGCGGCGACGAACGGAGTGCCTTCGACCGCGACCGCCATATGCGGACCCGAGAGCGGCTGAACCTCAGTCACCGCTGGCATCGCATTCACCGGAGGCTCGTTCCAGAAGGTGTAGCCGATGTGGGTCTGGTCCATCATGTGGTCCCACTTGCCATCGAGCAGCTTGTGGTTGTATTCGTCGCTGAGCTGGGCATCTTCGGCAAACAGCGCACGGGCCTGGTCGGCCAGTTCGTTGGCGCTGGCTCGTCCCTCCGCCGCATAGAGGTGATTCCTGCCGGCGGTAATGTATAGCTCGTTCACAATGGCCGACGCCTTGAGCGGATACAGGACTAACTCGAAGAAGGCGGCGCGGCGATCTTCGGGAAGCTCCTGGTTAACCCGCTCGGCGCGATCGGTGAGGGATTTCCACGCATCCCAGACTCGTTCGGCTTCGTCGAAATGGATGAAGCTGAAGGTGTCCGGTTCCAGTTGCTCGGGTTTGCGGCGGCCGTTGAACTTCGTATATTGCGAAACCAGATCGGCGATCTCGTCGGCATGATCGGGGCCAAATTCGCGCTCCGCCCACAGTCGGGTGAACTCCTGCAGGTTGTCTTTGCCCCAGCGCTCCGGGTTCCGCGCCATGGTAAGGAAAAACTCGATGGGAAACTCCATGGGTTTCAGGTCTCCAACATTCACGACCCAGATGCGTGTCGCGCCATATTGCAGCGCGAGGTTCATCTGCTCCCATATCTTCGGCACGTAGTTTGTGTTCAGCCACTTATACGACCTCGGCCCACCCACATAGTCGAAGTGGTAATAAATCCCGGCCCCGCCACGGCGTTTTCGCTCTTCTTCGGTCGGCAGCCTTCGCAGGTTTCCCCAGTTATCGTCGCTCCAAAGCAGAGTTACGTCGTCGGGAACGCGCATCCCCTTTTCGTAGTAGCCCTGCACTTCCTTGTACAGCGCCCACACCTGAGGAACCTTGTCCAGATCCGGATTAACGGTCTCCTTCAGGATCTGGCGCTGGTCGGCGACGATCTTTTCCAGCAGCTCGGTGTTGGCTGAGGCGGACATCGGCGTGTCATTGACGCCCCGCATCCCAAGGGTAACGACCTGCTCGTAATTCTTGTCGCGCTCCATGCAGCCGCGCCAGAAGTCGTCGATCCTCTTCGAATTTGTGACGTAATTCCACGGGCCGTCGGTGCGCTTCCACTCCTTTTCGGCGCACATCATCGGCTCCTCGTGGGAGGTGCTCATCACGATGCCGTATTCGTCGGCTAGTTTGGCGTTCAGCGGATCGTCGGCCGCGAAGGAGCTGTTCCACATTGCCGGCCAGAGGAAGTTGGCGCGCAGCCGAAGCAGTAACTCGAAGACCTTTACGTAGAACTGATGGTTATAGCCGCCGTACTTCTCGTTGACCCAACCCGTCAGCGCAGGAGCCTCGTCGTTGAGGAAGATGCCGCGGTATTTCACTGCCGGTTCACCCTGAATCCAGCGTCCGGATTCGACATAGAGCGCGTCTTTGTTTTCAACGGGTACGTCGGCCCACCAGTACCAGGGCGAGACGCCAATCTGCTCGGAGAGGTCGTAGATGCCGAAAATAGTGCCGCGCTTGTCACTGCCCGCGATGACCAGGGCACGCGTGAGGCCGGGCAGGGGATGCGCAACGACCTGGGTAAGCGTCGATTCCCACTTGCCTCGAATTTCACTGACGTCGATTTTTCGTTCGCGAATCAGGCGGTCGATGACAACGCTCTTGCCGATGGTGCCGATCAGGATTACTTCGCCGGCAGGCGGCTTGGCGACTTCGCTGAATGCCGCGTCCGAGCCCGTGACGCGGTGGAGGTCCGCCTGCAGGTCGTGCGCGGCGCGGATGACGCCGGGCCAGTCACTGGGGTCGACCCAGAGCTTCGCCACTGTTCCCGCGTTGGCCAGGGTGAAGCTGCCCTGAGAAGGCGCCGGCTTGACGATCTGGGGTTGGCCCAGAGCAAAGCCGCAGACCGGCCACATCAAGATGGTTGTGAGCAGGAGGGTCGGAGCAACCAGCGGGCGGAGAAGCAGGCGAACTCCACGACTCCATTTCTTACCAGCGTGGGATGACAGGGGAAGAGACATAGAAGGTCGCGTGCGCTCAAATTCGCGTCGCGAACAATATATCCCACCGGGACGACGCGGAAGTTCCGTGCCAGGAAGGCTCTGATAGAGCAGTGAACCAACCCCGCAGGGGCTGAAGCCGTGCCCTGGCGCCTGGCGCCAGTTTGCCCAAGCGAAGCGGAGACGGGACGGATGGCGTGCCGTTTTGGTTCCAGAGACAGTACTGAAGATTTGAGGTCCGGAACTCAGTTGTACCGGCAGCACCGGCTGTGACCTTACGCTGCTTGCTGTGGGGTGAACCTGGCCGGGGGAAGCAAGGGTTTTTCCGCAGGCTGAGTAAAGTCGTGCCCTGGTACAAAGACCTGATTTTTCCTGCTGCGGATTACGGCACGGCTGAACAGCTTGCGGAAAAAGCCGGTGAAAGAAAAGAAAACCATCCCTCAGCGGCTAAAGCCGGATTCATTGTGCTGCGGTTACGGCACGGCTCGAAGCCGTGCCCCTTCAAAGAACTAAGTTTTTCCGCAAGCTGTGAAGCCGTGCCTCCTGAAAACGGCCGCAGGGGCTGAAGCCCACTTCTCTTTGCGAGCTTTATGGCACCCATTCGACACGCCGGCTGCGCCGACTCGCTCAGGGCAGGCTCAGGTCGTGCCCTGATACAAAACCGAGTTTTTCCGCAAGCTGTGAAGCGGTGCCCCTTCAAAACAGGGACTTCATCAGACGTTCCCTAGCGGGCTTCGAGAATTTCCGCCTGCTTCGGTCCCAACGATATTGTGAGCTCCGAGCCAACCGCGTGAAGGACAGCCGATGATCCAATCTCTCCGGTGAAAGCGCTGCAGCCATCGAGGGCGGTGTGGCTCAACTGGAGTTTTAGTTCGCGGGGCTGATCGGAGGCGTTGACGGCCACCAGGTAGTGTTCGCCGCTCCCGGCGCCGCACCCCTTCTTCAAATCGGGCGTGCGCACGAAGACGAAGGCCGATGGGTCCACAAAAAGATCCTGCTGCTCGCCGTTCGCCAGCGGGGGGTGATGGCCCCGGAACTGGAAGAGCGATGCGACCCAGTCGTGGACATCGGACTGCTCCGGCGTTCTTCCGGAAGCCGCGAAGGCATTCTGCGTGTCGCCAGGAAATCCGCCGGGGAAATCGTGGCGGTTGTCAGGGTCGTCGCCGCCGCGCATCGCGATCTCGTCGCCGGAGTAAATCTGCGGCATGCCGCGCAGGGTGGCGAGCAGCGCGAAGGCGAGTTTGAGATCGGCTACGGTTGCGCCCGGCTGGCTGAGAAAGCGCCCGGTGTCGTGATTGCCGATGAAGATCACGAGCCGCTCCGGGTGTGAATAGAGCCAATCCTCGCTCAGCACATCTTCGAGAGCCAGCATGCCGTCGTGGCCCGCCCGCCCGGCAGCAGGCTCGTCACGATGGGAAAGCGCGTTGCGCAGCGCGAAAAAGGCCGGGAAGTCGAACGGCGTCGACAGTCCGGTGTCGATGCCTTCGCGGACCACCCCTCCGGCGAAATACGACGTGACCACCGGGCTGCCGTTGAATATTTCGCCCACGGTGGTCAGGTGCGGATAGAGCTCATGGAGTTCCTGATCGAGAGCTTGCCAGAAGGAGCGTCCGACGTAGGGGAACGTGTCGTAACGAAGTCCGTCGGCGCCGGTGTTCTCCACCCACCAGATCACATTCTGAATCAGGTATTGGCGGACGAGGGGATTCTCCTGGTTGAGATCGGGCAGCACGTTGGCGAACCAGCCTTCCGTGACATCGCGGCGCTGGTCGGGGGTTGCGTGGGGGTCGAGGACAGACTGAAACCTGTCGCTGGCGATGCGATGGTCGGCGCGGGTTCCGTGGAACCAGTCTGCCGTGGGCGGATCGGCCGCCCACGCATGCATGGCGCCCAGGTGATTCGGCACGGTGTCGAGAACCAGTTTCATTCCCCGCCGATGCAGCGCGTCGGACAAATGGCGCAGATCAGCTAAGGAACCGAAATGCGTATCGGTGCGATAGAGATCTGTCGCGCTGTAGCCGTGGTAGGCCTGGGTTCCGCCATCGTTGTCATAGACAGGGGTGGTCCACAGGGTGGTGACGCCGAGCTGCTGGAGATAGTCAAGATGCTGCTCAACTCCGCGGAAATCGCCGCCATGCCAGCCGCGCGGAAGCTCCCGCTCGGAAGGCTGAGGATCGTTGGACGGATCGCCGTCGGCGAAGCGGTCGGTCATGATGAGGTACATCACGTCCGACGCGGAGAATCCGGCATGTGCGGCGGGCATGCGTGCTTCGAGACGGAACGGCGCCGCGGCGGTTCCGGCGGAGGTGGTGACACGAATGCGGATGGGCTGGGGCTCGGCGCCACGGGCGGCCAGCCAGAGAAAGGCGTAGTGGCCGTTGGCCATGATCTCGGATTGAGTGATGGACACGCCCTTGCCGGTGACTGAGAACCTGGCCCGAGTGAGGTGGGCGCCATGCAAAAGGAGCATGGGGGAGGGCAAGCCGATCCACCAGCTGGGCGGATCGACTTTGTCGATACACGGTGCGCCGGTAGCGTCTGCCGGGGAGCAGGGCGGCAGCGGGTTGTCCGCTCCCTGGGCAATCGCCGTCGAGGCAGATCCGGCGCAGGCGAGCATCAGGGCAGCAAGAGCAAGCAGCCTCCCGGAGCCGTTCATGGCATCACCTTTCGCTGGTTCAGGCTAGTCGGTCTCGGAAATGTGCGGAGAATCTGCGCCACGGCGGGAGGCCACGCCGTGGCGCACACAACACGACAGGTCAGAAGGTGATGCGCAAAGCCATCTCGAGCTCGCGCTCGCTGGCCTGACGCAGACTCTGGCCCACTTCGCCCAGGCCGCTCGGCGTTCCACCCACCAAATAAGTACTGATGTTGGTGTTATTGGCGCCCTCGAACTGCGGATGGTTGAAGAGGTTGTAGGCCTGCACCCGGAAGTCGGGCTTCACGCGTTCGGTGACGGTGAAGACCTTGTGCAGCGCCAGATCGACGGAGTCGTAACCGGGACCGTAGAACTCATTACGAGAGACGGTTCCGGGACGATCGTAGATTCCGGACGAATTGGTGGCAGGAATAGCGAAGGCCGCTGCGTTGAAGAGATAGACCTCGCCGTTCTTCTTCGTGGTTCCGAAGTGCGGATCGCCGACCAGATCGGGACGGCTGAAGACGCCGCCCGCGGAGTTATTCACGGACAGATCGATCGGCGTGCCGGTACCGAGGAAGATGAACGGATCGAGTTCCCATCCGCCCACAACTTCGTCGAGCCCGCGGTTCATGCTGCCGCCGAACTGGCGTTCACGGCCCACCGGCACATCCCAAATCCCCGCAAAGGTGAAGGCCTGGCGCTGGTCGTCTCCGGTGTTCCCGCGATTCAGGCTGAATTGCGGACCGGCAGCGGTGGTGTAGATGGTGCCGCTGCCGCTGGTTGGCGACCACGGTCCGGTGGAATTGTCCAGCGCGTGAGCCCAGGTGTAGGTGCCGATCAGCTGCAGGCCGTTGGACATGCGGCGTTCAACCTTGCTCTGCAGGCCGTTGTAGCGCCCGGTGCCGTTGTCCTCGTTGAGCGTGACACCCAGGCCGCGATTGGTGGTGACGCCGGTGCCGCTGTCAAAGAACTGGTAGCCGGTCCCGAGCTGAGGCGCGGTGTAGACGTCGGTGTTGAAGAGGTGATCCTGCTTGGTGCCCATCCAGGCCACGGTCAGCACGGTTTGCTTGTCGAGCTGGCGCTGCATGCTCAGTGAATACTCCTGCAGCATGGAGTTCTTGTTGTTCTCCGGGTAGGAGATGACCGATACGTTGGTCGGATCCGCTTCGTTAACGACGAAGTTGGCCGATGGCAGCGGCGCGGTCGCATCCGTGTTCAGGTTGTCGGGCGGAGTCTTGATGGGGAAGTTCTGCCCGGTAAAGGTGACGCGGTATCCCTGGTTGCTGGGATAGGAGGACGCTCCGTTGAAGTCGGGATTGTCGGAGAGCTGGTTGCCTACGCCGCCGCGGTCAAGGAAGTAATAGATTCCGTATCCGCCGCGCAGCGATGTTTTACCGTCTCCGAAAATGTCATAGGCAAAACCAACCCGAGGTCCGACGTTGCCCCAGTTGGTATTGATGAGACTGCGCGAGTTGCTGCCGACACCGGCCACCAGCAACTGGCCGCTGGCGATGTTGAAGTTGGACTGCCGGTTGTCTTCTTCATAGGGCCAGGTGAGAACGTCATAGCGCAGACCAAGATTCAGGGTCAGCCGCGGAATGACTTTCCAGTCGTCCTGGCCGAAGAAGCCGTTCTCGAAGCTGCGGGTGTGATAGTAGCCCAGAGGATTGGCGATGGAGTAATTGTCGACAAAGGCCGCGAGTAGTTCGGGAATCTCGTAGCCGGTATAGTCAGCCCCGTTGCCCGCAATGTTGAAGAAACCCTTGGAGCGATAGTCGCCCTGGAAGAAGTCCACTTCGCGGAACATGATGTTGGAGCCGAATTTGAAAGTGTTCTTGCCGTGGGTCCAGCTGACCGTATCGAGCCACTGGAAGCCATGCTGCGGTACCTCGTACGGACCGCCGTCTCCTGTGTAACCAATTTCGCCGTCATTGCCGCCGATCAGCGCACCGCCGCCCAGCAGGGAATTACGGTTCGCATTCAGGATGCCGAGATTGGCGGAGAAGGGCTCGCCCTCGAAGGGGTTGATGTAGCTGTAGTACGGCCGCTCGTAACCGAAGCGAAATTCGTTGGCGGCGTTGGGCCCAAACACGTGCGTATAGCCTGAGGCCACGCCGCGGGGGTGGGTGTTGTTGTCGCCGGAACCGAACCCAGAGGGCAGACCCGCATAGCGAGTGTCCTTGGTGTCGTTATCCATCTGATAGCTGTAGCGGCCAAAGAGGATATCTTTCGCGGACGCGTTGTAATCCAGGCGGACGTCGAAATCGTTGTAGCGCTTGGTGTCAAACTGCTCCCGGCCATAGTTATTCAGCACATTGGTGCTGGTGTGGTTGGCGGCCGGAAATGCATTGAGGTAGTTGACAGCGGCTTTGTTGAGGCGGGCGGTGGGAATCACGTTTTCCGCGCCGATGACCGCGCCGCCGGCATTCAGTCCGAACTGCGCGCAGGTCGTCGGATCGAAAATGGCTCCGTTGTCGAGGCTGGCGTTCAGCTGGGCGGTTGTGGTGTAGCTGCCGTGGAAGCCAAGGAATGCGGCGCAGCCACTGGGGCTGTAGGCGCTTCCGCCCGACACCGTCGGGACCACCGTCAGGCCTTCAGTCAGCAGCTCGGAGAAGTCTCCGGTCCGCATCTTGGCCGTGGGGACGCTCGAAACGTAGAAATCCAACGGCAGAGCCTGGCGCAACCCCTGATAGTCACCGAAGATGAAGAGCTTGTCTTTGATGATCGGGCCGCCGAGGCTGAAACCGAACTGGTCGCGGTGAGAATTGGTGGGAGTGCCGCCAAAGTAGTTCGGATTCGCGCCCCAGATACTGTCGCGGTAGAAGGCGAAAGCCGAGCCGTGGATCGCGTTCGTGCCGGACTTGGTCGAAGCTTCCACGATGGTGCCGCCGGCGCGCCCGAACTCTGCCGGAGCCAGACCGACGATAGCGCGGAATTCCGAGGTCGCTTCAATGGCCGGCCACACGTTGATACCGTTGGCCAGTGCTTCGTTATCGTCGACGCCATCGAGCAGGTAGTTGTTTGCCTGAGGACGCAGACCGTTGGCGGTGAGAGCAATGCCGCCGGTATCGCCGTAGCGCAGCTGCTCGGCGTTGCCGCCGGTGCCCTGCAGGATGCCGCCGTAGGCGCCGCGGGTTACCCCAGGGGAGAGCAGCGCAAGCTGGCTGAAGTTGCGCCCGTTGAGGGGCAGATCGACCAGCTGCCGGTCGTTGACCACCGTCGATAAGGAGGAGTCCTCGGTTTGGACCAGAGGGGCGGCTCCGGTAACGGTCACGGTGGTGCTGCCCGCTCCGGCCTTCAGCTTGAAGTTGAGGGCCTGCAATTGCGAGACGTCCAGGGTGAGATCCTGAACCTCGGTTTCAAACCCATGGGCAGTCACGCGCGCGGTGTAGTGCCCGCGGACCACGGCGTTGAAGGCGAAGCTGCCGCCACCGTCGCTGGTGGCCGTCAATTGGGCGGCTGTATCGATATTCGTAAGGGTGATCGTCGCACCGGCGATGACCGCACCGGAGGAGTCGGCGACCGAACCCTGAATCTGGGCAGTGTCGTTTTGCGCGTTTACCCGCGCAGCGAAGAACGCCGGCACGATCAGCAGCATGACCAGCGCGAAGCACCGGCTGAGGAAATTCCGGTTTCTGTCTATCGTAGAGATCATTTGTTGCCTCCCAAAACCGTGTTGCTGCCCCAGAATTCGGACGTGTCGTTGCAAAACGCTCTGGAGCCAGCGTGAACTAAACTCGCTTGCCGCAACCACCCGCAATGCACAGCAAGCCTTTTTTCCATCAAATCTCGATCAACAGCCAAAGCGCTAAGTTTGAGGAGCATACAGCGCTGGTTCACCTGTTGCT
>JBEKIN010000151.1:0-10199 GCA_050011735.1 Acidobacteriaceae bacterium | reverse complement strand
ATGAAGAGGTTGCCGAAGTTGTGGCCGCCAAGTTCGCCGCCTTTGCGGAAGCGGTGTCGGAAGAGCTGGGAGATGAGGCGTTCGTCTTCAGAGAGCGCGACCATGCAGTTGCGCAGGTCGCCAGGAGGCAGCATGTTGAAGTCGCGGCGCAGGCGGCCGCTGGAACCGCCGTCGTCGGTGACGGTGACGACCGCGGTGAGGTCGGCGATGAACGGTGTGGAATCGGACGGGGTGTGGAGGCCGCTGGCGTGAGGGACGCGAAGCTTCAATCCGCGCAGAAGGGTCGAGAGGCCTGTTCCTCCGCCAATGGCGACGACGCGCAGGCCTGCGGAAGGCGTGGATTTCGCGGTAGGAAGAGTCACCGAATCGTAGAAGTGCTTACGCGTACGAGTCTAAACCAGTCGCGAGGGGTGCGGGCAAGGACCGGTCAGCCCATTTCCGGGTAGAGAAGCTCGGTGAAGCGGGGATCGTCGGCCATATCGACGAAGTCGGGATCGCTGCGCGCCTGGATGCGATTGGAGGGATTGAGTTCGATGGCGCGGCTGAGATGTTCGAGCGCTTCTTCGGCCTGGCCGGTCATGCTGTTGAGCAGGGCCATGCCGTAGTGGGCAAAGTCAGCCTTCGGCGAACTGGCGAGGATGGCCTCAAACTGGTCGCGGGCTTCTTCGAAGTTTCCGGAGTTGAGCAGGGAGACGGCGTAGTCGTACTGCTCTTCAGGAGTCTTGAAGCTGAGCGAGGACTCGGCGGAATTGCGCGCGCAGACGCTGAGATAGACGCGGGAGCGCTCGATGATTTCCGGCGGCGCCTCACGCGAGAGCTTTTCGAAGATGACGCGGGCCTTCTCGAACTTGCCCTGCTGCATGAACTGGAGGGCGTTTTGATACTCCTGAAGGAGACGAGCGCTTTCACCGGCGGGACCGGATTTTGCCGCGGCGGAGCGGGGCGAGCGGCGAGCCGTGGATGTTTCGCGTGCTTCCTGCATTCGGGCCATAAGCAATCTGCCTCGGAGACGCAGCCGGGGCACGCGGCGTCTACTCTGCACTCTACAGACAACGTTTTATACGCACAATGCGGCGCGCCGTCAAATGCGGGCGGGCGAGCATTCAAATTCAGGCCGCGATTGGACCTTCGAGGCGTGGGATTTGCTCTGGAAGGCGCAAGGTGCGAAGAATGGATGCTGGACCTCATGGCGCGAGCGGCGGACGGAAAACTGGCGGGTGTGGCGGCAATGGCGGCGCTGTGCGCGCTGGCGTTGTGGGCGGAGAAGAAGCCGGCACAGGCGCCAGCGACGGACTTGCAGCCCGCTGTGCGCATCGAGGTGGCGCCGTTGGGATATTTGCCGCCAGGAGGGTTTTATCTCACCTACCGGTTGTCCTCTGCGGCTCTGGGGTTCTTCGACGACGACCATTTGATGTTCACGTTTCGCGTTGGCGGGCTGCTGAACCGGGTGCCGAACGATCCTGCGGACGACGACGACCAGCAGATCCGCGCAATGGTGCTGGACCTGAGCACGGGCAAGGCCGTGCATCAGGCGGAATGGCGGATGCACGACCGTGGACCGTATTTGTGGCCGTTCGCGGGCGGAAAGTTCCTGGTGCGGCGGCGCGATTCTCTGTTCCTGGCCGATCAGTCGCTCGAGTTGCAGCCCTGGCTGGACTATAGCGAGCGCATTAGGGACGTTCAGGTCTCGCCCGATCGCCGGATGGTGGTGGTGGAGACGGACGATTCGGCGAAGCTGCGGGCCGAAGCCTCCGAGCCGCGGCATCTGGGATCGGGACAGCCGGTGAAGGTGATGGTGCTGGCGGCGGAATCGAAGACGCCCATTGCCCAGACCGATGGTCAGGCGCCGGTGCTTTTGCCGCTGATGGGCAATGGGCTGCTGGACATGCTGGAGGGGAAACTGCCGGGCTACTGGGTGATGCGTGACGTTCCCTTCCACGGCGATCCGAAGCTCGTGGCGCAGGTGAGGTCGTCGTGCCGGCCGTCGGTCAAGCCGCTCAGCGCGACGGTAGTGCTGCTGGAGGGGTGCTATCTGGACGGGAGCGATCACCAAATCGACGTGATCTCGATGGATGGCAGGCAATTGTGGCGGGATCGGTGGGAGAACCGCTACGTGTGGGCCTGGTTCGATACGGCGGAGAACGGAAGCCGCTTCGCGTATGAGTCGATCGCGGTGAGCAGACCGATTTCGACGTTTGACGCGCTGTATCCGGAGGACATCACGGGGCAGATAGTGGGCGTGTATGACACCGAGAGCGGGAAACTGGTGATGGTGAGGGATGTGACGCCGGTGCTGACAGCGGGGCAGAATGTGGCGCTCTCACCGGACGGGACGCGGTTCGCGGTCCTGCGCAACGGAGCGATCGAGGTCTACGATTTGCCGCCGGTGGAGGCGCCGCAGCAGAAGGCGCCTGAGGTGGCGGCGAAGAAGAAAAAATAGGGAAAAGCATCAGAAGGCAGCAAAAGCAGGTCCTTCGCTGCGCTCAGGATTTCGCCTGCGGGCGCAAACGCCCGCTAACCGGCTCAAGATTTCGCCTGCGGGCTCCCGCTGCGCTCACGCCCGCAAAACGGCTCAACTCATGAGGGCGGCAGCATGGCGCAGGTGCTGTGCAGCATGGAGCGCTTGGCGGGATTGTCTTCAGGCGCTGCGCGGAAGGTTTTCTGCAGATCTTTGGTGCGCACCGGGCTTTGGAAGTTGAAGACGTTTCCGGAGCAGACCAGCTGCCCATTCAGCCGGAAGACGGAATAGGTGTCGACCGCGCCGCCGCCAAAAGTGATTTTGGTTCCGAAGAGGTTGCTTTGCCGGTTAACCGAGCCACCGGACTCCAGCGCCTTGAGCCATAGGACGTGCTGCCAGGTTGCGCTGGCGCCGCTGGCTCCGTTGCCGGTGAAGCCCATTTGTTTCGCCACTTCATCCGCGGCCAGGACGGCAGCGAGGTGGGAAGGTGGGGGCGTTTGAGTTTCGGCTGTCTTGTCGGCAGGGTTGCCAGGAGCGGGTCCTGCTGCGGGGGCGGCCAGAACCGCTTTCAGGAAGGTATCCATGGCGCCGATGACGCCGTCGATGCTGGAGGCTTCGGGCGAGTTCTCGGTGGCTCCGGCTTTTGCCCTGGTGCATTTTTCGTAAGAGGAGTAAAAGCCGCCCAGATTCTGCATGTACGGCGAATTGGTGTAGTCGGTGGCGCCGAGAGCGTTGGGGTTATAAAGCTCCGGAACCAGGACGAGAACGTTGAGGGAGCGAAGTTCGCGGGCGACTTCGTTCAGCAGGGCTGGATTCTGCACTGTACCGACCACGGACGTGACCGTCTGGCTGCTGCTGAACATTTCCAGCGCGGCTCCAATGGCAGCGCCCTGCGGCGTGAGTTTGGCCAGTGCCGCGGCCGTGCCCGCCAGGCCGCCACCACTTGTGAGGCCTCGCGATTTCATGCGCGGCTGGGCGGGAGTCTCCTGGCCATTTTCACTTTTCGCTTCGGGGGCAACGCAGACATCGTTGGCCCGTGACTCAAGAGCGCTCATGGTTGCCATGTCGGCGCGCCATAGCTGGAAATCGGAGATGAGGGAACTGTCGGAGGAGATGATGACGATGCCGGGAGTGGACTGCGCGGGGTTGCTGATCGCGCAGGGTGCGTGGGAACCGGCAGGAGCTTCGGTGACGTCTCCCTGGAAAAGATAGCGGGCGATGTCGCAGGCGATGACCTGGCTGTTCTCTTCGACCGCCTTGTAGGTGAACATCTCGGTCTCAATGGAGAAGGGGCTGTTGGAGGCTTCTGTAGCCGAGGTTTGCCCTGAGGAACTCGAAGAGCCGGACTTGGAAGGTGATCCGGATGCGCTCTGCGCGTGCGACGGGGCACAGGACAAGGACAGCGCTCCTATGAGCAACATCGTGGTGTGAAGAGACGATCGATTCATAGCCGTGGCCCTTTTCTTATTCCAGGCGATTCTCAGGGTGCCGCAGAAACGCGGTCAGCAATCCGTTCATCCGTTACCGGAGGACGCACTGGGGTCTGACCGGAGACGGGGCTTTCGAGACTGTCTGGACGCATATCTTCCAGATGGGGGTTTCACCAGCATAGGCCAAAGGCGTGGGATGGGGAACTGAATTCTTTGCCGCCGTTTGATCGGAATTAGTGAATTGTGGTCAATTTTCGGCTTGTTCGGAATCCGAAAGCTGTTCGCCGCGTGAGGCTGCCGGAGTCCTGCATCACGGGCGGCTGGCTGGCGGGACCACGCCGTTCATGCGCAGGTACTCGACCATCTGCCCATAATGATCGAAGGCGTGAACCAGCGCCTCAACAATGAGCGACAGGCGGGTTACCGTAGTCGCGGACAGGGGCGAAATGGGAGAAGGCCGGACAGCGATGCTGGAATCGCCGATTGCGTCGACCGCCTTGCTGAGATGGGCGAAAGAGCTGTTCAGGTAGTCGAGAATTTCAGCCTTCGTCCGTACGGTTTCTGGTCCTGTCTCGTCGCCTGCGTCGGTGGGCGGCGCTTCTCCCAATGCGGCGGCAGCGAGGATGTGGTTGGTAGCGGCGAGGTGTTTCACCTGCTGGCCGAAGGTCCGCACGTCTTTGAATTCGCCGTCGGTTGGCGCAAATCCATATTTGTCGGCAGGCATGGCATCGGCTGCTGAGACGACATGGTTCTGCAGGGATTTGAAGAGAATCTGGAGAGCGCGCTTTTCCCGCTGCGCGGAGAGGGTGCTGTCCGTTTCTCCGGCGGGAGGCTGAGACGCGGTTATGGCGGCCAGCGCCTCGGTGGCGCATTGGTCCGGGAGATGCGTTTGCGCCTGGGGAATGCAGGTGACGGTTACCCAAAGCAGACACGGCAAGATCCAGTTCAATGGCTTCATCGGTGTTCTCCTTAAGGCGGCGAGCTTGCCGCGTTAGGAGAACGCTACAACTTCAAGTGGACTTTAAGGCAAGGGGTATTTTGTTGTGGCGATTTGCCAATCAAAAAGCAGAACCAATGCCATACTCTATGCACCGGTGCCTCCGCTGACCATTTCCGAAGTTGCGCGACGCATTGGGCTGCAGCCGTCGGCCATTCGCTACTACGAGCAGATCGGACTGCTTCCCGCTGCCCAGCGAGTCGGCGGACAAAGGCGCTACGACACGACGGTGCTGTATCGGCTCGCGGTGATCCAGCGGGCACGGCAGAGTGGGTTCACCCTGGCTGAAATCCGGCGGCTGTTCGCCGGCTTCCGCGGAACGACGCGGGCGGCGGAGCGGTGGAAGGAACTGTCGCGAAAAAAGCTTGAGGAACTCGACGATTTGATGGACGGGATCAAAGTGATGCAGGGCTTGCTCAGAAGGATGATCCAAAACTGCCGGTGCGAGACTCTGGATCAATGCGGCGAGGGGATCTTTCGGCGCCGATGTTCCGATGGCGCCCTGAAGGCTGCGCCTGTGAATCGCCGGCATCGCTTTTAGTGCGCGCCATTTGACATTTCTGCGCGGTGGGTGAAATTCTCTAACGTTTTGCCGGGGGTGGTGGCTATGAATCCTCCAGGTGTGGCTGGAGCAGAGGGGCGGAAGCACGTGGGCGAGCCATTGACGGTGGCTCAGCCGTTCCTGATCCAACAGCAGTGGGACGCTTACACCGACGAGCAGCATGCGGTGTGGGCGGAGCTGGTGCGGCGACGGATGCCCCAGTTGCGGGAACACGCGGCCGAGGAGTATCTGAACGGGTTTGAACAAATTGGGCTGCGCGAGGATACGATTCCGAACCTGGCGGAAGTGAACCGGAGGCTGGGGCCGCGGACGGGATGGAATGCGACGCCGGTGAGCGGGTTTCTGCCGCCGGATGCATTCTTCGAGATGTTGGGGGCGCGGCAGTTTCCCACGACGACGTACATCCGGAGCCGCGAGGCGATGGAGTACACACCGGAACCGGACATTTTTCACGACGTGTTTGGGCACGTGCCGATGCACGCGCATCCGGTATTTGCCGATTTCCTGCAGCACTACGGGCGGGTGAGCGCGGCGCTGATGCACGACAAAGACAAGCTGGAGCGGATGGGGCGGCTGTTCTGGTTCACCGTGGAGTTTGGAGTGATCCGGCAGAAGGGGAAGGTGAAGCTGTACGGCAGCGGGCTGATCTCGTCGCACGGCGAGGGGACGCACGTGATCGAGGGCAAGCCTGAGATTCGGGATTTCAATCTCGACCAGGTGCTGGAGCAGAAGTTTTTGGTGTCGGAAGAGCAGAAGGTGCTGTACGCGGTGGAGTCGTTCGACCAGATTTACGAGGCGGCGCAGGAAGCCGAGAAGCGGCTGGGGTGAGTTGACGGCGCGGCGTCGACTACTACGGATGTGGGATTCTCGGCTGGGTCCGCAATCCGCTAGTTTGGCTGGATGCGTCGAAGCGCGGAGCAGCAGCGCGGCGGAGCTTGAAGATGGCGAGCTCGGCTGAATTTGGCGCGTGACGTTTCGGAGCAACGGATCGTCGAACGAATCGGCGCAGGTGCGACTCACCGGAGTAATGGAAAAGCCGCAGAATTTGCAAAGAATTTATCTGCGCGGATGCACAATACGAAGATTGGTTCTTTGTGCGGACTGGATTGCATCCTGCGACCGGACGAAGACGCGCAGGAGGGAAATGTGCCTCGGATTCACTTTCAATTGCAGTTGGCGGAGCTGAAGGACAAGCTGCTGGCCATGGCTGCGCTGTCGCAGCAGGCGGTGCAGGCGGCGGTGGACGCGTGGCTGCAGCGCGATGAGGCCCTCTGCCAGTACGTCCGCGAGAACGAGACGGCCATCAACACGGCGCAGCGCGAAGTGGATGAGATGGCGTACGAACTGCTGTCGCGGGAGCAGCCCATGGCGATCGATCTGCGCTTCATCCTGGCGGTGATCAAGATCAACGGCGATCTGGAGCGAATCGGCGACATGGCGGTGAGCATCGCCATCCGGACGCTCGATCTGCTGGATCAGGATCCGGCCGATCTGCCGGTGGACATCGCCGGCATGGGAGACTTCGCGGGCGTGATGATCCGCACAGCGGTGCAGGCGCTGCTGGACGGGGATGCGCTGGTAGCCGAGTCGGTGCGCGACATGGACGACGAGATCGACCGCATGAATCGGGTGGCGATTACCGATCTGACGAAGGTGATCCAGGAGCATCCGGAGACCGTGGACCAGGCGCTGCCGGCGATTCTGATTTCGCGGAACCTGGAGAGAATCGCGGACCACGCGACGAACATCGCGACAGACGTGATCTTCTGGGTGCGCGGCGCGGATTTGAGGCACCAGCTGAGTCTCGCGGTCGACTAGTCGACCACGAGACAGCGTTCAGCGTTCAGAAAAACCAGGGCCGAGGGTGCCGATTCGCGGCCTCGGCCTTACTCTTTGCGAGCGCGGGCGAGAAGCCCGTTGATTGCGGTGAGCAACTCCGCTTCGGATACGTCTTCGACTACGATGGCGTTGCCTATGCCTTTGGGGAGGATGAAGCGCCGGGTTCCGGCGCGATTTTTTTTGTCGCGCCCAGCGGCGGCGAGGAGTTTGGCGAGCGTGGCGCGGAACGGCGGCAGCGGTCCGTAGGCGAGGATGGTCTGCTCGATACGCTCGGCCTGATCGGGACCGACGGTTTTGCGGGCGAGGGCGATCTGAAGCGCGGCGAGCATTCCCCACGCAATGGCTTCGCCGTGGAGGAGAGCGCGGAATCCGGTGGCGGCTTCGATGGCGTGGCCGAGGGTGTGGCCGTAGTTGAGGATCATGCGCAGGGCGGATTCGCGCTCGTCGATGGCGACGACGCCGGCTTTCATGCGGATGGAAGCGACGATGACACGCTCGAGGGCGTCGGGGTCGCGGGCGAGGATAGCGGCGGCGTTGTGCTCCATGAAGCGGAAGAGCGCGGGGTCGCGGATGATGCCGGCCTTGACGCTTTCGAAGAGGCCGGCGCGGAGCTCGCGGTCCGGGAGGGTTTGGAGGACCTCGATGTCGGCGAAGACGGCACGCGGGTGGTGGAAGCTGCCGATGAGGTTCTTGCCGGTGGCGAGGTTGACGCCGGTTTTGCCGCCGACCGAGGAGTCGACCTGGGCGAGAAGGGTGGTGGGGATCTGGATGTAGTCGATGCCGCGCATGTAGATGGCGGCGAGGAATCCGCCAAGGTCGCCGATGATGCCGCCACCGAAGGCGATGAGGAGGGAGGATCGGTCGGCGCCGGCGCTGGCTAATTCGGACGCGAGGCGTTCGATTTGAGTGAGGCGTTTGTGGCGCTCGCCTGCGGGAAGAAAGAGGACGGTGGGTGCGTCGGATTTCGGGAAGGCGGCGAGGAACTTTTTACCCCAGAGTGCCCAGATTTCGGGCGAAGTCAGGACGAAGGCACTGCGTGCGGCAGACTTTTGGATGTGGCGCGGAATCTGAGCGAAGAGATTGCGGCCGATGAAGACGGGGTAATCGGCAGAAGCGGTTTTGACAGGGATGGTGCGCATGCAAAAACAGCGTACAGGGTTCTGCGTTCGGCGTTGTGTCTCCATCGGATGATGGAGAAAAATTTCCACATCGGGTAGACGCGGAAAGACAGGGGATTAGGAGACAATGGCCGCTGGACTTCCTACGGGAGAATGGAGAGGAATTATGGCAGACGAAGTTGTTGCGAATCAGAAGACGATCCTTGCGAATCAGAAGTCGATTCTTGCGAACCAGAAGGCGATCCTGACCAACCAGGCGGACATTAAGAAGAACCAGAAGGCGCTGAACGCGATTCTGACGAATCAGAAGGAGATTCTGAAGAATCAAAAGGCGATTTTAGGGGCGGTGAAGAAGTAGAGACAGCCGGTAGCCGGTAGCCCGTAGCCTGTAGCGTTCTGCGATCAGCTTTTTGGCATGACTAAAGAAAGTCCTGCCCTGACACAACGCCAAAGCGGGCGCTCACGCGCTTGCCCACATCCCCAACACCGGGGATGTGGGGCACCCGGATTCGTTCGTACTCCAAGTTTCGATCATGGGAGAAAAAGCGGGGTGCTCACGCGCTTTCCCACATCTGCCAAAACCCGGCAGATGTGGGGCACCCGGCATCCGGCTCAAAAAAGAAAACACAAGGTCCTTCGTCGCTTCGCTCCTCAGGATGACAAGGGATTAATACCGCGCCAGCGAGGCGATGGCCTGGAAGATGGTTTCGGGTTGGGGGAGGATTACGTCTTCGAGGATGGGCTGGTAGGCGACGAAGGTGTCTAATGCGCCGAGGCGGCGGACAGGGGCGTCGAGAGAGTCGAAGAGCTCTTCGCCGATGCGGGCGGCAATTTCCGCGCCGTAGCCCCAGCTGATCATGTCTTCATGCGCGACGAGGACTTTGCTGGTCTTTGTGACGGAGGTCGCGATCGATTCCCAGTCGTAAGGGTTGAGGGTGCGGAGGTCGAGGACCTCGGTCTCGATGCCTAACTCACGCGATGCGCGCTGGGCGGCCTGGAGCGCGCGGGGAACGATGGCTCCATAGGTGATGACGGTGAGGTGCTTACCTTCGCGAACGATTTTGGCTTTGCCGAAGGGGATGGCGTAGTCGGGGCCGGGATACGGGGCGCGGCCATAGGATTCGCGGTAGAGGCGCTTGTGCTCGAAGAAGAGCACGGGGTCGTCGCAGCGGATGGCGGTGCGGAGGAGTCCGTTGGCGTCGAGGGCGTTGGAGGGGTAGACGACGCGGATGCCGGGCGTGTGGGTGAAGAGGCTCTCGCCGGACTGGGAGTGATAGATGGCGCCGCCGGTGAGATAGCCGCCGATGGGCACGCGGATGACGGCCGGCGCGGCGAAGCCTCCGTTGGAGCGCCAGCGGATGAGCGGGAGCTCGTTGCGGAGCTGATGCATGGCGGGCCAGATGTAATCGAAGAACTGAATTTCGGCGACGGGCTTGAGTCCGTGGACGGCCATTCCTATGGCGCGGCCGACGATGGCGGCTTCGGCAAGCGAGGCATTGAAAACGCGCCCGGAGCCGTACTCGCACTGGAGGCCGGCGGTGAGCTTGAAGACTCCACCCTTGCCTTTGACCTGTTTGTTCTCGAGGTACTCTTCGCGGGAGCAGTCGGCAACATCTTCGCCGAAGACGACGATGCGGGAGTCGCGGCGCATTTCGTCGTGGAGGCAGGCGTTGATGAGGTCGGCCATGGTGCGGGCGGGACCTTCGGAGGCGGCGGTGGTCTGCAGCTCGGGACGGGTGGGATCGTAATCCTCGGAATACTGGTGGCGGAGGATCGCGGCTGTCTCGGTGGAGGG
>JBEKIN010000150.1:0-10211 GCA_050011735.1 Acidobacteriaceae bacterium | reverse complement strand
CGATGTCCGGGGGTGTTGTCGGCCGTCGGGATGTTTCCCGACAAGCCGGCGCCCCACAACTTGGCCTGAGCAAGTCGCGGAAGGCGGCGAGTCGAACCGCTCTGCCCGTCTTTGCTGGATGTGGGATACAACGAATCCTGACCTGTCATCTGGTCCCGAAACTTCCGTTTAACCGGCCGTGCAGCACCACGTACCGTGTCAGGGCACGACTTACAGTCGTGCCGAAAAACCCCAAATCATCCGGGCTTCAGCCCCTGCGCACCAGCCGTCGTGAAACTAATGGTATGGTCCGCCGCTTCTTGCCCTTCGGGGCTATAAGAAGTGAGCACAGGAGGCGGTCCATACCAATTAGTTTCGACCGATTCCCGTGTTGCCGATCCATCTTTCCAGACTGCGCATCGCCCCTATCGGACATGCATGAAGCCCCGCCCCTTTTCAGCAGACGGAAATTCTCGGTAGCCCCAGGGTTCCGGCTCTGCTCTCTCTCATACTTCGGCAATGGCCGCGATGGACACTCGCATGCCGGGGGTACGAACAGGCAGCTTCGCGCCTTGACGCGCAGGCGGATTCGCTGGGAACCACTTGATCCACTCCTCATTCATTCCAGCGAAATCCGATTCCTCAAGAAGGATGACCGTGGCACTCACGACCTGTTCGAGGGAACTGTCCGCGGCTCTGAGGATGGCAGACACATTCTCCAGGCACTGACGGGTCTGCTCCTGGATCGTATCCCCTACAATTTTCCCCGTTTCGGGATGATGCGGCCCCGTGCCCGAAACGAACACCAGACCCGCTGCCCGAACCGCTTGGCTGTACGTCGGTGGCGGAGCTGGGGCATTCGGCGTTCGAATGATGTCTCTTGCCATGAAGGCCCACCTCACTCGGAATCATACAGACGAGCTTGTGGCCGTATGGTCGCCTATCCGGACATTACGATCCAGTCCCGGCGAAACATCCGGTTTGCCGGTTAAACGCCCGTAATGGGGGACGACACGTGGGCTTGTTCCGAAGCAGGTGACTCACTCTTCCCGCTTGACTCTGGAACCCGGTACTCTCGAAACCTGTAATACCGGAAAAGCCTTCGAAGCTGCGAAACCGGACAGGACGAGAGTGCAGCGCATTCCATCAAGGTCACGAGCTTCGGCTCAATCAAAGACCGGATACATTGGCGCAGACCAATCCCCCGTCTTCACCTTTCGCTCGCGTGACGGGGTCGGACTGTACATTCCATATTGCTGGTCACTCGCCCGGAGCCTCGGGTTTCTCGCCCGTCACTTCGCCCGACGAACTCGTGACCGCGGTCCGGTCGGCCAGAGTCAGGGTAACAACCGTGATGTCATCGTCCTGCCCAAAAGCACGCGCTGCTTCTACGATTTGTTCGGCGCTTTTCCGGCTCCATGCCTGTGCACGTGCGAAGCCGAACAGCTCGCCGGTGGTGGAGCGCGCCTCAACCACTCCGTCTGTGAGAAGTGTGAGTTGAGCGCCTGATCTCAATGCGAATTTGGCTTCATCGTAGCTCGATTGAGCGTCAAGCCCCAGGGGTAAGCCGCTTTCGACGGCCAGCTCCTCGCCGTCACAATACGGCGGTAGATGTCCGGCATTGGCCATGGTCAGGGCGCCGTCCGGATCGGCCCGCATCACCAGACAGGTCGTGAATCCATCCTTGCTCCGAACCAGCATCCTCCGGTTCATCGCAGCCAGAATCTCGCCCGGGCTCGCGGTGTAATGAGCCAGAGTGCGAAATGTGCCAACCAGGAGCGACACCGTCATCGCGGCTGGCATGCCTTTGCCGCTCACGTCGCCTATGACGATGAGAACCCCGCCGCGTGCCACAGGCAGAATCTGGAAGAAGTCTCCGCCGACCTGGCCAGCAGGTCGATACAGGCTCTCGATCTTGAATCCAGGCACACTCGGAATCTCGTCCGGGATCAGCACCTGCTGCACCGCCCGGGCGGCTTGCAGCTCGGTTTCCGCGCGAAGCTGAAGAGCTCCCTCCGTGTTGATGTGCTTGGTCGTCACGAATGCGCTGGCCAGAGCCGTGGCGAAGATGCAGAAAGCGTCGAAGCGGTAGGCCGCTGCTGCCGAGGATGATGGCAGATCGCCGTGGTGCCAGTGAAGCATGGCGATTCCGTAGAGGATAACAACCATCGGTACGACAAACAGCAATCGCTGAAACGGAGGCCGGTGGCGCAGTAACAGAACCACCGGGCCACAAAGGCCAAACAGCAAAGCGAACAGCAAAACCATCGGCCGCGACATGCTTCCGCGGAGGCACACATCGACCAAAAAGCCAACGGAGGCCATGCGCAGGAATCGCGCCGCCAGGAGATATCGGAGACGGCGGACGGGCAAATCACGAAGATGGCTGCCGAACCAGTCAACGCCCATTCTTCGGAACAGCAGCCAGCCCAACAGCATCACAATTGCAACGCCTGACACGAGTCCGAGAAGCAATGGTTCTATCCGCATCTCACGGACCAGGGCAAGTTCCGCTTCTCCAACTGGGCGAAATAGGGTTGCTGGTACCATCTTTTGTCAGCACAACAGTGCAGGCGGTAGTCCAGCTTAGCAGGCGAAAAGCAGGTAGCTCTGCCGTTCTGGATGGATGATCGCCTATCCAGAAGTTTCCGTAATCCCTAAACTCTAATCCCTAAGCTCTACTCCTGCCGGCACGGTACCTCCGTACTATCCACCCTTCCGATTTTGCTTGATCAGCCCTCGCAAAATTCCTACGCTAAGAATACGGAAAGTTCTGTCCGCCCGGTTTCCATCGGGTCCGAACAGAGCTTTTTCCTTTTCGGCCCAGGCCGAAAGAGAATGAACGGCGTTCTTTGAAATCGCGATCGAGCTACCAGCTCGTCCTCCGGCTCCCAGCTCCCAGCTACCGGCTACCGGCTACCGGCTCCGAGGGTAATACCTGATTTACGGTACTAAAACATCCCTGAAGAATGAACGGCTTGCCACACACCCCCAGGGGGAGGGGGGGTACCCCCGCCGCCTGGCAATCGAGCTTCCGGCTCCCAGCTTCCGGCTCCCAGCTCCCGGCTCCCAGCTCGCTTCTTCTGTACCCTGCACCCTGAACGCTGTACCCTGTCGCTATGCCCCGGACCGTCCATGCTGTCTGCTCGCATGACTGCCCCGACTCCTGCGGGGTTCTCATCACTATCGACGAAACCGGACGCGCCACCCGTCTCCGCGGCGACCCCTCGCATCCTGTCACCCGCGGTTTTCTCTGCGGAAAAGTAGCGAAGTACCTCGACCGCGTCTACTCGCCCGACCGTCTTCTCTATCCCATGCGCCGACGCGCCAGCGTCCCCAAAACCTCCCTCCCGCAAGGGCTCGAATCTGAATCCTTCGAGCGCATCTCCTGGGACGAAGCCCTCGACATCATCGCCGCCCGCCTCGCCGCCATCGCCCGCGATCACGGCCCCGAATCCATCCTGCCCTACTCCTACGCAGGCACCATCGGCGTCCTCAACTACGGCTCCATGGATCGCCGCTTCTTCCACCGCCTCGGCGCGTCGCAGCTCGACCGCACCATCTGCTCCGAAACCGGCGGTCAGGCCCTGATCTCCGTCTACGGCCGCAAGCTCGGCACCGACCCTGAAGCCTTCCCAAACGCGAAGCTCATCATCGCCTGGGCCGCCAACATCCACGGCAACAACGTCCACCTCTGGCCCTTCGTCGAAGAAGCTCGCCGCAACGGCGCAAAGCTCGTCGTCCTCGATCCCTACGCGACGCGCACCGCCCGCGCCGCGGACTGGCACATCCCCATCAATCCCGGCACTGACTCCGCGCTCGCCCTCGGGCTCATGCACATCATCGTGCGTGACAGCCTCTTCGATCAGGACTACGTCGCCCGCTGGACCTGCGGCTTCGATCAGCTCCGCGAGCGCATCGCCGAATATCCTCCGGATTACGTCTCCACGCTGACCGGCATCTCCGTCGCCGACATCGAACGCCTCGCCCGCGACTACGCCACCATCACCCCCGCCGTCATCCGCCTCAACTACGGCGTGCAGCGCAGCGACAACGGCGGCGCCGCAACGCGTGCCGTCGCCATGTTGCCCGCACTCACTGGCGCATGGAAACACTACGGTGGCGGACTCCAGCTCTCCACCAGCGGCGCGTTTCGCTGGGACAAACAAGCCCTCGAGCGCCCCGACCTCATGGAGGCCAGCCCGCTCGGCCGCGAAGCCCGCATCGTCAACATGTCCGTCCTCGGCCACGCGCTCACCGAACTTGGTAATGACAAAAACGACGGACCCGCCGTTCACGCGCTCTTCGTCTACAATTGCAATCCCGCCGCCATCGCGCCCGACCAGGCGTCCGTCCTGTGCGGCCTCTCGCGCCCCGGCCTCTTCACCGTCGTCCACGAACAGTTCTTTACCGACACCGCCGACTACGCCGACATCGTCCTGCCCGCGACCACCTTCTTCGAGCACAAGGACATCCAGGGCGCTTACGGCCACTACTACGTGCAGCTCTCCGAGCAGGCCATCGAGCCCCTTGGCGAAGCCCGCTCCAACGTCTGGCTCTTCTCTCAACTCGCCCAGCGCATGGGATTCACCGAGCCCTGCTTCCGCGACACCCCAGACGACCTTATCGCTCAGGCTCTCCGCTCCCGCGACCCCGAGAAGCAGCATCCCTGGTTGGCCGGCATCACCGCGGAAACCCTGCACGCCGCCGGCGGCGCTCAGCGCCTGCGCTTCGAAGAAGACCAGGACAAACAGCCCTTCCTTCCCTTCGCCGAGGGCCCCTTCGAAACTCCCAGCGGGCGCATCGAGTTCTACTCCGCCACCCTCGCCGCCCAGGGCATCGATCCGCTGCCCGGATTCCGCCCCGCCCCCGAGTCGCGCCACACCGCGGCGCGTCAACGCTATCCGCTCGAGTTCCTGCCCCGCAAAGGCGACAACTACATGAACTCGACCTTCCCCAATCTCCCCGGTCATCGCGCCATGGAGTCCGCCTTCAACGGCGTCCTTGAAATGCACGCCGACGACGCGACCGCTCGCGGCATCGCCGATGGCGACACCGTCGACGTCTTCAACGATCGCGGCAGCATCGCGTTGTGCGCTCACGTCAACGGCGGTGTCCGTCCCGGTGTCGTAGCCGCGCGCCTCAACTGGAATAAGCTCTCCGCCGGCGGCCATAACGTCAATCTCCTCACCTCGCAGCGCCTCAACGACCTCGGAGGCGGCCCGGTTTTCTATTCCGTGCTCGTTGACGTTCGCAAAGCTTCCGCGTCCACTCCAATGCGATCCGATATTCGATAAACTGATCGCAATTCTCCCCGATCACATCCTCAGCACGCGCAGTCGTGCGGGATGGGAGAGTGCAATGATGTTGCCATCCATGTTTCCGCCGGCATCACGCGCCGCTCACACAGCCGTCACCGGCTTTCAACTCGCGACCGAACCCGTCCCCCACGCGAATCGCGCTGATATAATCGCCTTTTCCCAACGAACGGCCCGATTTTGAGCAGTGAGGGTGTGCATATTTTTTCCGTGATCTCCTGGAGCGCTGGCTCCCCGCACGTACCATGCAGGAATCTGCGCCGGCTCCTGAGGCGCTCCCTGGTGTTGGTTCTCTTCCTGGCCCCTCTCTTCCCGGCCGTGCCCCTCATCGCCCAGGAAGCTACCCAACCTGCCGCATCCAGCGACGTCGGCCAGAAAATTCTCGAGATTCGCGTCATCGGCAGCCGCCGCATTCCCAAGGAAACCGTCCAGGCGCGCATGTTCTCCCATGTCAACGACACCTACGACCCCCTCACCGTCGAGCGCGATTTCAACTCCCTCTGGAACACCGGCTACTTCGAAGACGTCCGCATCGAGAAAGAGGACACGCCCCAGGGCGTTATCCTCGACGTCTATGTCCGTGAAAAACCCACCATCCGCGACATCACCTACAAGGGTCTGAACTCCGTCACCCAGTCCGACGTCCTCGACCGCTTCAAAAAGGAGAAAGTCGGGCTCTCCCAGGAAAGCCAGTACGATCCGGCTCGTATCGCCCACGGCGTAACCGTCATCAAGGAAATGCTCGCCGAGCATGGGCACCAGTTCGCCATCGTGCGCCCCGAGGTCAGGTCCATCCCTCCGGCTTCCGTCCAGCTCAACTTCATCATCAAGGAAGGCCCCACCGTTAAGGTCGGCAAGATCTCCTTCACCGGCAACCAGCACGTCAGCTCCCGCATTCTCCGCGAATCCATGCGCAACCTGCGCCCCATCGGCGTCCCTCACTCCCTCGTCCTGGAAAATATCTTCGCCCGCACCTACGACGCCAGCAAGCTGGAAGAGGATACCGAGCGCGTCCGTCAGGCTTATCGCGACCGCGGCTACCTCCGCGGCGGCCCCACCGGCTCGCCCGAAACCAAAATCCGCAACGAATCCGGCCTTTCCTTCTTCACCTTCCGCCCCCGCAAGGGCAAGCGCATTGACATCCACATGAACATCGAGGAAGGCGAGCGTTATCGCCTCGCCGGAATCACCTTCACCGGGGTAAAAGCGGGGGTCAATGTCAAAGCCCTGCGCTCCATCTTTACTCAAAAAGACGGCACAACCTTCAACCTGACCCTCTTCCAGAAGGACCTCGAGAACCTCCACAAGGCCTACGGCCAGAACGGCTACATCAATTTCAGCCCCGTCCCAACCCCCGCCTTCGACGACGTGAAGCACACCGTCACCTGGAACATTGACATCGATGAGGGCAAGCAGTTCACCGTCTCCCGTATCGAGTTCCAGGGCGATACCGTTACCCGCGACTTCGTCATCCGCCGCGAGCTGCTTCTCCAGGAAGGCCAGGTCTACAACAGCCACCTCTGGGAGCTCAGCCTCCTGCGCCTCAATCAGCTCGACTATTTCAATCCTCTGCGCGTCGAACAGGACTCCGAGACCCACCAGAACACCGAAGCCGGCACCGTCGATCTGCTCCTCAAGGTCCAGGAAAAAGGCAAGAACTCCATCGGACTCAACGGCGGCGTCAGCGGTCTTTCCGGCGCCTTCCTCGGCCTCAATTATCAAACCAACAACTTCCTCGGACTCGGCGAAACCCTCAGTGTCCAGGCCAACGCCGGCAGTCTCGCCCGCAATCTGCTCTTCGCCTTCAACGAGCCATATCTGCGCAACAAGCCTCTCAACGTCGGCTTCCAGGTCTTCGACCGCAAAACCGATTACAACGCCTCCAAGAGCTATTCGCTCACCGGCGGCTCCAACCAGAACGCCGCCGTCTCCTCCCTGCTGCAGAATTACAACCAGGGATCAAAGGGCTTCACCCTCTCCGGCAGCTATCCGCTCCGCCACTTCAGCCTCTTCGGCTTCTCCCGCGTCGGCGCCACCTATTCCTGGGACAGCTCTTCGGTCCGCGCTTTCAGCCAGGCCTCCAGCAATCTCTTCCAGACCCTCGCTTTCCGCAGCGGAATCCAGGGCCAGAACGCCCTCGAAGGCATTGTCACCAGCTCGGCGATGTTCAGCTATAACTCCAGCAACGTTAACAGCAACTACCTGCCTCACTCCGGCCAGTCGCTCGCCGCCACCGTGCAGTTCGCAGGCATCTGGGGCAGCGTGCGCTACGTGCGCCCGGTTGTCGAATATAAGCGCTTCTCCCCTGTGAAGGGCTTCTGGTTCAATCCCGCCGGCCGTAACACGTTTGGCATGCGCCTGCAGGCCATCTACATCACCGGGTTCAGCGGCGATGTGGCTCCGCCCTTTGACCGTCCCTCCGCCGGCGGCGAATCCGATATTCGCGGCTTCGACGTCCGCACCGTCACCCCCTACGGATTCGTCCCCACCCGCGTGATGTTTGCCCTCACCAATCCCGACGGCACCGTCGTTCCTCGCGATCCCACCAACCCCAGCCTTGGACCCATTGAGGTCCCCCTCCCCGTCTACGGCATTGCCACCATCGGCGGCGACACCAGCTTCACCGCCAACTTCCAGTACATGATCCCCATCTACGGGCGCACCGTCGGCTTTAACATCTTCGACGACTTCGGCATGGACGTGGCCCTCCGCGACAGCCAGCTCCGTCAGAGTCCCGAAGGCATCGACGCCCTCGATTCGCCCCTCTACGGCTGCCCCAACTACGTCAACGGCACCTGCCAGGGCGGCCAGCAGATCAAGTTCAGCTCCACCATTAATCCCATTCCCGGCACCAACTATGTTCCCCGCGATTCCGCCGGCGGCGAGTTCGACGTCATGATGCCCATCATCAACGCGCCTTTCCGCATCTACTACGCTGTCAATCCCCTCAAGCTCTTCGACACTTTCTCCCGCCAGAACCTCATCACCCGCAGCATGTTCCCGGCCGGTGGCGCGGGCGACTACTCCTACGCCGTGGCCGAACAGGTCTACAACGGCCTCTATGTCCTGCGCGAACCCAGCAAGACCTTCCGCCTCACCGTCGCCACCACCTTCTAAGAACGCATCCGATGAAGTCTCCCCAGGGAAATCTCTGATGAAGTCTCCGCTTTGAAGGGGCACCACTTCACAGCCTGCGGAAAAACCCGCTTCTCCCCGTGCGCCCCGGCCAGGTTCACTTCATAGCAAGAAGCTTAACCTCACACCGCGTGCTGTCCGTATAACTGAATTCCGGACTCCAACCCCTTGGTACTGTCTCTGCAACCGAAATGGAACTGCCCCACACGCCTTCCGCTTTAGCAAACTGGCGGCAACCGCGGCACGGCACGGCCTTCAGCCGTGCCGCAAAACTCTGAAAGGGCGTGGGGCTTTCAGCCCCGGAGGGATCTCCGGACCCCTGCAAACCCCGCCCCGCCCGCCAGGGATTCGTTTGACGCCTCCTCCCCACGGTCCTATAATTTGCCCAGTTCCTGAGATATTCTCTCTGTCCGCATCTTTGCATTCTCGGGCAAGAATCAAATGCCCGGACCCGCTCCGGTAAATGAGGAAAAGGATTTTTTGAGAGCGAGCATGCGGACCAAGCCACCCAGGAAACCGAAGGAGTTCTTGAAATCCATGAAGCGTTCGTTGTCACTCGTTTGCGTGCTCGCGTCCGGAATGGCCGTCGCAGCCGCTGCCCAGGCTGCTCCGGCACTGGCAGATCCGGCCCCCAGCGCCCCCGTCGCCATTACCGGCGCCACCAAAATTGCTGTCATCCAGTTTCAGGGTGCTGTCACCGCGACCAATGAATTCCAGCGCGATGTGGCCGATCTCCGCAAGAAGTATGAGCCTCAGGAAGCCAAGCTCCAGACTCAGAACCAGGAGATCGAAACCCTGAAAAAGCAGCTTCAGGATGCTGGCCCCAACGTCAGCGACCTGGATCGCCAGAATCGCATGCGCGTCATCGACGACAAAACCAAGGCCCTCCAGCGCGCCGCTCAGGACCTCCAGGCCAGCGAGCAGCAGGATGGCCAGGAGACCTTCCAGCAGGTCGGTCAAAAGGTCTTTGACGTGATGGTCACCTACGCTCAGTCGCAGAGCTTTGGTCTGGTTCTGGACGCCAGCCAGCAGAACAGCGGCGTGTTGTGGCCTTCGCCCCAGTCCGACATCACCAAAGTGGTGGTCGACGCCTACAACACCAAGTCTGGAATCCCAGCGCCCGTCAGCGTTCCATCCGCTCCCGCTCCGCGCGCGACGCCCGGCGCTACCAAAACTCCGCCTCCTCACCAGTAGGATCGGCGGAAACCCTCCGTGCGGCGGCCTTTTTGATAGCGAAAAAAGGCCGCCGCACCCTCATGAACATCCCACTCAGCCGAGCTGTTGCCGACCTGTGGAAATTTCTGTGGAAGATTCTCCCCGGCCGCGCCATTGACTACGCCATCACGCGGCATTCATCCCCCGGAAATGCCGATGCTCGACCTATCCCCCCAACGTTTCAAATGGTTACGTTGGTTGATCCAGGTTACACACCTCCGTAACCTCCAGGTCTGCAACCTTTCCTGTTTTCCACAAATCCGCATGAGACCGCGGTAAATTCTCGCCCTCGGGCCGCTCGCAGCCAGTCAGTTCACCTAACGAATGATCCCTCGCTTCGTAGTCTCGACAAATTCCACTAGATACTGCACATCGTCTGACGCCACGCCCTCCGCCCTGAGCTTCTCTACCGCCTGCTCCGTGTTCATTTTTCCCGACACCAGCAGCCGGAATGCGTGATGCAGCGCTCGCAACCGCTCCCGATCGAAACCACGCCGCTCCAGCCCAATCTTATTCATCCCGTAAGCGCGCGCTTCCCGCGTCGCCGACGTCAGCGAGTAAGGC
>JBEKIN010000149.1:0-10271 GCA_050011735.1 Acidobacteriaceae bacterium | reverse complement strand
TCCAGGGGCGCCGCGAGCCGGAGATGGCGGTGCAGTAACAGGGTACAGGTTGCAGGGTACAGGGTACGGCGTTCAGCCCGAGGACAGCGTTCTCGTTGTGAAGAAATCATCGGATCGAAACTGCGGTGCATCCTAAGGCGAAGAGGAGAATTCCGATGGCGAATGCCGAGGATCGTGCGCTGCGCGAGCAGCTGGTGAAGTTTTTGCGGGGCGGCCAGGCTCACGCCGAGCTGAAAGCCGTGCTGGATGATTTTCCGGTGAAGCTGGGTGGGGTCGTGCCGAAGGGCGCGGAGCATTCGGCATGGCAGGAGCTGGAGCATATCCGAATCGCGCTCGATGACCTGCTGGATTTCTCGACGAATTCGCATTACGTGCAGCCGGAATGGCCCAAAGATTACTGGCCGAAGGAAGCTGCGCCCGCGGATTCCGCGGCCTGGGACGCCTCGGTGCGCGCGGTGAAGAAGGGCATCGCGGATTTCGAGAAGCTGGTGGGAAATCCGGAGTCGAATCTCTACGCGACCATTCCCTGGGGTGACGGGCAAACGCTGCTGCGCGAAGCGCTGGTGGCGGGGCAGCACACCAGCTACCACCTGGGGCAGATTGTGTTGCTGCGGCGGATCCTGGGAGCGTGGAAGGAGTAGCCGTCCAGGCGGGCCGGGGCTACACGGCCCGCACGATGAGTCACCAGGAGCTTATTCATTCAGGAGCTGGTTCCTATCCAGGAGTTGCGAAGAAGACGCCGTCCTCACGCCCGCTCCCGGCTCTGCCGATAAGTGAATCGCGGATACAAACCACTGTCAGGCGGTTCGAGGCATGAGGACGAAGTTCGTTGCGGGCGTATTTGTGTGTTTCTTTGCGGGCGCATTTTTCTTTTTCACAGGCTGCGGCACTGCTCCTCTCTCGGTTGCAGGGACAGGGCTTCAGACGATTGCCGTGACGCCGGCCGGGCCGACCCTTGCGATTGGCGCCGTCCAGCAGTTCAAGGCCACGGGCACTTACAGCGATGGAAGCACCAGCGATCTGACGGGGAGCGTGACCTGGTTTTCGAGCAGCACGGCTATCGCCGCCGTTTCCGCTTCCGGAATGGTTGCGGCAATGACGGCGGGAAACGCCAACATCATGGCAGCAAGCGGGGGCAAGCAGGGTTATACGACGGTTACGGTTCCGGCGCCCACGCTGGCGTCGATTGCCGTGACGCCGGGGAATCCAACGGTTGCGATCGGCGGCACGCAGCAGTTCAAAGCTACGGGCACTTACAGCGATTCCAGCAGCAAGGACCTGACCGGGTCGGTGACATGGTGGTCGAGCAATACCGCGGTGGCTACGATTTCTGCCTCAGGACTGGCGAGTGCCGGGGGTCAGGGAAGCTCGAACATCGCCGCCAGTGCTGGCGGCATCACCGGGTCAGCTTCGCTGACCGTTCCCGCGCCGACCCTGCAGTCGATTGCAGTAACTCCGGCTGCTCCTTCTATCGCCAAGGGTCTGACGCAGCAGTTCAAGGCTACGGGGACCTATAGCGATTCGAGCAGCAAAGACCTGACCGGGCTGGTCACGTGGTTGTCGAGCAACGGGGCGGTTGCTGCGATCTCCCAGTCGGGACTGGCGAGCGCTGTGGGTCAGGGAAGCAGCAACATCGCTGCCAGTGTTGGTGGCATCACCGGGCAGGCGTCGCTGAGTGTTTCCGCGCCGACCCTGCAGTCGATTGCGGTTAGTCCGGCGGCTCCTTCTATCGCGAAAGGTCTGACGCAGCAGTTCAAGGCTACGGGCACTTATAGTGACGCGAGCACGCAGGATCTGACCGGGTCGGCGACGTGGACTTCGAGCAAGACCGGAGTTGCGACGATTTCCGCGGGAGGGCTGGTGACAGCGGTAACAGCTGGCGCGTCGACGATCGCGGCGATGAGTGGATCGATCACCGGGCAAGCGGCGTTGACCGTGACTGCTCCGACCCTGCAATCCCTTGCGGTCACTCCGGCTGCGCCTTCTATCGCGAAAGGTCTGACGCAGCAGTTCAAGGCTACGGGAACTTATAGTGACGCGAGCACGCAGGATCTGACCGGGTCGGCGACGTGGTCTTCGAGCAAGACCGGGGTTGCGGCGATTTCCGCGGGAGGGCTGGCGACGGCGGTAACAGCCGGTGCGTCGACGATCACGGCCACGAGTGGATCGATCACCGGACAAGCCGCGTTGACCGTGACTGCTCCGACCCTGCAGTCGATTGCGGTAACACCGAGCGCGCCGACGATTACGGCCGGCAACACCGAGCAGTTTGCGGCCATGGGAACTTACAGCGACAGCTCCACCCAGGACATCACCGCGACGGCAACCTGGTTATCGAGCAACGCCTCGGTAGCCACGATGAGTACGATCACGTCCGGCTTAGCGGCCGGCATCGCCGCGGGAGGTTCCACGATCTCCGCTTCCAGTGAGAGCGTTGAGGGGCAGGCCTCGCTGACCGTGCAGGCTGCGCAGCGCAACTACAGCGGAACAGCCTCAGTGGGCGACTTCCTCACGATCGCCATCGATCCCAACCAAGGAAAGCTGACCTACACCAACCTCTCCAACAACGCCAGCGGCACCGTGTCGTATGGGGTCAACGCGGATGGCAGCGCGACTCTCAGCGACCCCGCGGGGCATCTGCTGGCGGTCTCCGAAGTGCCGGGCTATGGGATTGTGGCGCTGATGAACAATGCGGGAAGCACAGGGGACCAGCTGGCTCTGGTGACCAGCGTCACGCAGCAGGACATCACCGCGGCCAGCTTTGAAGGCAAGGCCTACAACATGATGGAATTCCGCACCAAGGGCGGAGGAGTGGGCATCTCTTCGGTGGCCATCGATGGCTCGGGCAATGTTGCGGGAACGGAGTTTATGCCCTTCAACCTGCTGTCTGGCGGAAGCAATAACCTCGGATTCAACCTGTTTGGTCCGCTGCCGCTGCCAGCCGGCGCGCCGGCGCCGTATCTGTTGCTGGCGTTACCTCCCCCTCCGGACAATTCGGGCAACAACTATGTGTTTGGCGCGCCCAATGGCATGTTCCTGGTCGACTCCGAAGACGGATCGATGATTGGTCTGCCCAAAGCGGCGTCTCCGGATTTCAATTCCGCCTGGGCGGGCGCATACAGCCTGACTTACTACCAAAAGACCAACGCCAACGGACCGGACGGCAACAGTCCGGAGGCGGGAGATGTTTCCTGGGGGGTGGCGACGCTCACACTGGACAGCACGGGAGGCCTGACTCTGAAGGACGGTCGGGGCAACATCATGGCTTCCGGCGCGCTGAGCGCGGTGGCGAATACACCGTCGCTCTACAACGGCATCACCACGAATGGAACGACCGGCGAGCTGGGCGATCCCTGCTGGGGCCTGTTCACCTTCACGGCGTCTCTGGACAACAGCAGCCAGCAGCAGCAGGTATTTGTCGCCTTCACGCAGGGAGCGCTTTTGCTGTCCAGCTTCACGACCGCAGCCAGTGTCACTCCCGGCGATGACTACGGGTACTTCTATGGGGTGGGACTGCCGCAGTCCTCGGCATCCACGGCCGCGAACGCGGGCAACTCCTCGAACGCGGGCGGGTCCAGCACAGCGAGCACTGCTGGAGCATGGAACTCTCTGGGCGGCACGTATGCATCGGATCCGACGGGCCAGCGGCTTTACATGGCCAGCTCGGCCAATGGTGATCTGCTTTCGATCGCGATCGACCCGTCGACGAACACACTGGCGTACTACGACTATATGAATGGCGCGCGCGGCAGCACGCCCAGCACGGTCACGTACACGCTGAACGCCGACGGCAGCTCGACGGTGAGCGATACATCCGGCTTTGTGCTGGGAGCGCTCGAATTGCCAGGGCAAGCGTTGTTCCTCGAGATGAACGACACAGGCCTCAATATTCCCAGTGTGGTGAGTCCTGGGACGCCGGTAACGGACGACCCGCCGTATCTGGTGATGGCTCTGCCGCAGATGAATCTGACGCTGGCAGACTTTGCGGGCCAGAGCTACAACTTCATCGGGATGCGCACGCAGATGGGCGACGAAACCATCGGCTCGATGGCCATCGACGCGGGCGGCAACTTCACCGCCAACGGATTTTCTCCGTGGGAGGAACTGACGGGGTCGCCAATGCAGCCCTTTGGGAACCTCGATCCTGTTACTTTTCCTGCAGGAACGTATCCGGCTCCCTATCTCGCCACGACGGACGAGAATCAGGGCGTTCTCTTTATGCGGCCAGATTACCTCTTCGGCTATCCGGGCTCGCTGGTCATCTATAACTCTTCCAACTTCGGCAGCTTCATCGGCGTGCCACAGAACAGCGTTGCGGCATTCCAGCCGGAGCCTGGCGGGAACCCCATCACGGGAACTTACCAGGTGATGTTCTATCGTCGACAAGTTACGGGTTACGACCAGAACGGCAATGAGGAAGGACCTTCGACGCCGTGGAAAGGGCTAGGAGAGATCGAAGGCGCCAGCATGGGATTCGCCAGGCTGACGGTCGCGAGCAATGGAACGGCTACGCTGACGGATCTCTCCAACAACAGTCAGGCATGGAGCGGAACGCTGCAGGCGGTTTCCAGCGCGCCAGCTCTTTACGGCACGGGAAACGATGGGAAGCTAGCGAATCCGTGCAACGGGCTGTACACCATGAGCCTGACCACCGGCAACCCGGTGCAGGATATCCAGGTCTTTATCGGATTTGTTCCGGGCGTTCAACCGGCGGTGGTGCTGTCCACTTTCACGATCAGTCCGAACGGTGCGCCCAGCTCTTCGAATTATCAGTATCGGTATGGGATGGGCTTCAGGACGGGCAATTAGCGGCCCTGGGGGGAGCAGGTTCTGAGTTGTTTTAGCGGGGAGTCCAGGCTAGCGGCGTAAGTCGGCGGCGACAGCGGCGCGGGCGGCGGGGTGATCGGCGTCGGGAGTGTGCGCTGGAAAGGCCAGGGTCACTTTGGTGCCGCGGCCGGGGCGGCTGGTGACGTCGAAAAGCGCGGCGCCGCCGTAGAGGACCTCGAGGCGCTCGCGAACATTGCGCATGCCGATGCCTGTGCCCTGAAGGACGCCGCTGGTATGGTTGCGGCCTGGGGCGATGCCGACGCCATCGTCTTCGACTTCGATGATGAGTATGCCCTGATCGAGCCGGCTGCGGAGGGTGACAGTGCCGCCGGCGATGCGCGGTTCCAGCCCATGCTTGATGCTGTTTTCAACGAGCGGCTGGAGCAGCATGCTGGGCACCGGTATTTCAAGGGTTGCCGGATCGATTTCTTTCGCCACCACAAGCTTTTCCGCCCCGAAACGGGCGACCTCGATGCTGAGGTAGTCGTCGGTGGTGGCCAGTTCGTCGCGAAAAGGGACGAAGGCGTCGTGCTCCTGGAGCATTTTGCGCAGGATGTTCGCGAGCTTGACGATCAATTCGCGGGCTTGTTCGGGGCGGAAGCGCACCAGTGAGGCGATGGAGTTGAGGGTGTTGAAGAGAAAGTGCGGATTGATCTGGCGCTGCAGGGCGTCGAGGCGGGCTTCGAGCAGGAGGCGCTTCTGTTCTTCAAGGGACTGCTCGATGCGGATGGCGTTCCAGATCTTGAGCGGGATGCCGACCACCATGGCGGCGCAGGCCCAGATGGCGATGCGGACGCCCCAGCTGTCGGAGGTGAGCGCAAAGAGCCGATGCGAGTGGCGGGACGTCCACTCGCGCAGCACCTCCATGGCGACGATGAGGACCAGCAGGAGAATCTGACGGTCGATGCGGGGACGCAGAAGCGTGCGGCGCACCCAGCGGTAGAGGCTGAGATCGACGAAAGGGGAGAAGGACCAGACTTCCTCCTTGTCGACGAAGCGGCCGTAGATGCCGGCGGTGACGGCGACCGCGAGCAGGAAGGGCAGGGCGAGGAATTCTCCGTGGAGGATGGCGGGCAGAGACAGGACGGTTGCGCCGATGAGCGCGGCCCCAGGGCCGACGAGAATCCCGAGGACGATGGTGGTCTCGAAAGAGATGTCAGCGGCGTAGAAGTTGGGAACGGTCACGCGGACCCACACGCCGAGACCGAGGGGAACACAGATGAAGGCGAGCAGGGCGAGAGTCTGCGCAAGGGTGCGGTCGTCGCGAAAGAGAAGGTTCTGAAACTCGCGGGAGCGCCCGAGCGCGGAGGAAACCGCCGCGGCGACACCAAGCTTGATGAGCAGGGTGATGAGGATGAGGCGCGAGTCGAGCACGGGTTCAGGGTACAGCGTTCAGGGTGCAGGGTACAGGGAGCGCGTGCCCGGTGCGAGCGGCTTCTATAATCGAAACATGGCTATCGCTTCCGTGCGCAAGGTTGCAGATGCGGATTTCCCGACGCGATGGGGAGCATTTCGCATCCTGGGCTTTGAGGGCGTGTATGCGGAAGACGATCCGGCGCGCTGCGGGCAGACCGCGGAGAAGGAAGAGGCGGTCGCGCTGGTGATGGGCGATGTTCACGCTGCACCGCCGCTGGTGCGGATTCACTCGCAGTGCCTGACCGGCGATGTGTTTCATTCGCTGCGCTGCGATTGCCGGCTGCAGCTGGAGCTCTCACTGCGGAAGATTGCCGAGGCTGGTGCGGGAATCCTGATCTACGAGCAGCAGGAAGGACGCGGCATCGGGCTGATGGCGAAGCTGCGCGCTTACGAACTGCAGGATCAGGGGCTGGATACGGTGGAGGCGAATCTGCAGCTGGGGTTCGAGGCGGATTGCCGGGAGTTCGAGCTGCCGGCGGAGATTCTGCGGCAGATGGGCGTGGAGGCCGTGCGGCTGATCACCAACAACCCCGATAAGGTCGCAGCCCTCGAAGCCGCGGGCGTGCGTGTGGCGGAACGTGTTTCCGCCGAGGTGCCCGCCGAAGACAGCTTCGAGCAGTATCTGCGCGTGAAGCAGGAGAAGATGGGTCACATCTTCGAATCCATCGACGAACCGATCCGCTAGCTTACCTGACGCAATCGATCGATGAGCCGTTCGGAGCTCCGAACGGCGTGACGCCGGATAACGCGCCGGATCGCGGTTCAGTTGCCTTTAATGCACGCGGCGAGCGGGAGAACCAACCCCATGAACGCCACAATGAGCGATGTCCCAACCAAAGCAACGATCAGAAGCATAATGCAAACCTCCCGAATAGTGAGTCCAGACGCGTGATTCGAACAATTCCCGCGGCACGAGTCTCGGATGGTCTGGCATTCGAGATTTCCTCCCAATTGGCGGCGGCTCCTTCCTGCTGGCCAGCGAGGAAGGAAAACGCCACCAAAGGGGAGAATGCGGGAGAACGGTGGCAAAAGCGCAGCAAGTACATCAGGTGACGCAAACAAGGAGACGGTGAATCAGAACCTGTCGGTGATCATGTTGAATTCGTGACTGATCCTGTTGATCAGCGTGGCCTCGATCGCAACGACGGTGAGGATCACGGCGGAGGCAACGAGAGCGCACTCAATGGCGTCGGCTTTACGTCCGTCCTTCAGCAAGCTGTCCAGGAACTTTCTGGTCTGCTTCATCTGCGGTTTCCTCATGTCTGCAGTACGGCCAATCAACGTGGGGGACGCCTGCATCTGCGTTTCCAGTGTTGCGATTCTGCGCCGTGGCTGAGCAGCTCACAATGCCATTTGGGTAATGAACGGGGCATCAAATAGACAGGGGCAGAGCCGTTACTGCGCCTGCGCTTTGGTACCGGAAGCGGCACATTACCGACGTGGGATCGAGGCTGGTCGAGGGGTCGCTGAGGAGGAATTCACCATCGCGCAGAGGTGACCAATGCCTGCGGCAACGCCAGCAGAACCAACCCGTTGACGCGTCGATCGGACGCCAAAATGTTACTGAGGTGATGGCTTATTGGTGCGGCTCGATGGTGACCATTACGACCCCATGCGACGGTACCTGCGCGGCGTAGTTGCCGGCCTGGTCCCTTGTATCCTTGCCGCTCCACAGATCGCGCACGGTGGCCCGCAACCCGGATGGATAGCCAATATCGGTCCACGCGACCCCGATGGAGAGCGGATTGGCGCTGCGATTGAGGAGAACGACGGCGCGTCCGCCGTCGGCCAGCTGCCGCGACCACACCTCGATATCGCCATCTTTCTTCACGCGACTTCCGGCGCGGCCCAGAGGATCCTGATCGACGGCAATGACAGCGCGATTGAGCAGGATCGACCGGGTGTCGGCGGACATGTTGGCGATGTCCGTGCCCACGAGCAGAGGCGCGGCAAACATCGCCCACAAGCTGAAGTGCGCGCGGTACTCCTCAGTGGTCATCCCGCCGTTGCCCACTTCCAGCATGTCGGGATCGTTCCAGTGGCCAGGACCGGAATAGCTCTCGAGGCCGCTCATCAGATCGATGATCTGCACAACGCCGTTGCCGCCCCACTGTTTTTTGCAGTCCCAGCAGTCCTGGATGTCGCCGGTGGCGCGCCACAGATTGCCGATGGGTCCGGCCCAAAGCCACGGCTTATTGGAGCCCCACTCGCAGAGGCTGAAGACGATGGGGCGTCCGGTGGCGGCGAGCGCGTCGCGCATCAGGGTGTAGGAGGACTCGGCGTTCTGGCCGGGCAGCGTGTTGCACCAGTCTTCCTTGAGGTAGTCGACGCCCCAGGCGGCGTATTGCCGGGCGTCCTGATATTCGTGGCCGATGCTGCCTGGGCGGCCAGCGCAGGTTTTGGTGCCCACGTCGGAATAAACGCCGAACTTCAGACCCTTGCTGTGAATGTAGTCGGCGAGCGCTTTGAGGCCGGAGGGAAATTTCTCCGCGTCGACGACGATGTTGCCGTCGGCATCGCGGCCGGTCTGCCAGCAGTCGTCGATGTTTACATATTGATAGCCGGCATCCTTCATGCCGTTGGTGGCGATGGCGTCGGCGGTGGCGCGCACCACCTGCTCGTTGAGGCCCTTGCAGGCGTACTTGTTCCAGCTGTTCCAGCCCATGGGCGGCGTGCGGGCGACGCCGTTGTCGAGGGCGCGGCCGGCGGGCAGCAGGGTCAGCAAGGCGAGGGCTGCAATCATCCAGGAACAGAGTCGGATATTCATAGGCGGGTTTCTCTCCTCGGCGGTTCGGGAGGAATTGTACATCGCTCGAGAAATGGGTTCCGGCTGCGGCGCGCAGCCGGCGAAAGAAGACAAGAAAGATGGGGGAGCGGCTTATTTTCACTGCGAAGGAGCAGAAGACTTGCTGCTAGGAGCCTAAGGTTCTGGGATACGCCTGGACGGCGGTCTCAATGGCAGCGCCGGCTGCACCGCCCAGATCCTGCGGGGTCATGGCGGGCTTTACGGTGATGGTGGCGTTGAGGCCGAGGAACCAGGGCTCGGCGATGGCAGGCAGCTGGCTGGCATCCTTCATATCGAAGAATATGTAACCGCTGCGGACGCCATTGGTTTCGGTGAAGTAGGCGGCTTCGGGTTTCAGGTCCGCGAGCACTTTCTGGACAAAAGGACTGAACTGGCCGGATCGAATGGCGGCATTGGCGGTTTCGATCGGCATAACGACGTGGAGCATCATACGCATGGCGCAGCCCCTCCCTGGGGCGTGGCGGAATTATACGGATTGGGCCACTGGCGGGCGAAACAGCCCTTGCTTCGCATACACTGGGAAGCGATGACGAAGCGTTCTTTACTCAGCTCCATTCTCCCCTTCATGGCCGCGGCCGCACTGCCGCTGGCTGCGCAAACAACTCCTCCAGCGTCGACGACGGCTCCGCATCGGTCGACTGCGGCGACGGCGCCGCATCGGGCCGCGCCCGGATGCGTCCCGACGCCGGAGCTTTCCCCGAAGATCCCGGCGCTTCCTGCTTCCGCACCGTGCGCGAAAGTGCTCTACACCGTCACGCGCACCCCGACCATGAAGCTGGACTACGCCTCGCCGCTGGTGAGCGCGGCGGCTCGCGACGAACTCAGCGGTGGATCGGCAACCTACTCGCTGGACTACGTCGAGACGCAAGTGGGGACGGGCGAGGTCGCCAAAGCGGGCAAATGGCTGTCGGTCCACTACACCGGCTATCTGGTGGACGGGACGAAGTTCGACTCATCGCATGACCATCCGGGCGGCCAGCCGATCTCGTTTCCGTACGGGACGCACCAGGTGATTCAGGGCTGGGACACTGGGTTTGAAGGAATGCATATCGGCGGCAAGCGCCGCTTGTTCATTCCATACGAGCTGGGGTATGGGGACACGGGCAAGGGTCCGATTCCCGCGAAAGCCGAGTTGATTTTCGATGTGGAGCTGACCAGCCAGAGTGACACGCGGCCAGCAGCTCCGCCGCCGACCGCGCGGCCGGGTGCGCCAGGGATGAGC
>JBEKIN010000148.1:0-10443 GCA_050011735.1 Acidobacteriaceae bacterium | reverse complement strand
CTCTCAAGGCCGATGACCTCGACGGCGCGCGCAATCTGGAAACCAAGGCGCGCCAGATGCTGGAGGAGTTGACGAAGACATAGCCTGGTTCGCGGACGGGAAGGCCTCTGTTGCACCGGCCCCGCGCCGCTCTATTTCTCGCCCCATTTGAGCTTCGAGCGCAGCACATCGAAGAACCCGTTCTTCCCGAGCCGGATCAATTTCACGGAAAGATCGGAACGACGGCAGCGTAGTTCGTCGCCCAGGCGCAGCTGAACAGCCTCCTGGCCATCCACAGTGAGAAAAGTCTGGTCGGGCACGCCCTCGATGCGCACCAGAATGCGGGATGTGCCGGGCAATACCATCGGGCGCAGGGTGAGCTGGTGAGGACAGATCGGCGTCACCACCAGGACGTCGACTCCGGGCGTCAGTACCGGTCCACCGGCCGCGAGGGAATACGCCGTCGATCCGGTGGGTGTGGCGACGATCACGCCGTCCGCGCGGAAAACTGCGGCAACCTGGTCATCCACCTCAACGGCAAAATGTCCCATGCGCGCGATGGCGCCCTTGGCCACCACCACATCGTTGAGGGCGTCATGCTCGCAATTCAACTTTCCGTCACGCCAAAGTTCGCTGTGCACCATCGCCCTCGACTCGACGCAGCACCCGCCCTTATTCCACGCTTCGAGGTGCGTGTAAATGTCGGCCAGACGTACTTCAGTAAGAAATCCGAGGGCTCCCAGATTGACGCTCAGGATCGGGACCCCGCTGCGCGCGAACACCCGCGCCGCCGCCAGCAGCGTTCCATCGCCTCCCAGCACGATCACCAGGTCCGGGCTCAGCGAGGACAGATCGGGGCGCGCATATACTTTCTCATCCATGACGTAGTTCGCGCTCACCGGATCCAGCAGGGGCTCATGCCCATGCGACTTCAGCCACAACACCAGTTCCGGCAGCAGGACGCGGAGTTCTTCCTTCTGCGGCTTCGAGATGATGGCGATGCGCGACATGGGTCTTAGTGTACCGCCCCGTGCAAGCGACCCGGCTTGCATGCTAGTCGCGCTCAAAAGGAAAGGGCCAGGCTGGCTGGCCGCAATCCCGGAAGGTTCAGCTGTACTAAGTCGTCGGCCGGCTCTTCACGGCGAGGAACTGCGCGGGAACTGTGACGCCTTTTCCATTCGTGAGGTTCGGATTGATCGTCTGCGTATCCGTCAATGTGGTGGTGTTCACCATATGGACGAGGTTATCCCCGCTCGTGCTGGTGAAGAAGATCGAGCCATCGGGACTGAAGATACCCGCAAACGGAGCCAGCGCGCCCGAGGAAAGCTGCAGGGTGCCGACCGCGCCGAGTGCGCCTGCCGTGGACGAAGGCCTGTAATACGGCAGCAGCCCGGCCGCCGTGCCCGCGTTATACGTGACGAAGGCCACGCTCGAATCAGGGGACGAAACCACCTCGTCGACTTCTGAAGGCGACACGGGCAGCGTCCCCTGCGCGAACGACGTGGTCAGCGTCAGCGGGGTTCCTCCGCCATACGCCGGGCAGGCCCCGATGGGTACGCCGGTCGCTCCCGACGGCGTATTTCCCTGGAAGAGCCAGATATCAGAGAACGTGGTTCCGTCCGTCCCGAGAATATGGTTGCCATCTGGGGTTGCCGTCAGCTGCGTCGTCGTCGCATTCACATCGGCCGCCGGCGGATAATACGGCGGGTTGGCACTGCTGTTCGGACAGAAGCTCCTGGCGGCGGTCGAGGTTCCGCTGAGGAAGGCCGCTACGCTGGGAACTGTGATGGTCAGCGACGGTCCGCAGAAGGGATCCCACGACGGATTGTAGGCCGGCACCTCGGCTGAACCAGCCGCTTCCAGAGGACAGCTGTAGGCAGGCTGGTTGTTGAGCGGGTAGCTGGACCAGCCGGAGCTGCTGTTGTTCACGAAGAGCGTGTTCTGACCGGTGACGGGATCCTGCCCGCTGATGTAGACGGTCGTGCCATCCGGCGAAAATTGCGCGCGACTGGCAACCCCTCCGATGCTTGTGTACGAGCTGGCCGAGGTGCTGTAGAGATAAATGACTTGCCGAAGCTGATCGTTGATCACCACCGTCGATCCGGACGGTGACACCGCGAGCACCACGCCCGGCACCGAGGTGACTTCCTTCGAAAGCGAGTTGCCGAGCGTGTTGTAGATCATCAGTTCGTAGTAGCTGCCGAAATACAGGGTCGTGCCGCCCTGGTTCATGACCATCGAGTTGGGCGTGTAGGGCAGTCGTACCGGCGCAGCCGCTCCGCCAGTCGTCAAATCGACCTCAGAGAAATAAGGCGACTGCGACGAGGCCATCCAGATCTGGTTGCTGCTGGGCCCCGGTGAGTTGACGGTGACGATGTTGCCGGTGACCGGCATCCCATTGCCCAGGGTTCCAATGAGATTCACAGGCGCGGGATTGCAGCTCGGGGGCTGGCAAATCGCGCTCACTGTGGCATGACTGGGGAAGCTTGCGGTGATCAGGCCCGTACTGCTGACGCTGAGGTTTTGCGGCTCGGTGGAGGCGTAGCTCAGGCTGAGGCCGTTGATGGTCGCGCCATTCGTGTCGGTCACCTGCGACACCACCGTCTGCGGCGAACTCGGCGTGACCGTCGCCGACGTGGAGCCATTGATGTTCAGCTTGATGCTGGCTGGTGGGCAGGTGGAGAAGTAGCCGGCGGCTGACGTCACCTCCGACGTGTTGGCATTGATAATGGTCGAGCCGGGTAGATTCGCGGTCGCCGTGCCGTTTGGATTGGGCGTGGGGTTCGTGGTGGTTCCGGTCACCGGATTCGTGCTGGTCGGGTTCGTCGTGTTGTTGATGGTAACGACGCTCGATGTAACCGGGTTATAGGTGATAGTTCCCACATTCGCATTGGGGCTGGTGCACGAGATCGTACTGGGACTGCACAGCGTCACTCCTCCCGGTCCGGTCACGGTGGTCTCCGCCAGCAGCGGCAGCGTCGCCCCGGAAGAGTCGGCCAGGGTCTGTCCCTGGGAGACGCACTTAGTCTGGCTGGGAATCGTCATCGATGTGATGGGCGGATGCACATAGATGTTGACGGGATTGCTCGTAACCGCGGCACCGCTGGCGGTAATCTGCACGGTGCCGCAGGTCGTGGGTGTACATCCCGAGAACGAAGACAGGGACGATCCGGGGGGCGGCGTGCAAATCGTGAAGTTGGAGACTCCGCCCGGGCTGTTGCGGTTCCAGGTGCCCGCACAGATGATGCCGGTCGGGGAGATATCGGCGAGCTGCAGGTTGGAGCTGGCATAGGTGTACTTGCTGACGCTGGCCGAACCGCCGTTGCAGTTAAAGGCCTGCGGCGCTCCGATGTTCCCCGTCTGTCCCCACGCCAGCGAAAGTCCCGTTGTCTCCGGCTGCAGCGTTATGTAGACGACCTGGCTGGTCGTAATGCCATAGGCGTTGCCGTTCTTTATGCAGTAATTATTGGGATTGTGGCCACAACCCGCGATGGAAAGACCAACCGGAAGCGAACACAAAAACAGAACCACAAAAGCAAGGAACCGCCGCATGAAACCTCCCCGTCTGAGCAGTCGGGCCGCTCAAACGGTCCAAGCACCTGAAAATTCCGTGTGCGATTCAGAATAACAAAGGACACCCCACACAGGACAGCCGCACGGCGACCGTCCCAGGTGCGCCCAAGGCGTCCGGCATGGTATTGGACGGAACAGGCGCCGATTCGCTAACTGCACCCTGGCTGACCGCTTATCCAGCTAACCGCCGCATCGCGGCCTTAGGGCATGTACTCCTCGAACCAGCCGAGCGCCCGCTCCAGCACGTCCCGCCGATGTTCGGGGTTCACAAACCCGTGGCCCTCGTTGGGATACACCACCAGTTCCGTGGTGTCGCCCAGGTCGCGCAGGGCATGCCAAAACTCGAACGACTGCGGCGCCGGGCACTCGCCATCGCGATCCCCCACCACCGCCAGCACCGGTGTCTTCACGTTCTTGATGTAGTTGATGGCAGACATTTTGGCGTACACCGCCGGATCGTCATATACCGACGCGCCAAAAAACGGAATCATCCACTGGTCGATCGAATTCTCTCCGTAGTAGCTCTGCCAGTTGGCGATACCGGCACCGGCCACAGCCGCCTTGAACCGATGCGTCTGCGTCACCGCGAACATCGTCATGAACCCGCCGTAGCTCCATCCCGTCAGGCCGACACGCGCGTCGTCGACCGGATATTTCTTTTCGACCGTGTCCACCCCGGCGAGAATGTCGCGCAGGTCTCCGTAGCCGAAGTCCTTGCGATTCGCCTGCGTGAACATCTCGCCCTCGCCATAGCTGCCCCGCGGATTCGGCATCAGCACGAAGTAGTCGAGAGCGGAGAAGGGAACCGGGCCATATCCGACACCGGGCCACCTGGGCACCACGGCCGACGAGGGGCCGCCATGCACCTCAACGATGAGCGGATACTTCTTTGCCGGATCGTAATGTGCCGGAAGCAGCAGCCAGCCCTGCACGTGGAAGCCTTCGTTATCCCACTCCACCGACTCCGCCTTGCCCCACAGCGGCTTGACCTCGTCATTGACATGGGTAATCTTCCGGAGATTCATCAGCTCACCGGCCCACACCTCCGAAGGGCTGTCGAACGAAGACCGGATCAGCGCAATGTTGTTCGTGTTCGACGTGGCCACGCTCATCATCAGCCCGCCCGCTCCTGTTGAACCCGGCAAGGTCAGATTGAAATCCGTCGACTCCTCATGCGTCTCGATGTTGTAGACGAACAGATGCGAAGCCCCGCCCTTGATCTCCGCGACCCCCATCTGCTTGTCATCCAGCCACACAAACCAAGCCGGGCTCCCGCGGCGATCCGGCGTCACATCCTTCGGCTCCCCGCCCGTCGCCGGTATCACGTAGATGTCGCCTCCGGTGGATCCCTGATCGGACATCAGGCCGCCAATGAAGGCGATCTGCTGCCCATCCTGCGACCACCGCGGCACAGCGATCTGCAACCCGTGCAGCGACCCGGCCACGGTCGGCGGATCCAGGATCGGGGTTGGATCCCCATCCACTGGCTGTGTGTACAGCCTGGCCACCCACCAGTTGTTCTCTCCCGGAGGCGGCGCGGCCACAAACGCCAGCTTTTTGGAATCGGGCGACCAGTCAAACTCAAACACGTGCAGCTTCGGAGGCGTAATTTGCCTGAGCTGCCCGCTCGTGGCGTCCACCGCCGCCACCCGCTGCACTTCCAGTCCTTCCACGCCAATGACTCCTGAAGGCAGTTTCTCCGCTGCCAGCGCCCCCGACGGCCTCGTCGCTCCCTCCACATAAAGGAAGCTCAGCCTCATGCCATCCGGCGACCACTGCATCTCCTTGGCGAAGCCGTTCAGCTCCACAAGCTGATGCGGCGCTGCCGAGCCTGCGGGATCAACGACGAAAATAGCCATCTTGTGATTGGCATTGCAGTCGGAAAAGAACGCCAGCTGGTGAGAGTCCGGAGAGAAAACTGCGTTGCTCTCCTGGCCTCGCTCCCCGCCCGCACACGCCGTGATCCGCTTTGCTGCCGATGGATTGTCGAAGGGAGCCAGCGAAATTCCTGAACCGTCGCGCCCGCCCACACTCCACACGATGAACTTGCCATCAGGGGACAGCGCCGTCTCGCGCACCGTCTTCGCCTGGTTTAGCGATTCGATCAACTGCCCGATCCGCGGATCGTGCGCCGGAGCGGCTGGTTGATCGGCTGCCGGGGTTTGTCCAAACCCTGAATTCGCGGCCAGGATTCCGGCAAAGAGAACGAAGGAGAGAGAGACGGAGGCAACTTTCGTCATGGGCGCTTTTATATCAGGTCTTGCAAGGCTGGCGAAACAGAACTGAGCGCGTCCGCCAGTATCATTGCCGATATGGCGACGATCCGGCCGGCAAAATTCGGCGGTCCACACGACGACGCCGATCTCTGCCGGACCCTGATGCGGGAATACGCGCGATTCCTGAACGACTCGGTCGGCGGTGGGCACATCTGCGTCGCAAGCCTCGAAGAAGAACTCGCTGGCCTGCCCGGCGACTATGCCGAACCCGCGGGTGCGGTGCTCCTTGCGTTTGAAGACGACATCTCCGCCGGATGCGTGGCTTTGAAGCCTCTCAAGCTGGCTCAATCCTCTCGTCCCAACGAGCGCGCCTGCGAGATGAAGCGCCTCTGGGTGCGCCCGGCGCGGCAGGGAACCGGCCTCGGCCGCCAGCTCGCCGAGGCAATCATCGAAGTTGGGCGCGAGCGCGGCTACAGTGCGATGTTTCTCGACACCATGCCGCAATCCATGCAGGCCGCCTATCGCCTTTACTGCTCCATGGGCTTCACCCCCGTCGATCGCTACAACCAGAACCCTGTGCTCCTCCAGCAGGATGCTCTCGAAATCGCCTTTCTGCGCAGGGAACTCTGATGGCGAATCCACTGCCCATCCTCAATCCGTCGCGCCATCCGCACGAAGCTTTTCAATCGGCGCGGGAACTGGAAACCCGCCTCCGCTCCCGCGTCCGTGGAGAAGTCCGCTTCGACGAGGCCTCGCGTGCTCTCTACGCCGCCGATGCTTCGAACTACCGCCAGACCCCCATCGGCGTTGTTCTTCCGCGCGACGCCGCCGACGTCGAGGCCACCATCGCCGCTTGCCGCGAACTCGGCGCCGCGGTCCTGCCTCGCGGGGCGGGCACCAGCCTGTCCGGCCAGTGCTGCAATGTCGCTGTCATTCTGGACTTCTCGAAATACATGCGCCGCCTCGTCTCGCTCGATCCGGAAAAGAGGCTTGCGGTAGTCGAGCCAGGCATAGTCCTCGACCGCGTCCGCGAAGCGGCCGAGCAGCATCACCTCACCTTCGCGCCCGATCCCGCCACCCACAACCGCTGCACCATCGGCGGCATGATCGGCAACAACTCCTGCGGAACGCATAGCGTCATGGGCGGCCTGACCGCCAACAACATCCGCTCGCTCGAAATCCTGCTCTACGACGGCACGCGCATGACGGTCGGCGCAACCAGCGATGAGGAATTCTCCGCGATCCTTGCCTGCGGCGGTCGCCCCGCGCAGATTTACGCCGGCATGCTTCGCCTCCGCGATCAGTACGCCGACGAGATTCGCCGCCGCTTTCCCAACATCCCCCGCCGCGTCTCCGGCTACAACCTGGACGAGCTGCTGCCTGAGCGCGGCTTCCACGTCGCGCGCGCGCTGGTCGGTGGCGAAGGCACGCTGGTCACCGTCCTCAGCGCCACGCTGGACCTGATGCACAGCCCGCCCTGCCGGCGTCTCGCGGTCCTTGGATTTCCTGATCCGTTTCTCGCCGCCGACGCCGTGCCCGACATCATCCGTCACCGCCCCATCGGCCTCGAAGGCGTCGACCAGATGCTGCTCGATTTCATGCGCCGCAAGAATCTCGCCGTCGACGACATCAAGCTTCTCCCCAACGGCGGCGCCTTCCTCCTCGCAGAATTTGGCGCTGAGACTGACGATGAAGCCGAAGCGCAGGCGCACGATCTGCTCTCCAGCGCCTCGCGGCTCCCCGGCTCGCCCACCGGACGCGTCTACACTCCAGACGAAGCCGCCCGCATCTGGCGCGTTCGCGAATCCGCCCTTGGCGCAACCGTATTCGTTCCCGGCGAACCGCACGGCTGGGAAGGATGGGAAGACGCCGCCGTTGCTCCCGAACGGCTCGGCTCCTACTTGCGCCAGCTTTGGGCGCTGATGAAGGACTACGGCTACCGCAGCCCTATGTACGGTCACTTCGGCCAGGGGTGCGTGCATACCCGGATCAACTTCGATCTCGAAAGCGAGCCCGGCATTCGCAAGTTCCGCGCATTCCTCGATCAGGCAACCGACATTGTCATCGCGCACGGCGGCTCTATCTCCGGTGAACATGGCGACGGCCAGGCGCGGGGAGCGCTTCTGCCGAAAATGTTTGGCCCCGACCTGATGCAGGCTTTCCGCGAATTTAAAACGCTGTGGGATCCCGACAACGGCATGAACCCCGGCAAAATGATCGATCCCACCGGAGCAGCGGTCTATCAACCCGAGGAGGATCTGCGTCTCGGCGCGGGCTATCAGTCGAAGCGTCCGGAAACCTTCTTCCAGTTCCCCGACGATCACGGCTCCTTCGGTGAAGCGACGCTGCGCTGCGTCGGCGTCGGCGCTTGCCGAAAGGAACACGGGGGCACCATGTGCCCCAGTTACATGGCGACGCGCGAGGAGCAGCACTCTACGCGCGGCCGCGCGCACCTGCTCTGGGAGCTGATGGAAGGTAAGGTTCTCGATACGAGTTGGCATAACGACGCCGTCCGCGAAGCGCTCGATCTCTGCCTTTCGTGCAAGGCCTGCAAGAGCGAGTGCCCGGTCAACGTCGACGTGGCGACTTACAAAGCCGAATTTCTGGCGCACTACTACGGCGATCGCCTGCGCAAACCGCAGCACTACGCGTTCGGATTCATGGATCGCCTCGCGCACGCCGTGTCCTTGATCCCAGGCATCACGCCGCGCATTGCGAATCTTCCTCTCGCGATTCCGGGCGCATCCCACGCCATCAAAGCGATCCTCGGCGTCGCGCAGCAGCGCAGGCTCCCGCAATTCGCGCCGCGGAGCTTCCAGCATGAATGGCATAGGCGCTCGTCCGAAGGTTCTGCTGGACGCGCAGTGCTCTGGCCGGACACCTGGAACAACTACTACCACCCGCAATCGCTCCATGCCGCCGCCCAGGTGCTGCAAACCGCCGGCTTTGCCGTTGAAGTCCCGCGCCAACACGTCTGCTGTGGCCGCCCGCTCTACGACTTCGGATTTCTGCAGCAGGCCCGGGCCTATCTGCTGAGAATCCTCGAGAACTTCGCTCCCCAGATCGACGCCGCTGTGCCTTTCGTCTTTCTCGAGCCCAGCTGTGCCAGCGTTTTTCGCGACGAGCTTGTCAACTTCTTCCCCACCGACGAACGCGCCAAGCGCCTTCGCGAACAGACCGTTCTCCTCAGCGAATTCCTGGCTCGCCGGGTCCCGAATTTCCAGCCGCCGCAGCTTCCCGGCCAAAAAATCGTCGTCCACGGTCACTGTCATCACAAATCCCTGATGAGGATGACCGACGAGATCGCGCTCCTGCGCCGGACCGGCGCTGACGTTGAGCTGCTCGATTCCGGCTGCTGCGGTATGGCCGGCCCGTTCGGCTTCGAGAGCGAGAAATTTGCCGTCTCCCAGACGCTTGGCGAACGCGTGCTGCTGCCCGCCGTCCGCGCCGCCGCCCCCGAAACTATCCTCGTCGCCGATGGCTTCAGCTGCCGCGAGCAGATCTGCCAGAACACCCGCCGACGTGCTGTCCACTTCGCCGAAGTCATCGTCCCCCGCCCGTCAGGCAGTTGACATCCCGCACTGGTGCACCCTATGGTGGTGACAGAGATGCAAGTTCGCGTCCATCACGGTCATCACCACCATCATCATGTGACGAGCGTGCCGGCGAGCTTCCGCATTCCAGGGTAAGCGCAGCAAAATACCAGGATTCGAGAAGAGCCCGCCGGCGCAGAGAGCGCTGGCGGGCTTTTCAGTTTTCCGGCCAAAACCTCGAGGAATAGATGACCGCACCCACAATCGATTTCGCCAAGATGGATGGACTCGCCCCCGGCATTGTGCAGGACGCGCGCACCGGGCAGGTGCTGATGCTGGGATTTCTGAACGAAGAAAGCTGGCGCAGGACAAAAGAAACCGGCTTTGTTACATTTTGGAGCCGCACGCGCCAGAAGCTCTGGATGAAGGGCGAAACCAGCGGCAATCGCCTGCGCATCGTGGACGTCTTCACCGACTGCGATCAGGACGCCCTCCTCTTCCGCGTTGAAGTCGAAGGCGACGGCCTCGTCTGCCACGAGGGCACGGTTAGTTGCTTCACCCGCCCGCTTACCGCTGCCGCCGAGGTGAGCGCATGACCAACAAACTCCGCCTTGGGATCCCCAAAGGCAGCCTGCAGGATGCCACCATTGCCCTCTTCAAGCGCGCCGGCTGGAATATCTACGCCGACGGCCGGTCGTATTTTCCCAACATCGACGACGCCGAAATCGAGTGCATGCTCATCCGCGCCCAGGAGATGGCTCGGTATGTCGACCACGGCGTACTCGACGCCGGCCTGACCGGCATCGATTGGGTTGTCGAGAGCGGCCTCAACGTTGAAAGCATCGCCAGCCTCATCTATGCAAAGCAGAGCCGCCGCCGCGTCCGTTGGGTGCTCGCCGTCCCCGAAGATTCGCCATGGCAGCACGCCGAAGATCTCTCTGGGAAAATCATTGCCACCGAATTGGTCGAAGTCACGAAGCGCTACTTTGCAGCAAAGAATGTCCCGGTCAAAGTCGAATTCAGCTGGGGAGCAACGGAGGTCAAACCCCCCACCCTCGCCGATGCGATCGTTGAAGTCGCTGAGACCGGCAGTTCGCTTCGCGCCAATCGCCTGCGCATCATCGACACGGTCATGGAAAGCG
>JBEKIN010000147.1:0-10804 GCA_050011735.1 Acidobacteriaceae bacterium | reverse complement strand
GCTGCTGCTGGCTGACGAGCGGCAGAGAGCGTAGCGGGCTTCCCCGTTTATCAGCTGCCAGATGCGTCCGCCAGGATGCGGGTATCGACGCGCGCCGCCCGAAAGCGTGGGGCGAAAACAAAACTACCTCGATCTTCAGTCTTTCTGGCCACAGCGGAGCTGGAGCCTGCGACAACGGGACGGCCAAAGGCGAAGCCAGGCACCTTTGAAATTGTGGTTGTTGGACGCCGCTGAATGGGGGCAGGAGGCCCCTGTCTTCCGGGGCCGGCCTAAAGAGGGAGTGAGTGACTGTCCGGGATTCAGGTCGAAGGTCACGTCCTTAGGTTTTGCTTACTTCTTCATACTCGAATCGCCCTGCTGGGCGATCAGGGACAAGCTATAACACGTACGCCCGGAACATCCACCAGACAAGAAGCAGCGCGACAATGGCGAGAAGGACGTGGCCGATCCATTGAGCAGGGGTTTGCGGCTTGCCGAGTTTGAACATCCGGCGATCTTAGCAAAACGTCTGCGAGAAACGCCGGGGCACTGAGCGACACTAGTCATAGAACCCTGCTCACTTCTGTGTTTTTCGGAAGCGGATTTCCGGGTCTGGTTGATTCCAGGAGGAAGCACCCATGAGACTTCTCTATACCCTGCGGTATGGATCGGTGGCCGGCAACTGCGGCGGCGATCTTCGGCTGTTCTTCACGACGCAAAACTCGTCGGACTGGAAGCCGGGGCCACCGCCGCCGGGCATGTGGATTCTGCCCGCGAATACACCCGACACGCTGACGCTGGCGTCGGGGGATGCGATTACATTTGCGCTGTATCCGGTGAACAGCGGATTGCCGGCGGAGCTGTTTCTGTTTGGTGCGATCAGCGTGAAGACCAAGGGGGGACAGGTACTGGGGAACGTGCCGATCGGGCAGGCGACCGTGCTGATGGCGCCGGGGAAGCCGGAGGTGACGATCTGGAAGGGGCGGACGCAGGGGACGGCGGGCGGAGTGACGTGGGATATCGGGTTTGATATGGCAGTGCCGTGGGATGGGACGTCTGCGGACTGCAACGGGCAGTGGTGGGCGGTGTGGCATTAGATCCCGGGGGCGGGAAGCCTGGGCGGGGCACCGGCTTAACGTACGCCGGCGCTGCCGCAAAATCCTCTTGAATCCGGACTCTCCACCGCGCAGCTTAAAAACCGATCCTCACGCTGCAAATCGTCAGACTCGCGAGGGCCGACTGAGATCTCGGCAGTGAAACGAGGGACAAGGCAGACTGGAAATCGTTGAAAACAGGGTGGGTACGCGGAAACTCGAACCCCCGACGATGTCAAGGTAGTGAATAGCTGGCTGGGGGAGGGAAACACAGGAGTCAAAAGCCAGTGGAACGGTAAGAAAGCGGCGCTCCCGTGCTATCGGCTATCAAATTGCTACCAACCGAGCGAGTCCAGAGGGCTGAACCGTGGGGGATCAGCGCGTTTCTTTGCAGCACGTGTGTTCGGCCCTGAAACCCTGAGAAATGCGGTGATGAACTCTGGTGCCAGGGGTCGTGATATCGATCTCATCAGCCCCCCATTTCCTCGTTTTAGCCCCTTACAGAAGCCACGGCCAGACTGATTGGCCGGGTTTGAAGGGCGATTCCGCAGCCCGTCAGATGAGCCCTGTGGCCAGCTCTCGCCATCGGGCCAAAACGTTTGAGTAAAGTAAGAATTTCATTGACAGTCGGCAGTTCGAGGGAGAATACTGTCTCGATTTCAAAGGACCACGTCAAGCTGTCACGAACGTGGCGAAGGTATTGGCCTTGCAGGTAAACGTCCACGGCTGTGCTGGTGGGCTTCAATTGCAGGTCCTGGTCGCGATCCCAGAAGGGAAGCGAGCACAGAAAGTACAACAAGAAGTTTCAACTGCTTTCACGGGAGGTTCCATGACATCAGCGTGGACAAATAGAAGGACCGGGTCTCGAGCAAAAAACAGGATCTGGGCGATTTGCACGATCCTGATGCTGGCGACGATACCCGCCGCCATTCACGCACAAGCTTATTACGGATCGATCGTCGGGAACGTGACAGACGTTACCGGTGCCGTGATCGTCGGGGCGAAAGTCGCAGTGACAAACACCGCAACCGACGTGTCGTTCAACACGGTCACATCTTCCATCGGGGCGTTCTCGCTGGCGCAGCTGCCAGTGGGAACCTACACGGTTACGATCACCGCGCCGAATTTCAAGGTATTCAAAGTCGACGATGTGGAAGTTCACGTTTCGACGGACACCACAATCAACGGTTCCCTCTCGCCGGGCGCGACAACCCAGACGGTGACCGTTGAGGCGAACCAGGTCCAGGTGGAAACCGCTTCAGCATCGGTCGGCGAAGTTGTGACGGGCGAGCAGACTCGGGAACTTCCGCTGAATGGCGAAAACTTCATCGGTTTAACTCAGCTCTCTCCGGGTGTCAGTCCCGCAGCCTCGTTTGACGGCGAGGACAAGGGCCTCGAGGGCGGCGTCAACTTCTCGGTGAACGGCAATCCTTACACCAATAACCTGTTTCTGGTGGACGGCGTCAACAACAACGACGTAGGCTCGAACCGCACCATCCTGGTCTATCCGTCCACGGAGGCGATCGCCGAGTTCAAGATGATCCGCAATTCGTTCGGGGCCGAGTATGGACAGGCGTCGGGCGCGATCATCAGCATCACCACGAAGTCGGGGTCAAACACGATCCACGGCGGCTTTTTCTACGCGGGCCGGAACAGCGCGCTCGATGCGAACAACTTCTTCAATAACAACCTGAACGTCGGCAAGGCCAAGCTGCGCCGCAACGACTACGGTTACTACGGCGCCGGCCCGGTCTGGAAAGACCATGTCTTCGTGTGGTGGAACCAGGAGTGGAACAAGGAAATTCGCGGGTCCGCCTTTGGCGCCTGCGTTCCGACATCCGCGGAATCCGCAGGCGACTTCAGCGGATATGGATCGGCGACCAGCGATCAGTGCGGCGCCGCTATTCCCGGCAGCGGGACGGGCACCAGCGCCAACCCGGGCTTCCCATCCTGGCTTGGCACTCCCAACAAGCTCACTACCGTCGACGCGGCGGGGGCGCTGCTCGCGCAGTTCTACCCATTGCCGAACGTCAGCAGCACGCAGACCGCGCTCAACTCGTCGGGCTTCAACTGGGCTGCGCCCATCAATAACCCGCTCAACTGGAGCGAGTGGAACATCAGGCCGGATTGGGATATCAACAAATCCAATCGCGTTACCTTCCGGTGGACGCAGGACTCGTGGACCAATCCGACTCCCAACGTGGGCGACTCTTTCTGGGGCGAGTCTGACTTCCCGACGGTGCAGTCGGCGTGGAGCCAGCCCTCCAAGAGCGTGATGGCAAAGTTGAGCTCGACTATCACGTCCAGCATGATCAATGACGTCGAGTTCGGTTATGGGAACAACGCCATCATCACCACGCTCGGCGGCTCCAAGGCCAGCATCGTTCCGGCGCTCCAAACAGCGTATCCGGCGACCTTCCCGGCTTCGCTCAAGGAGAAAGATGCCTTCTTCGGCAACTGGGGTGGGTTCAACCCGTACGGGTCGTATCAGGGCGAAGCGTCGTTCTGGAACATTGCCCCGTACAAGAACCACGAGGACCTCTATACCGTCCAGGACAACCTGTCCAAGGTTAGAGGCAACCACACGCTGAAGGCGGGTTTCTTCTACGGAAACAACATCAAAGTGGAGGACTCCGGCGACGGAGCGGATCGTCCGGGCTTCCCGGGCGGCGCCCCTTACTGCCTGGCGGGCCAGAAGACACCGACAGCCGCTCCGACGGCGGGTGTACCGGCGTGCGTGAACACCAACAACTCGCTGGCCAACGTTCTGGTTCCGGGTACCGGTACCTCGCCCCAGGTCTTCACCAACATCGGCGAGGGCAGCACGGACATCACTGCTCAGGTCAAATGGTATGACTATGAGTGGTATCTCTCCGACAGCTGGAAGCTCAGCAGGAGACTGACTGCCGAACTCGGCATGCGGTGGTCCTTCTACCGCGAGCCTTTTTCGGCCGACAATCAGTGGGCGAACTGGAGCCTGGCCAACTGGAGCGCTTCAGAGGCAACTACCAATCCTACCGATGCCTGCAACGGTCTGATCGTCCAGCCTGGCACCCAGCCATGCGCTGCCGCGAACAAGCTGATGGCGAGCCTCGGCGTTCCCTTTAACTTGTCGGCTGGGACGCAGGGCACCAGCAAGGCTCTGATTCCGAATAACAACCACGACATTGCTCCCCGTGTGGGCATTGCGTGGGATGTCTTCGGGAACGGGAAGACGGCAATCCGCGCAGGCGGCGGGCAGTTCTTCCAGAGAGAGCTGGTGGGCCAGGACGAAGGCATGGAAAAGGGTGCTCCCTTCTCCCTAGCTGCAAGCTCCAACCGTCCGGTGGATTCGGCAACCAGCTGGGTCTGCACGGCCACGGGCTGCACGTCGGCACCGGGCTTTGCGGGTGGATCGGTTTCGCCGAACTTCGCCAGAGTCGCGCGTGCTGTGACTCCCAACAGCTGGCAGTACAACGTCACGATCGAACAGGAACTCCACCGGAATACCTCCCTGCAAATCGGCTACGTGGGGAACACCGGTGTACACCTGACTTCGATGCAGCAGTTCAACGGGATCGGGCCGTCGAACTGGTCGAACGCAGTGTTCAGCGGAAGCGGTACCGGAACGAACCCGTGGCGTCCGGCCTTCAACTTCGGCGGGATTAACGGGTTCGGGCGCGCGGGTCACGCCAGCTACAACTCGCTGCAGGCGTTGTTCCGCTCACAACTCGGTCCCTCAACGTTCCAGGCTGCGTATACCTGGGGTCACTCCATCGGCGATGTGGAAGAAGACAATTCCTCCGGCAGCGCCAACCAGGAGATCCAGACGTACTCGGGCGATAGCTCTCTGGACAAAGGCAACACTAACATCAACCGTCCGGATATCTTCGTGGCAAACGAGGTTTACTATCTGCCGAAGTTTGCCGCCTCCAACAACTTCGTCAAGCAAACCGTGGGAGGCTGGGAGGTCAACGGGATCGTCGACGCGGTCCATGCCAGCTCTTTGACGGTCTTCTCGAACGGGGGCTACACCGACAGCTTTAACTCGGCGCCGATCAGTCAGCTCATCGGTACCGGCTACGCCGGCAACAACCGTCCTCTGGTGACCGGCCAGAAGTTCAACGCGGGTGAAAAAACCAACCACGTTGGGAACGCGGGTGCCTTCACCCTGGTCGGCTATGCCCTGGGAACCATTCCCAAAAACATCGAACACCGCGGCTTCGGCTACGGCGCTCCAACCGAGGACTGGGACTCGCAGTTAGCCAAGAACTGGATGGTTAAGGAGAAGTACAGGATCAAGTTCGCTATGGACTTCTTCGATTTCCTTAATCACCCGAACTTCAACAGCGGCGGCATGGAGGGTGAGGGATACGCGCCCAGCGTGATTGCCTGCGGCAGCGCTGCCTGCTCTCCGACCAACAACGTGATCACCAGTGCCGGAACCGCGGCCGGGTTGAACAACGGCGCGACCCTCGGACAGCCAACCAGCTTGCAGACTGCCAAGGGCAATCGCGAGCTGCAATACTCCCTGAATTTCTCGTTCTAAGGAACGAAAACTTCAGGGCCTGACGTAAGAAGCAAAACGAAAACTGCGGAGCGCTTGCACAGGCTCCGCAGTTTTTTGTGGAGTAGAATCGACTCAACTTTCTCCATGCGGTTCAATCCCTCACCCTCTGTATCTCGATTCAGGCATTCTGCCGGGTGTTTTTGCTGGTCCGATTGGTTGGTGCTCCTGGTCGCACTTGGTACCGTGCCTTGCGGAGCCGTTGCGCAAACGCCTCACAGGCCTTCTGTAGCACCGAAGGGGCCGTCGGCGCCCGATGAACTGGAAAGGCGTCTCGCTGCTGCTGAACAGGCGCGTAGCTCCGGCGACCCCTCGACGGTGGCTGTGGCCAATCGCCTGGTCATCGCCTCGGCCCTGCGCGAGCTTGCCAGCCTCAAACTGGTGCAATCCGACTACTCCGCGTCCATCGAGCTCTACCGTGGCTCGATGGAATTCGAAGATCATCCTGCTGTTGATGAGCCCCTGGGGTATGCCGAACTCGAGGCCGGCCATCTGGACGAAGCCATTGAGCTCGGAGAAAAGGCGCACGCCGGCGATCCTCACAATCTGGGCGCGGACAGGCTTCTGGCCAGTGCCCTGGACCAGAAAGGAGAGTACGTCAAGGCGGTCGAGCCATTCACCCGGATTGCGACGGCCGAGCCTACGGTCGATAACCTGTATCCGCTGGCCGAGTGCTTGCTGCAAACGAAGACGCCGGAAGACAAGCAGCGCGCGATTGAGGTTTTCGCGCAGATGAAGCGCATAGCGGGCGACAGCGGATCCCTCCATGTGCTGATGGGCCGCGCTTTCCGCGATGGTGGCGATATGCAGGCCGCCATTCGCGAGTTTCAGCGCGCCATTGCGATTGACCCGCGCACGCCCCACGCTCACTATTTTCTCGGCCTCGCTGAGCTCTTTCTGAACGACTGGAAGCCGACGCCGGCCATCGAAGCCGAATTGCAGAAGGAAGCCGATTTCTATCCGGATGATTACCTGGCCAATTACATGCTGGGTCTCACCACCTCGGGAGAACGCAAGTACGAGGAATCCGACAAGTACCTTACTGCGGCTGCGCGCATCGATCCCGCTGCGCCCGACCCCTTCCTTTATCTCGGCATGAACGCCTATGCCGAGGGCAAGATGGATCGAGCAGAGGCCATGATGCGCAAGGCGATCGAGCTGACCGGAAGCGATGAAGCGCGCACCAATTTTCAGATCCGCCGCGCCTACGTCGACCTGACCCGCATCGCGGCTCAGAGCGGACGCACGGAGGAGAGCAGTGCTTTTGCCGCCAAAGCGCGCGAGCTGCAGAACAAGATCATGGCGCAAACCCAGCAGGAGGTGAGCAGGACCCAGGCCGAGAGCGGCGGGGGCATGGGTGCGGCGGTGGTACCGCTGACCCCCCTGGAGGAGAACCAGTCAGCACCCCCTGTGCGCAACAGCGACGATCCTTCCGGAGGCCGCAGGCTGACTGCGGCACAACTGGCGGAGGCGAAGCAGCGCGAGCTGGCATTGAAGTCGGTTCTGGCCCTCGCATTCAACGACCTGGCGACTGCGAACGCCATTCAAAAGAACTATCCCGCGGCTCTCGGCTTCTACCAGCAGGCTGAGCGCTGGGACAGCGGACTGTCGGGGCTCGAGAAGAACCTTGGCCTGTGTGCCTTCCGCAGCAAAGATTATGCGGAGGCGACCCGGGCGCTTGCGGCGGCTCAGCAGCAGGGCGACGACTCTTCCGCGGTTCGCGGGATGCTGGGGCTTTCCTGGTTCGCCACCGACAAGTTTGCGGATGCCGTGCGCACGTTTGAGCCCCTGGGGCCAGCCGGCATGACCGACAGCGAGACGGGCTACGCCTGGGCGGCTTCGCTGGCTCATACCGGCGACATGAAGCGGGCCACGGAAGTGCTGGCCGGCTTCGAGTCCGAGCCGCGTGCGCCCCAGACCCTTCTGCTGGTGGGCCAGCTCTGGACCGAGATTGGCGATTTTTCACGCGCCATCGCAACCTTGCAGCGCGCCCTCGACTCCGATCCAACCTTGCCAAAGGCGCATTTCTTCGAGGGACTGGCCTACATCCGCTGGGAGCATTGGCCGGAAGCCGCAAAGGAATTTCAGGCTGAGCTGAGTATCGTGCCTGACGAACCCGATGCACTGTACCACCTCGGGTTTGTGGATCAGCAGCAGTCGAGGGTCGACGAGGCGCTCGCGCTTTACCTGAAGGTGATTGCCGCAAACCCCGACTATGCGAATGCGCAGTACGAAGCGGGAAAAATTCTGATGGATCGCGGTGACTTCGCTAACGCGGCGGGCCATCTGCAGGCCGCGGCGAGCCTCAGCCCGGACAAGGATTACATGCACTATCAATTGCAGGCAGCATACCGAAAGCTGGGCCGCAACGCGGATGCGGACCGGGAACTGGAAATTTACAAGGGGCTCAAAGCCCAGGCGCGGGCGCGCGTTGCGGATGCCATCCGGCAGCAGACTCACCAGGAAAGGATCCCCTAGGTTTGTTCATTCGACTGTTGAGGTCCCTGCGACCTGTTGTCGTTTCGTTTTGCGCGATGAGCGTCGCCGCCGCGCAGACGGGCGAGGGTCATCCGACGCCGCCACCGCCGCCACCAGGCGCAAAGGCGGCGAAGTGCAGCGGGCGGCCAATTCCGCAGCTCGAAGACATCACCGCATCCACGCATATCACCTTCACGCACGCATCCGATCCCTCGAAGAGATACATCATGGAATCGATGAGTGGCGGGGTGATTCTGATCGACTATGACCGCGACGGCTGGCCGGATATCTATTTCACGAATCAGCCCACGGTCGACCAGGCGCTCAAGGGAGTGCGTGCTTTGGGAGCGCTTTACCATAACAACCACGACGGCACCTTTACCGATGTCACGGCGAAATCCGGCTTGAATACTTCCTGTCTTGCTAACGGCGGGGCGGTTGGGGATTACAACAACGACGGCTGGCCCGACCTCTACCTGACCTGCCTCGGCGGCAATGTTCTCTACCGGAACAACGGCGATGGCACTTTTACCGACGTGACCGAACAAGCTCACGTTCGGGATGGGCGCTATTCCACAGGGGCGGCTTTCGGTGACTACGACAATGATGGCTTTGTCGATCTGATGGTCGTCAACTACGTCGATTTCCATCTCAACGACATGCCCACCTTCGGAAGCGCATCGTTCTGCAAATACCGTGGGATCGATGTTCAGTGCGGACCGCGGGGCCTGCGGGGCGCCGGCGACTCGCTCTTTCATAACAACGGCGACGGTACGTTCACCGACGTGTCGAAGGCGGCCGGTGTGAGCGATCCCGATGGATATTACGGGCTCGGCGTAGTGTGGGCGGATTTCAATAATACCGGGCGGCCGGATATCTACGTCACGAACGATTCGACTCCCAAGTACCTGTACAAGAACCTGGGCAACAGCAAGTTCGACGAGATTGGACTTCAATCGGGCACGGCGGTCAGTGAGGACGGCTCGGAACAAGCCTCTATGGGCATCGCGCTCGGCGACTACAATCACACCGGCCGCCCTTCGATTTACGTAACGAATTTTACCGACGAGAACGACCTCCTTTACCGCAACCAGGGCAACTGGGACTTTGACGAAGTATCCTACCCCTCCGGCGTTGCGCTTCCGTCCCTGCCGTGGGTGAAGTGGGGAACGGCCTTCGTCGACCTCACGAACGACGGCTGGCTGGACCTCATCACCGTGGCCGGCCACGTTTATCCCCAAGTCGATCAACTGCCCTCCGGCGGCGGTTATCGCCAGCCGAAACTGCTGCAGATGAACCAGAAAGACGGGACCTTCTGTGACGCGAGCGACCAGGCCGGAGAGGCGTTGAAGGAGCGCCGCGTCTCGCGCGGATTGGCGGTCGGCGATCTGTTCAACGACGGCAATATGGACGTGGTGATCGAAGATCTGGATGGAAAGCCGATGATCCTCCGGAACCACGGCGTGCCCGGAAACCACTGGGTCAGCTTCGAACTCGATGGCACAAAGAGCAACCGGCTGGCTCTCAACGCGCGCATCAGGATTGTCGCTGGAGGGATGACGCAGACCGACGAAATCCATAGCGGCGGGAGCTATCTTTCGCAGAACGATCTTCGCGTTCACTTTGGGCTGGGCAGCGCCACGAAGATCGACAAAGTGGAGATTCACTGGCCGTCGGGGCTGGTGGAGAACCTAACCAACCTTGCTGCCGATCAGCACTACAACGTGCTCGAGGGCAAAGGCATTGTCGATCCCAGCGTCGCGAGGCCAGCTCCGGTAAAACATCCATGAGGGCAGAGAACTGCTATGGTCTGCTTCCCGCTGGGCCGGCATTCTGCGCGTTCGCGTTGTCCTGCTGATAGCGTTCGAGGAGTTTTCGCAGGTTCGCTGCTAACTCGTCGTTGTGTTCCTGCATGGCGAGATCGAGCGCCTTGCGTTCCGCCTCGACGGCCTGCGCGGATCGACCGGTGTGGTCCCAGGCCCTGGCCAGCTCCGCCAGACAGTGCCAGTTCCTGCTTTCGCTCAGTTCCACGGCCTTCTCGAGGGGTTCCACGGCTGCGGAAAAGTCTCCGCGAGACTCGAGAACGTAGCCGAGATTGAAGCGATACTCGACGGAGGCCGGAAGAAGCTCGATTGCCCTTTGCAGTTGCTCGACTGCGGCGTCCACTTGTCCCGACTCTGCCAGCGCGCTGAAGATGCTCCATCCCCTCCTGTCTGTTCCCGCCGTCGAAGAGTACCGTACCCAGATCGGTCTCCGTAGCCGCGGAATCCGGCTTCAGCGCGAGCGACTTCCGCCAGGTGGCGATGGCCTCCTCCGTATTGCCGTTGTTCGCGAGAGACACAGCGAGGTGGTCGAGCCAGGCTGCGCTTTTGGGGTTGAGCGCGCAGGCCCTGCGGTATTCATCCAGAGCTTCGCGCTCCTGGCCATTCGCCGAGAGAGCAGAGGCCAGGCCATAGTGCGCAAGCGGATCGTCGGGATCGCGCCCGAGGGCGCCGCGCATCGCTTCAATGGCCTGCGGATACTGGCTGTTCTCGATGAATGCATAGGCGTCGTTGAAGAGGCGGTAGAACTCCGTTGCCTGGGGATCGATCTTCTCCAGGCCGCCCTGCGGAATATTCAGGAACTCGGGGATGTTGACGGCACGATTGGCCGCGGTGGTGTTCTCGACCATGATGGCGGGAGAATCATGGCCCTGAGCATCGATGTG
>JBEKIN010000146.1:0-13946 GCA_050011735.1 Acidobacteriaceae bacterium | reverse complement strand
GTACTTCGGCTTCCCGCAGGACGAACAGTATGCCAACTTCTCTGACTGGGACATCTACCGCGACATCATCCAATTCCAGGCGCTCCTCGATCCTGCCCGCACAACCGATATGGCTCAGTCTCTCGTTAACGACGCCGATCAGTCCGGCTGGCTGCCGCGCTGGCCTGCTGCCAACGACATCACTTATGTCATGGGCGGCGACTCGCCCTCCATCCTGCTCGCCGACGCCTGGGCCTTCGGCGCCAGATCCTTCGATGTTCACACTGCGCTCCAGCACTTGCTTAAAGCTGCTGCTCAACCCGGCATTGGCCCTCACAACCAATCCGAGCGCCCCTTCCTCGCCGACGAGCTCAAACTCGGCTACGTCGCGGTCGGCGCCGACTCCATCGATGTTTCGCGCACACTCGAGTACGCCAGCGACGACTTCGCCGTCGCGCAGTTCGCTAACGCTCTCGGCGACACCGCCAGCTATGACCTGCTGATGAAGCGAGCAGGGAACTGGCAGAATCTCTTCGACCCCGAAACGAAATGGATCCGCCCGCGCAACGCCGACGGTTCCTGGCTCGCCGGCTTCGACGCCGACCGATCGCTGCCGAGAGCGCCCAATGCTCCGGCGTGGGTTGGTCCCATCGGATACGAAGAAGGAAATGCCTGGCAGTACTCCTTCATGGTCCCCTTCGACTATCCGCGTCTCGTCGCTGCCATGGGTGGCAGCTCCGTTGTCGTCCCGCGACTCGACAAGTTTTTCTCGAAACTCATCTGCTGGAACGATCCCTGCTTCAACATGGCCAACGAACCCGATTTCGTCACGCCCTACGTCTACGAGTACACGGCTGCGCCCTGGAAGACTGACGACGTCATCACCCGCATCGAGCAGCAGACTTTCTCCACCAAACCTGACGGCATCCCCGGCAACGACGATCTCGGCGCCACTTCCGGTGTTTATGTCTGGAACGCGCTCGGCTTTTATCCGGGAGTTCCCGGCGTCGGCGGATTCTTCCTTGGCACACCGATGTTCCCGGAAGCTACGCTCCGCTTCGGCGAGCTTGGGGATCGCAAACTCGTTATCACTGCCGAAGGCTCTGGCCCCTATGTCACCGCCATCAGCCTGAACGGCCAGCCGTACAACCAGCTCTGGCTTCCACTCGACAAAATCTCAGCCAACGCGACCACAACTCTGCACTTCACTTTGCAGCCCAACGAGCCCACCTCGACGCAGTTACAGCCGCCGCCAGCATTCCGGCCGTAGAGTGCCGAGCCAATTGCAGATCAGAGGAAGTGCTGATCTCTGTCAGGGATGTTGCGCCGTGCCTGGTGGAGCGCCGATCGACACTCGCAGCGCCTTCGCGACTGCGCTGGCGATGTCGTCCTGGACCATCAGCAGATTCGTCATCGGCTGATCGTAGGTTTCCGACCAGACAACGTAACCGTTGTCGGCGCGCATCAGCCGTGCGTCGACGCGAATCCACGTGCCGGATTTGCGCACGCTGCCGTCGAGCACCGAGGTGACGCCGAGCGACTTAGCGATATCAGCCACCGGAATCTGTTTGCCTTTGTAGTAGAACGACGCCGTCGCCGACGAAACTCGCAGACCTGGGATTTTGCTGAGCTTGTCGATCAGCTCCTCGGTCATGCCGTCGGCAAACTCCTCTTCCTTCATTCCCTGCGTCAGATCGAGAAACGGCAGCACAGCGATGGCGTTTTGCTGCTGCGCAACCACTGCCGCTGACTCCGCTGGACGCCGCAGAGACACCTTGCCGTGGATGAGAAACGCGACAAAGGCAGCGCCAAGACCCGCAATCACCAGTGCCACACCAAACGCTCCGATGACAGCCAGAACAAGGCCGCTGCTGAGTCGCAAGGTCGCCCTGCCACTGCTGGTTGCGGCTCCGTCGTTGTCCAAAGCCTGTACCGAACCGCCATTCGCGGTTGGCCGATCCGTCCATGGCTCGACCGTTGCGACCATGCGATAGCCCAGTCGTGGCACGGTCGCGATGTAGGTCGGCTGTCTGGGATCGTCGCCCAGCGTCCGCCGCAACGATGTGACCGCCTGGTAAACCGAATCCGGCGAAACGATCACTCCGGACCAAACCTGGTCGAGGAGGTCATCGATGCTGACGACCTCACCAGCGTGTTCGGCCAGGCAGAGCAGCAGCCGCAAGGCTCTCGCTTCGAGGCGCGCGGTCTCTCCCTGGCGCGAAATCTGGCCAGACGCTGGGTCAACGCACCAGTCGCCAATGCGAAGCGGTTTAGTGATCGGGCCTTGCATACAGGATCGGTAGTTCCTTTGGCGTTTGCCGATTGTACCAACGCGGCTCCGCTCTGCCGAACCGGTTGCTTTTTGGCGATTCCTCGTCAGCTGCTGCCGGATCGGTCACTTTTCAGAACGATTCAGAGTTCTTCAGGCGCGGCTCAGGACTCCGTGCACGCAGTTGTCGTACTGCTGCTCCTGAGGTGATCGTCTATGGGTCGCAGCAACAAGAGAAGCGCTGTTTTCGGCAGGTTGCTTTGTCTTTTCCAGCTCGGTGCATTACTTTTGGCAGCGGTTGCGGCGCTTTCCGCACGAGCCGCTGCACCGGATTCCAACAATAAGCCGGATCTACCAACTCCTGGCGATTACAAGGTTGACCATGACCACAGTTTTGTCTACTTCAGCGCCTGGCACCACGTGGTTGGCGTGGTGCGGGGCAGATTCGACAAGATTACGGGCACGATTACTGTGGCACCGAACCTTGCCGACTGCGCTGTCGACATCACGATCGACACTGCGACGATCAGCACGCAAAATTCGGAGCGCGACGACGATCTGCGTGGTGCAGATTTCTTCAATGTGAAGGCATTCCCGACAGCGACCTATCAAGGCCGTGGCATTCGGCGTTCCGGCAACACGTGGACGATGGACGGCTCGCTGACCATTCGCGGCATCACCAAAACCGTCCCGTTAACCTTCACTTTCAAAGGACTCTTCCCCGACACACCCGCAGGCAAGCCGCCGCGTGCATCGTTCCATGGAACGGCGGCAATGAAACGCGGCGACTTCGGCATGACGCGCGACAACGTGATGGAACTCGGCGTTCCTCCTGCGCCTGGCGCCGACGTCGATCTCGAGATCGACGTGGAGGCGAACCAGATCGTGCCGAAGTGAGCGCGAGCTCCTTTCCGCGCTACGCGTTATAGGTTGTCGACGAGACGCGTCCTCCACGTCCCGTCCAGTTGGTGTGGAAGAACTGGCCACGCGGCTGATCGACACGCTCGTAAGTGTGCGCGCCGAAGAAGTCGCGCTGCGCCTGGAGCAGATTTGCGGGCAGGCGCGCCGTGCGGTAGCCGTCGTAGAAGGCGAGCGCCGTTGAAAACGCCGGCGCCGGAACGCCGAGCGCGATGGCTTTGACAATGGCTTTCCGCCACGATGCCTGGTAGTTGTTCAACACGCCGGTTGTTCAACACGCCGGCAAAGAAGCTGTCGAAGAGCAGGTTGTGCAGGTCCGGCTGCTTGTCGTAGGCCTCTTTGATCTTGCCGAGGAAGCGGCTGCGAATGATGCAGCCACCGCGCCACATGAGCGCGATGCCACCCATGTTCACACGCCAGCCGAACTCCTTTGCCGCCTCGCGCAGCACCATGTATCCCTGAGCGTACGAGATAATCTTCGAGCAGTAGAGAGCGCGGCGCACATTCTCGATGAAGTCGGCGCGGTCGGCGGTTGCAGCCTGGCCGGTTGGTCCCTGCAGGATTCTCGAGGCGTCGACACGCTCCTCTTTGATGGCTGAGAGGCATCGGGCAAAAACCGACTCGCCGATCAGCGTGACCGGCATACCGAGGTCGAGCGCGCTCATCACCGTCCACTTGCCCGTGCCCTTTTGGCCTGCGGTGTCGAGAATCTTGTCGACGATGGGCGTGCCGTCTTCGTCTTTTTTGGCGAAGATGATCGAGGAAATCTCGATCAGGTAGCTGTCCAGCTCGCCCTTGTTCCACTCGGCGAAGACAGTAGACAACTCATCCGGAGTGAGGCCCAGCGCGTGCTTCAGCAGGTCGTAGGCCTCGCAGATCAGCTGCATGTCGCCGTACTCGATGCCGTTGTGGACCATCTTCACGAAATGCCCTGCGCCGGCGTCCCCCACCCAGTCGCAGCAGGGTGTTCCTCCTTTGCCGTTTCCGCCGGCGCCTTCGTCCACCTTGGCGGCGATCGACTGGAAAATCTCCTTCACGTGCGGCCACGCTTCGGGATTGCCTCCTGGCATGATCGATGGTCCGAAGCGCGCGCCTTCTTCGCCACCGGAAACGCCGGTGCCGATGAAGAGAATTCCTTTGGCGGCGAGATCCTTTGTGCGCCGGTTGGAATCGGTGAACAGGGAATTGCCGCCGTCGATAACGATGTCACCCTTCGACAGGAAGGGCAGCAGCTGATCGATCATCTGATCGACGGTGTCGCCGGCCTTGACCATCAGCATCACGCGACGTGGGCTTTTCAGCAGGCCGACAAGCTCCCGGATCGAATGCGCACCGACGACGTTGGTGCCTTTGGCCTCGTTGGCGAGGAAATCGTCGACTTTGGAAACGGTGCGGTTGAAGACGGCCACTTTGAAGCCGTGGTCATTCATGTTGAGAACGAGGTTCTGACCCATTACGGCGAGGCCGATCAGGCCGATGTCACAAGTGGCGTCTGGCATAGAAGCTCCGACTGGGGAAATTCCCCCTGAATTCTGCGCTTTTCGATCAGGATAAACCAGTAAGGGCAGCCGGTAGCCGGTAGCGAGTAGCCGGTAGAAAAGCGTTCAGCGTTCAGAGATCAGCGATCAGCGTTCAGGAGAGGCTACCCCTACTCCTGCTGTTTTTGTTAAGTGTTTGAAAACAGGTTGGTTCGGATTACCTCCGAAATTAAGTAGTTGAAAATGGGTTAGTTGCGAGATGCTCACGATTGCATCATTCGTGTGTGCGAATGATGGGTTGATGCGCGGGAATGAATCAATCATGCGGGCCATTGGACTCATTCCTATTTGCAGCGTCGCGCTTACGACTGCGGAGCGCCCCACCCCCCACCCCCGGGGTCCTGGGGCGGTGACTTGTTTTCTGCAACATCGCCGTATTATCGAGCTTGATAACCCCCTAAGGGACCTGGGATCGGTCAGTTGCAACTCGGCCGAGTTTGATACAAAGGCGGTCGTGTTTGATGCAAGGTCGGCCGAGCTGAGGCCAGATGATTGAGTCGCGGTCAGTTGCATCCTGGCCGAGTATGACGCCCTCTGGGACGAGATTGCATCAGGCGCGGCCGAGATCGATGCAGACTCGACCGAGTTGACTGGCACCGGGATGTGTCGAACGCGGAACACGCGGTTTTCACCCTCCTGCAAACAGAAAAGGCCGCTCCAGGCGGCCTTTTTCTTTTTTTACTCTATAAGTTCAGAATATCATACCGGGAGAATAAACCGGCCAAAATTCTTTTGGTTCTAAGTGGCATGTTATCATCGAAAGTTACTTTGGGTAAGTGGTGGAAGCTTGACAAAAAACCAGGGAATAGGGAGTAGGGAGTAGAAAGACAGGGTACGGGATACCGAGTTTAGGATATGGAACGACCGTGGGCGGTGGGGATTTCGATGGCCGCGCGCAGGGGTCCGGACGCCAGGCCGAGGGTCGTAATTAGAACCGGCTCGAGCTCCTCGTAATACAGAACCGCGGACCGGGATCGGCGACGATTGAAGGCCCAAATGCCGAGGGCGATCGCAGTAAGAATCGCCAACATTACCGCAAACGACCCCGGGCGCCGGATGGCTCTGACCTCGTAATTCGAGAATTCCATGGCGATGGGCATAAAGACGACGGCGAAGGCCCGGAACATATATTGGATATTCGATTTTCCGGGCAGGTACGAGCAGGCAAAGGGGATTTTCGAAACCCCGATGAGGCTGAGGTCGGCGAGGATCGATCCGACGAGAGCCAGCACCAACAGGTGCGCGACCACCTGCGGCCACGGCCGGAGGCCCAGCGACAGCAGCGCCGCAACCACCCACATCGGCAGCGCCGCCATGACCAGCAGCGCCCGCCGCGCCGCGGCAATGTAACGGTCCGGTGCGCGCAGCTGCGTGACCTGCAGCACCCAGTTCGCGTTCAGCGAGACGGGGAGCGAAAAGATACTGCGCAGCCCCACCACCGCAAGGCACATCATGGTCAGCGTCGGCATCAGAAAATCGGTGGTCAGCGGACGCCTTGCCCCGCTGGCCAGGATGTCCTTGAGCGTGGACACCGCAATGGCGAACGCCAGCGAGAGAAAAAACGCGTAGACCACGCGATGCTGGCGGCTGCGGGCCAGGGATCGGAAGGAGAAGCGGACAATTGCGGTTCGCAGAGGATTGCCGGGGGAGCAGAGACCATTTCCAGGCGCGCCCGCCGGGCAACAAGTCCGGCTCCTCCACAGTTTTCTTCATGGTGCGGAGGTAGCAGAGCAGCAGCGATGCTCCAGCCGCGCAAAGCACGACACCGAGGCCGATCCACGCGCGACGCGCCAGGGGGTCGAGCGTCGCCGGCAAATGCCCACGGGCCTGGTTCAGCATGGCCAAAAACCAGAAGGACGGCCAGCGGTTCAGCAATCCCCGGCTCGCCGCAGCCGCAATCGCCGCGGGCGTGCCCATCCCCGGTTCAAGGAAGAAGCTGGCGAGGAAAAACGCGAAGGCCGCCGTCATTTCGATGAGGCCGGTGATCATCTTCATGGTGGTGGATTTGCCGGAGCCGTTTGGGCCCAGGTAGCCGGTGACTCTGCGGAGAAAGGGCAAAGGGGCAAAGTTGAAACGGTTTGTTTCAAAATGGCACAGGGACGGTACGGACGGGCTGAGGCACAGACGAAAAGCGTTGACAGCCGGATGGCAAGGGAGTGTGCTGCTTGCTGTGGGGTGAACCTGGCCGGGGGCAGTTGGGTTGTGGTGGTGCTGTTCCCAAAATGGCACAGGGACGGGACGGGCTGAGGCACAGACGAAAAGCGTTGAAGATCAGGTGGCAGGAGAGTGTGCTGCTTGCTGTGAGGTGAACCTGGTCGGGGGCGGTTGGGTTGTGGTTGTGGTGTTCCCAAAATGGCACAGGGACCGGTACGGACGGGCTAGAGCGAAGACGAAATGTGTTGAAAGCCGGGTGGCAGGGGAGTCCTCTACTTGCTGTGGGGTGAACCTGGCTCAGGAGGGAGCGTTCGAGCAACGCGGAAACCCATGATGTCATTGCGGTAGCCGGAGGGATTGCGTTCTCGGTTGGCTGGTCGCAGCAGCCACGCGGGAAACATCCACGAGCTGCCGCGATCAACTCGGAGGCAATTGCCCTGGCCGTCCTTTGCCTGGGGGTCGCTCGAAGGGGCCTCGTTGGCGCGCCCGTCGGCGGGAGCTGGGGTGTAGCTGTTGTCGTAACAGTCCTCGGTCCACTGCCAAACGTTCCCTGCCATGTCGTAAAGGCCGAATGCGTTCGGCGGCTTCGCGCCCACCGGATGCGTCTGGCCGCCCGCGCAGAAGAGCCCCTCACATCCTGTGACACCGGAGTTGGCTCGGAACCAGGCGTGGCTGGGCGCGGGGTTCACATCATCGCCCCACCAGAATTTGCTCGTGGCGCCGGCGCGCGCGGCGTACTCCCATTCGGATTCGCTGGGCAGGCGGTACGCGCCCGCATGACCGGTTCTCTCATTCAGCCATGCGACATAAGCTTTCGCATCATGCCAACTGACGCACACGACTGGATCGCGATCGGTCTGCTTAAACCCGGGATTTTCCCAAGTCGACTGCGGATCCTTCTCATATCTGGACATGGCGAGGCCGCGGCCGCAACCATCGCCGGGCGGGTATCCCGTCTCCCGAGCAAAGGCGGCGTACTCGCCACGAGTGACGTCATACTTGCCCAGGGCGAATGACGGCAAGGAGACCTGATGTTGCGGAGCTTCATCAGCAACGGCTCCCATACTGCCACCGTGACTCGCGGCCCAGGATTTTTCCTCAGCAGATGAACCCATGGTGAAGCTGCCAGCCGGGAGAAGGACCATCTCCGGGCAGGCGGGGCAATCGCGAAAGACGGCGCCGGGGGCGCGTTCCGAACTGATGTCCGCGGTCGCGTTGAGTTTCTTCAGCAAATCCTCAACGAGGCTACGCACCTCAGCTCGACGCTGCTCGGTATCGGACCACGACGACAACGGCGCGGCGTGAGAATCGATCATGGTCAACGCTTTTTCGGCATATTGTCGCGCTAACGCCTTCTCTCCCGCTTGCGAGTACGCGTCGGCAAGGTTGAAGTGCGCGTCGGCGGAGTCCGGGTATGCGAGAAGGTTGAGCTTGTAGTTCTCGATTGCCGCCTTCATCTCCACTGTGGCTTCGCGCAGATGGCCGGCTTTCTTGTCTGTGTCGGCCTGCCACAAAAGACCCGAGGCGATGATGTCCAGGCTGGCCTCGGGGAACAACTGCGTTTCGGGATCACGTTTCCGCGCTTCCATCAATTGCTGCGTGACCTGGGCGGCTCCGCCGGGCACCGCCAACCGATTGAGGATGGCGGCGGCGGCCAGCGGATCGACGGGGGCGTGCCCTGGAGTTTTGATGAGGGTGGCGACAAACCATTGGACAATGATGCCGGGCAGATCCGGATGAGTCTTAAAGAGATCGGCGCCGTGGCTGCCGGTTTGGGGAACCTTGTCAGGATCGCTGGTCTCATACCAGAGCCAGGGCGCTTCCTGCGCAGCGGGATAGTGCATCAGCCTCCTCATAGGACTGGAGGCTGTGTCGTAGAGCCAGAGCATGGTTTCGACGGTAGGCGGATATTCGTCCGTGTCGGCGATAACGAAAAGCTCGGGCAACTGTGAAGCTTCATGGAGGAATTCGACGCCTGGAGGAAAAGCATCACCGGACAGCATGACGAGAGATTTTATGCTGGCGGCATGCAGGCGGCCGGTTTCCAGGGCATTGATGACGCCGTAGCTGCCGGCGCCTGCCAGCCCAATGACGTCGCGCTGGACGCCGGGCTGAGAGATCAGGAACTGGAAGAAAGTTTCCATGTCGGCCGACGTCTTCTGTAGGGCCTCCTGGCGTGTGCCGCCACTTTCGCCGTGGCCGCGGCCGTCGACTGCGAGCGTATTGATTCCAGCGGAGGCCAGTTGGCCGGCCACGTCGTCCCAGGAGGTACGTGAGCGGTCGTTCTGATGGAAGAGCAAGACGCCAGGGCCCGGCTTTCCAGCGGAGAAGTAGCTGGCTTTCAGAATGGCGCCGTCGAACGCCTTGAGATCGACCACACGCGCAGCAGCCGTAGGCTGCGACTGTTGCGCTTGATTCCGCCGCGAGTCCGGCGGTACCAGGTTATTTGCGCGATAGTAGACCACGAGCTGCCCGTAGTGCTCGCCGCTGTGCTCGATGGCGGAGGTCCAGATGGAAGAGTTGCGGGCCAGCCTGTTTCCAAAGAATTTCGATGTCTTGTCCAGCCCCGCGTCGCCCTGCTGTTGAATCACTTGCGCTCCGTCCGTGACGGCCTCCTGCACGAACTTCACCACGTCGGTTTTGGTTTTGAAAACGTCGCGCGAAGGATTATCGCCTTCGCCGAAATCGGGCCCGAGGTTGGATCCGGAAACCCTGCGTATCAGGACAAAATCGAGTGCGGCGGCGTGGAGAAGATTTTCTGCAAAGGTGCGCTGGTCTTTCTGCACCTTGAAGTCGTACTTGTCTTCGGGAAAATCCTGGGCCATCGCGACGAGCTTGTTCCCGATGGCGTTCCAACTGTCCAACATCTCATCGGATCGGGAGCGTGCAGGACTCGGAGGTTGAGTCTGCGTTTGGGCATGACTGTAGAGACTCGTTCCGGCGGCAGCCAGCAGAGTGAGCGCAACCACCGCGAACGACGACCGCTTCGAAGATCGCTTCATCGTGGATTTCTCCTTTGGATTGAGTGCCAGGTGGTTTCCCCGTGTAGAGAGCGCGCTTCAATGCGAGGCCAGGTCGTTCCTGACGACCTGTCCGTCTTTCATCACGAATCGAACACGCTCGAGTTCCGTGATGTCGGCGATTGGGTCTCCGGCAACTGCGACAAGATCGGCAAACTTCTCAGGTTCAATCGCGCCCACGCGGTCCTGCCAACCAAGCATTTCCGCGGCGTTCGTGGTAATTGCACGAATCACGTCAAGCGAGGGCATTCCCGCCTCATGCAGTGTGGGAAACCTGGACGCCGTGGTTTCTCCGCGTGTCATTCCCGGGTAGTGCCAGCTCATGTCGGACCCAGCCGCAAACTTTACGCCCGATTTCAGGACCCGTTGAACCAGGCGGTTGTACTGTTGGTCGTCCTGCTCATCGAACTCATCCGGCGACTGCACTTGCGCAGGCGCTCCTGCTTCCTTGATCTTGTCCCCTTCAATCAACACCGCCGCGGGCGCGAGGATATTTCCGGTGCGTGGATCGAGAAGCCGGCCCGCTTTGATCAGAGTGACAGGAGCTGCAGATTGGGCGGGCGTCTGCACAGCCGAAACCACGGTCACCAGCCCCAAAACGAACGAGATGCTCAGCTTTCGCATGGGAGTCAACCCTCCTCAGGAATGAACTCAAACGGCTGCGCCGCAGAGGGTGGCCGCCGTCCATCTACTACGTAGTCCAGCAATACTACTACAAGTGGCGTAGTAGCCGATTGGACGCAGTTAACGGGAGGAAGTGAGCGCTTCGCCGTGGTTATCGCTTCAGGACGAAACAGCAGGCCGTATGTGCGACGGTTTGAAAGATGGCGGCGGCGATGACAACGGCAAACAGCGATGTCAACAGCAGGCTTGCCGCGCGCCAGGTCGTTTGGGCTGGACCACTCAGGCGTGCCAGGCGATAGCTGAGGTGCGATGAGGCTGTTGCCTGCAGAATTCCCGCTTGTTCGCAAACCGCAAGCTTGGCGAGCGCTGAAACCAATGCAGGCCCGTGAGAGCGCCTGACCACAGATTCATCGCAGGAGAGTTCGCGATAGAGTGCAATCCGCGCTCCAGCGAGCCAGACGAGCGGATGGAACCACAAGACGCACAAGGAAAGCTCATACAGCAGGCGGATTAAATTGTCATAGCGTCTTGCATGGGCCAGTTCGTGAATCAGGACAGCGCGGAATTCACGTTGACTGAGCAGGCGATCGATGCCGGTGGGCAGCAGGATACGAGGGGAAAGGACTCCCCGAACTGCGGGACCTGGATGACTGTCGGCGAAGCTCACGGGAATGCCGTCCAGCACGAACTCGGAGGTCAGGCCACGATCGCTCAGAGGAGCCAGCGTTTGCGCTTCGCTGCGTTCTCTGCGTATACGCAGGATGAGCCGGCTTAGCATGGCGAGTGCGCCGGTCATCCATAGAGCCACAAGGAGGATGACGGCAGTCCAGCTCTGTGTCATGTCAGCAATCGGACCACCAATGGCGCCGAGCGGCCTGGCCCACGTCAAGTGCGGCGCCCAGAGCTTATCGATGAGTGCTCCTGAAGGGACAATGAAATTGAGTGCGGTGGCGACCCAGATCCAATATTTTGAGGTGGCGCTCGCGCGCAGAATTGACGTTAACGCCAACGCCGCCGAGGCGACCATCGAGGCAAACAGCAGGTGAACGCTGAAGTAGTACATCGCGTGTGCGATATGCTCATGCACGTTTGCCTCCGCGGGTGCGGCCAATATTATCGTTGCGCGCCGCGCTCTGCAGCGCCTTCAGGTCTCGTAAGGTCAGGGCGCCATTTTCGAGCAGATTGGAGACGAGCAGCCGCGGCGAGCCGCCGAACAGATCGAGCAAATCGCGTACTAGTCTGCTGCGATGTTGGGTCTGGTTGATGGCCGGCTGAAACAGCTGGGCATTGCCGATCTTCTTTACCTTCCGCAGCGCGCCCTTCTCTTCAAGCCGATAGACGAGCGTCTGCACGGTTGTGTAAGCAACGCGTTCGTCCTCGGGGAGGCTTTCCAGTATCTCGCGCACGGACGCAGTCCCCAGTTGCCAGTACTGTTCCAGGATGCGAGTTTCGGCTTTTGAAAGACGCGGCTCTTTCATGGTCTCCTACTCACCCCGGCAATGCTACTACGAGAGACGGCGTGGTGGCTATCCCTGGTCTTAGGCAATGCCGTTCTGGATGACGAGGTACCGGAAGCTGTCAGGCAGCAAACTTAGCAGAGGTACGCCAATCCGATCTATGAGATGGGTTCTAGTATCCCGCGGCTTTGCCGTAGTGGTGGCGGTGGTCCTGGCCGCCGGAGAGCTCGCCGGTTTTGGGATCGACGGCTATGCACTCTCCGTCGCTCCAGTGGCCGCCGGTGTGGACGGTGTAGCCCATCGCCTCCAGTCCCTGGAGGGTGGTTGAGGAGAAGCCCGGCTCGAGGAAGAGGATGTCGGGCAGATATTGATGGTGGAAGCGGGGCGCGTCGACGGCCTGCTGGATGTTCAGTCCTTCGTCGGCGACGCTGAGGAAGATGTTCGCGACCACGGTGATGATGCGGCCTCCACCGGGCGAGCCGAGGACCATGCTGACCTTGCCGTCTTTGAGGACGATGGTCGGCGTCATGCTGGAAAGCGGGCGTTTGCCGGGTGCGATGGTGTTCGCCGGTCCCTGGATGAGGCCGAACATGTTGGGCACGCCTTGCTTGGAGGCGAAGTCGTCCATCTCATCGTTGAGAAGGAAGCCGAGACCAGGCACGGTGACGCCGGAGCCGTAGTATCCGTTGAGCGTGGTCGTCACGGAGACCGCATCACCCTGCGCGTCGACGACGGAGTAGTGCGTGGTGTCGGCGGCCTCCTGGCGGACGTCGGCCATGGTGGGTGCTGCGGGGAGGAATCCCGCGGGGCGCTGGAGGTCGGCCGAGGCGCTGGCGTGATCGGCGTTGATGGAGCCGCGCCAGGCGGCGCCGTAGTTTCTGCTGATGAGTTGCTCGAGGGGGATCTTTACGTAGTCGGGATCGCCGAGGTAGTCGGAGCGGTCCATGTAGGAGCGGCGAAAGGCTTCGACGACGAGGTGCATTTCCTGCGGGGTGCGGTCGCCGAGGGGGCGGAGGTCGTAGCCGTCGAGGATGTTGAGCATCTCGATGAGGGCCACGCCTCCGGATGAGGGCGGAGGCGCGCTGACGATGGTGTAGCCGCGATAGGCGCCGACGATGGGCTCGCGCTCCTTCACGGTGTAGCGGGCCATGTCTTCAGCGGTGATGAGGCCGCCGCCCTGCTGGACGGCGTCGGCGATTTGCTTCGCCATCGCGCCGTGGTAGAAGTCGTCAGGATGACTCGCGATGCGGCGCAGGGTTTCGGCGAGCTCGGGCTGGCGGAACACTTCGCCCGGCTGATAGAAATTTCCGTCGCGCTGGAAGATGTGCTTCGAGGCGGGGAAACCGGTGAGGATTTTGTCGTGCATCTCGGCGGCTTCCTCGTCGGTGAGAATGAATCCGTCGGCGGCGAGATGAATGGCCGGCGCCATGACCTGGGCGAGGGTGAGGCGGCCGTATTTCTTCTCCGCGTGGACGAGGCCGGCCTCCGAGCCGGGCACGCCGATGGCAAGAGTGCCGACGATGCTGGCGTTGGGGATGATGTTGCCGGCGGCGTCGAGGTACATATTGGCGGTCGCGGCCAGAGGGGCTTTCTCGCGGTAGTCGATGAAGATGTCTTTGCCGGAGTGCTGGTGGATGAGCATGAATCCGCCGCCGCCGATGTTGCCGGCTGCGGAGTGGACCACGGTGAGAGCGAAGCCGACAGCGACCGCGGCGTCGACGGCATTGCCGCCCTTTTTCAGGATGTCGACGCCCGCATCGGTGGCGAGGTGGTGCACGGTGACGACCATGGCGTGCGGGGCGCGCACGGGCTCGTCGTCTTGGAGCATGAGCGCGGTCTGTGTGGCGTCGTCGGGGGCGGCATCCTGCGCGGGCTTGGGGGTCTGCGCGGCGAGGGATGCGGCGAGGGCGAGGAGAGATACGGCGAGAGCGCGGAGGGGGCTGATTTTCTTATGCTGTGGGGCCATCGCGATTGGAGCCATTGTATG
>JBEKIN010000145.1:0-10608 GCA_050011735.1 Acidobacteriaceae bacterium | reverse complement strand
CGGCCATCGAAGACACGCACTGGAAATCCCGCCTCTTCACCGCCGAGCCGGTGCCTGGCTTCTCCGTCGCGTTCTGGGAGTGGCAGGACCCCCTCCACGGCAAAGCTATCGCCCTCGCAGGCGATCTCAGCGCCGCAGACATGAGCTTCGCCATCGTCGTCGCCCGCTGGAACGCCGTCATCACCGAGCGCCTCCTCCAGGGAGCGCTCGACGCCCTGCTCCGCAGCGGCGCCAAACGGCAGCAGATTGAGATTGCCCACGTCCCCGGCTCCTGGGAAATTCCCGCCGCCGCCCGCCAGCTCGCCGAAACGGGCCGCTTCGACGCCATCGTCACCCTCGGCTGCCTCATCCGCGGCGAAACCGCCCACTACGAAGCCATCTACAACGAGGTCGCCCGCGGAATCGGCCAGTCGCAACAGGAAACCGGCGTCCCGCACTCCTTCGGCGTCCTCACCTGCGAGACGCTGGAGCAGGCCCTCGACCGCGCCGGCCTGAAAAACGGCAATAAAGGATTCGAAGCAGCAGCCGCCGCCATCGAAATGGCCTCCCTGCATCGAAAAACTGCCGGCAAACCACCGGAGCCCCGAGCATGACGCTCGTCGGCAAACGCCGCAAGTCCCGCGAACTCGCAATGCAGATGCTCTTCCAGGCCGACATCGGCCGGCAAACTCCCGACGAAGTCCGCAGCACATTCTGGAAAGCCCGCGAAGAGGGCGACGAAGCGACGCGCGGCTTTGCCGAGGACCTCTTCCGCGTAGCCACTGCGCGCGAATCGGAAATCGACGCCCTTCTCGAGCAGCACTCCAAAAACTGGCGGCTCAAGCGCATGCCCGCCGTCGATCGCAATCTCCTGCGCATGGCGGTCGCCGAGCTGCTCGGCTTCCCCGGCACCCCCGCTCCCATCGTCATCGACGAGGCGCTGGAGATCGCCCGCCGCTACTCCGCCCCCGAGTCCATCGACTTCCTCAACGGCGTCCTCGACGCCATCGCAAAAGGCCGGCAATGATCGCCTTCTGTCACCCGCATCGTTTACCTTGAGTGAGCGCGCCCCATGAAGCTTCTCGCCTGGCTCACGGAAACCTTCATTACCACCTTCGGCATCACCCGCCCGCGCCCCGAGCAGCAACGCACCGCCCAACTCCTCATCGGAGGCTTTCTGCTCGCCTTCATCCTGCTGGTCGCAGCCGTCACCACGTTTCTCCTCATCGAGATTCACGCGGGACACTGAACTTGAGGCGTTTTGCGGGCGTCTGAGCCCGCAGCCGAAATCCTGAGCGCAGCGAAGGATCCCATGGCCTCAACTGCCTGCGAGGGCTGGTGACCCCGGGAAGACTCGAACTTCCGACACGCAGTTTAGGAAACTGCTGCTCTATCCACCTGAGCTACGGGGCCACTCGTCGTAACGCCAACTGCTGTCCCAGTTTACAGCGATGGAAACGCGGCGGGCGCTTCCACCCGTTGCCCCATCGCAAGCGGCAAACTGGCCCAGCGCCCCGAGCCACATGTGATCTGGAATTCGAGTCTCTCCTGGCGGCCACTGCGCAACTTCTCATCCAGCTGAAACCGGCCACGAGGCGGGGCCAGCGACAGCAATGAGCGCATCGGCCCGTTGAACAGACTGAGCATGAAACTTCCGGATCGACGCTTAATCGTCCAGAACCACCGCGCCATGCGAGTAGTTCCCCCCCAATGACACGTTTACCACTCGATTACTAACTTCATCCCTCTCTTATGGCCCTTTTGTGGGACCGACCGTGTTCAGTATTGCTCAGTGCGGCCTCCTGCCACGATGCCACACTGTGGGTCCGGGCGAAGTTCAACGCCGCCCCCGGAGGTGCACTGTGCTCTACCTCAACCCAGGTCTTCTGGTAGTGGATGATGAAGCGTTGGTCCGCACCTGTCTCTCGGACGTGCTCATCAGATCCGGCTATACGGTGCGGGATGCCTCTGACGGCTTCTCCGCTCTGGCCGCAATCCGGGAGGAGATTCCCGACCTCATCCTCTCCGACCTCAACATGCCCGGCATGTCCGGCTTTGAATTCCTCTCCGTCGTCCGGCGCCGCTTTCCCTCCGTTCGCGTCATCGCCATGAGCAGCGCTTATGCAGGCGCCGATCCGCCCCACGGAGTGGCCGCCGACGCCTTCTATCAAAAAGGAACCCATCCCACCCTCCTGCTCCGCATCCTTGAAGACATTACCCGCCCAGGCCAACCGCTGCTCGGCCGCCGCCCCCGTATTTTGGCGCCCATCTGGGTTCCCAGCAACGGGCACAATGCCTCCGGAGAGATGTACGTCACGATTGCCTGTCCTGAGTGTCTCAGGGCCTTCCCCCAGACCATCGACCAGACCGCCGCCACTACCCTCGAAACCAGATGCGCGTGGTGCTGCGTCCCGATTCAGTGCGCGATCGTCCACTCTGCGATAGCTGCCTGAGATCTGCGCCCGGGCACGCGCTGCTTCCGCGTGGCCCGTCACGCGTCGGCAAGCCCGGCCGCGTGAGCGGTGACGCCCGACTTGCTGTCGAACTCGCTGAGTCAGCTCGCTCTGTGGGATCTTCAGAGTGGGCGCGCGGATGCGTCCAGGATGGGGGGCATTTCGGCATTGTGCTCGGGCAATTGATCGTGCAGGATCACGTTGAGAAGCGACTGGTGCACGCGGATGCGGCCGTTATATTCAATGAAGCCGAGCTTGCGGAATCGATTCATGAAAAAGCTGACACGGGACCGCGTAGTGCCGATCATATCCGCCAGGGTTTCCTGAGTGATGGCCGGAATCAGGGTTTCCGGCTCGCCTGGTTTGCCGAATTCCGCCATCAACAGCAGGATGCGCGCGAGGCGCTTCTCGCTGGAATTGAAGAGCTGATCGACAAGATCGGCCTGGGTCCGCATACTCCGGGCCAGCAGGAACTTCAGGAACAGATCGGAGAAGGCATGCTCTTCGTGCATCACCTGGATCATCTCTTCGCGCTCGATCCTGAGTGCGGTGCAGGCAGTGATGGAGGTGGCCGTTGCCATGCGCAGGCCCCCGCCGCCGGCGAGTGACTCCTCCCCGACGAAATCACCGGCTCCGAGCAGAGTAATCGTAGCCTCTTTCCCGTTCTTGGAAATGACGGTCAGCTTCGCGCGACCCTTCTGCAGATAGAAGATGGAGTCAGCGAGGGTTCCCTGCGAAAAGAAGACATGCTCTGGCTTCAACTGCACGATTCTGCGGCCCAGTCCCGCTTTGGCCAGAAAGTCATCGACGTTGAATGCGGTGTTCAATTGCTCATCCATTTATGTGATCTCCGGCCGCCTCGACGGCGAGCTGCAGGGCAAACTCATGTGCATTTACTGAGTGCTCGTGAGCCCGCCTGGTGAGTTCGTGAGCCGTCAGATGATCCCCTGTTCCATGGGCCGCAGCCGCAGCCGCATGGGCGTGGGCTGCGAGGCTGTGCAGTTCCGCGGCTCGATCGTGTACGCTCTGCGGCATGGTGTCCCTGACCTGAAGCGAATTGCTTGGGTAAGAGTACGGCTGCCCGGCCTCCCACTGGCTTTGGCGGTGAGGCGAACAGCCCCTCTTTTCAGCGGTAGATATAACGACAATGCGGCTGGCTACGGTTTTTTGTCGTCAGCAGTGTGACCGCGTCCATCCCGGGTTTCATTTGACTTGAAGTTGTGGGGTGCGGGTTTGGAGCGGCTCTTTTCGCCGTTCTTTGGCAGTGAGCCCTGGTAGCCGTGCTGCGGATCGTAACGATTATTCACGTGCCCACTGAAGTGTTCGTCGCCATGAAACCATGGTCCGGCGCCGATGAAGACACCGCTGGTGAACCACTCCGGGCCGTAGTAGCCATACGGAGCGCAGCTGTAAGGAGAGTAGTCATAGTAACCATAGGGACATGACGGGGCAACTCCGATGTTAACCACCACCTGAGCCTTTGCTGCGGGAGTAGCTGCCGCGAGGCAGATTCCCGCTACTGCGGCCAATGCGAAAACATTGAACTTCTTCATAGATTCACCTTGCTAACTTGTGACAACTACGTTTTACAGCTGGGCCGTTACTCCGACTGGGGTCCGGGGGGAGGGAAATCGCTTACCAATCTGAGCGGGCTTCAAAACTCCGAACGCTGACATTCTTGCGTTCCCGTCCAATTGCTACCATCGCACCGGCGGACGCAAGAGTCTGTACCGTTCTGCTCACATCCAGAAATGGTTCAGCGCTGGAGGAAACAGGCACGGGTATCGGACGCCCGAGCGCTCCCGGCTGGTAAGGCCATTCGCCATCGGCGCGTCGCCTTTATCGTCGCTTTAGAAACACAGATTCGGCACGCCAGCAGAAGTGGGCAACCCCGCGCCCGGTTTCCGCTGAAACGCCTGCGGCAACCCTGAACCCTGCGCCTGGACAATGGCATATTGAATCGGGCTGGAGCAGTAGACGCAGTCCGCCTGGTGGATCCCATCGAGGCCTTTGCCCAGAACCTCCGGGAAGGTCCTCAGGCACTCCGTGCAGGTGACCATGACGTACGGTTCTCCCGCCGGGTCGTGCCCGTTGCGGGGAATCCAGATCGGCGTCATCGAACTCGTGCGATCGGGAGAGGACAGCCGCGGGGATTGCGTCATCGCTTTCAAAATACGAAACAGGAGCCCCGGATGGGTTCCTTTTTCATAGAATGCGTCGGCGGCAACGCCGGCAGGCACGCCGTCGCCTGAGAACGCGGCGCTCATGGCGACCGCCTGGATCGCGGGAAATCGCCGGCGCACCACCGACAACAATTCGAAGCCCGACATGCGCGGCATATTGAGATCGGCGACGATGACGTCCGGAATCCCCCGCCGAATCTCGGCCAGCGCGGAGAAGCCGTCGTCTGCAGTCCGCACACTGTATCCAAATTCGTCAAGGATAGCCGAGAGAGACAACCGAATCGGCGCTTCGTCGTCTACGATTAGGAGGTTTGCCCTGGTTTCCTGCATCGTGCACCTCGCCGGATCACGAATCGACACGTGTGGATAAAAGCATCCTCCTCCTCTGGCAATCTTCAAGCTGATCAATTCTGCTCAGCCCAGGCCTTTCATCGATTCGCAGAATCGCACTTTAGTGCGTCGATTTTCACCGTTCCTATAGACAAACTCACGGCGTTCAGATACCCGGCTGAACTGGTGGTGGTGGCGAACCGCCAGAGCGATTCGAAAGCCCCTGGCGCCTCCGCCCCGCGACGACTGCGCCATCGCCCGCGAATTCCTCCTGCGCGAAGCACCGCAACAATCTCTTCCCCTGGTGGCCGACTGAGCGTTTCTGATCAGCTTTAGTGATCTCCCCGTTCCATACTCGCTGCGTTGAGTGTCCTGGCCGGGCGGGGAGGCATCTGAACCCCGACCCTCCCCGTCGCCGGCATTCAACGCCCAGGAGGGCGAAATGAATCCTGAACTGACGAATCCCAGACTGATCGCCGGCGCGATTGCCATCGTTCTGATCGTCGTCGTTGCGGTTGCGCTGTACTTGCGAAAACGCAGAAAAACTACTGAGGGCCTGCGCGCTCGCTTCGGGCCGGAATACGACCAGGCTGTTCTCACCCATGGCTCCGAACGCAAGGCCGAAACCAAACTGGCGGATCGCCAGACGCGGGTAGAAGGGCTGAAGATCCGCGAGCTGGGTGCTGCGGAGCGCGAACGCTTCACAGCGGACTGGCGCGTGGTGCAATCGCGCTTCGTCGATCACCCGAAGGGCGCGGTCACGGAAGCCGATGAGCTCGTCTCTGCGCTCCTGAAGGCGCGCGGCTATCCTGTCGCCGACTTCGATCAGCGCGCCGCCGACATTTCCGTCAACCATCCGCACCTGGTGGACTACTACCGCTCCGCCCACGCCGTCGCGGTGCGCGTGGGCCGGGACGAAGCAAGCACGGAAGACCTGCGAAACGCGATGATCCAGTACCGCTCGCTCTTCGATGAACTCGTCGAGGTTCGGGCACCCGGTGAAATCAAAGCAGTCGCATAAATAATTCACGCATTTTGACCTGGAGTGAAGGGAGACTGAAATGATCCTGCTCATTATTGTTCTGGTGTTGGTCTTTGGCCTTGGCGGCGGTTACTTTGGCTACAACCGCTGGGGCTATCGCGGCGGCGGAGGCATAGGCCTCGGCACCGTGCTGGTGATCCTGCTGGTGTGCTATATGCTGGGGGCCTTCCGGTAGAGCGGCCCCTGCCGCAAGCATCGGCGCCGCACGCTGAGCGTTAACTGAGACTCGAACTGAGCCACGGCAGCGCCGAACTTTGTCCATTCCCGCTGCAATGGACAAACCCACTCGTTCAGCGTAGGGTGGGAAATGAGGCGGTGACTACACCTCCTTCCTCTTTCAGGTCTCCTGAACTAAGTCAGCCCATCTGAAGTTCTCTCCTCTTAGCTAACAATGGCCTCTTAAGGAGGACTATGTTCGCACGCAATGTCTCTGTTCATCTGAAGTCCAACACACTTTCTGAGTACGGCCACGTATTCGAGAGCCAGGTTCTTCCCTTACTGCGCAAACAGAAGGGCTTCAGGGACGAAATCACCATCGCCAGTTCCAACGGCCTCGATGTCACCGCCATCAGCCTGTGGGACAACAAAGCTGATGCTGATGCCTATAACACCAATACTTACCCCGAAGTGATGAAGAGCTTCTCGAAAGTGATCGATGGAACTCCTCGGGTTCAGACGTGTGAGGTTATCAACTCGACCTTCCATAAGATCGCGGTTCCGGTACCCGCGTAAGAACCATGGCATGTCTCTGGGAAGGCAATTGGCTCACCCTTCCCAGGACACCAGATTCGACTTCCTAAAGACTGCCGAACCCAGATCATTTCGCGCTTCATGCTTCCGGTTGAGAATCGCTTCCCCGCATCGCCGGACGATTTGGCTAAGCAAAACCACACCCAAAGTTCCGGAATCGCAGCGGCACTCCCAGGCCGGCAAATCTTTGTCCAGCCCCACTAAGCAAGCCGCCGCGCCGATCCGAATCCTGCTCGATATCGCTCCTCCCGTCCATTCGTCAGAGACCTGAGCCGCCCCGGAGAACGTGGGATCGGAAACAGGGGAGCCGATCTGTGTACGTGTGCAATTCTGACCAGTAATCGAACCGCGGCAATGCGAGACTTGTCAGGACGCGGTTAGATGCTGCCCTGCGGGTGGACGATGCCCAACCTGAAAGCAAGCCTCCTGGTTGTAGACGATGAACCGGCGATTCGCAAAACGTTGTCCGTTTTGCTTAGCGCCCTGGGCTATGCGGTGCGCGTCGCCCCGAACGGCTTCTCCGCATTAGACGCCATGCGGGATGAGATTCCCGACCTTCTTCTCTGTGACCTCTATATGCCCGGAATGTCGGGCTTTGAACTGCTCTCTGTCGTCCGCCGCCGGTTTCCCTCAATTCGGGTCATCGCTATGAGCGGCGCATTCTCCGGCATGGCCGTGCCGCCAGGGGTTGCAGCCGACGCCTTTTATGAGAAGGGCAAACGTCCTTCTACCCTGCTCCGGATCGTGCAAACCATGATGCGCCCACCGCGATCGCTGGTCATTCATCCCCCACGTTCCAACGCGCCCATCTGGATTCCCACCAACGGCCACAATACCTCCGGAGAACCTTACGTCCTGATTTCCTGTCCTGAGTGCCTCAGGGCGTTCCCACAGGTTCCGGATAAGAGCCCCGTCGCCATGCTCGATACAAAATGCGCCTGGTGCTCCAACCCCATTCACTACGCGATTGTCCACTCCGCCGATCCCGTGTCGCCGCAGGATTCAGCCGCGGCAACCTCGCCTGAGCCGCACCGCCCGTTGCTCTCCGACTATGCTTCAGGGGTACCCCGGGCAGCGGCGCCGGCCGCCTCCGCCTCAGGCAATTGATCCAGCAGCACTACGTTCAGCAGGGATTTGTGGACGTGGATCCCGCCGTTGTACTGAATGAATCCCAGCTTGCGAAAGCGGTTCATGAAGAAGCTGACCCGGGAGCGCGTGGTGCCGACCATCTCCGCCAGAGTTTCCTGCGAGATCTTCGGGATCAGCGATTCCGGTTGACCCGGCTTGCCGAACTGCGCCATCAACAGAAGTATCCGCGCCAGGCGCTTTTCGCTGGAGTTGAAAAGCTGGTCCACTAGGTCGGCCTGGATGCGCATGCTCCGTGCCAGCAGAAACGACAGGAACCGGTCGGAGAATGCAGGCTCATCGTGCATCACCCGAATCATCTCCCCCCTCTCGATCCTGAGCGCCGTACACGCAGTGATGGCAGTAGCCGTTGCCATGCGCAGCCCCGCCACCGCAGCGAGGCACTCCTCGCCGACGAAGTCGCCGCCGGAAAGAAGCGTGATGGTAGCTTCTTTGCCGTTCGCTGAAAAGACGGTGAGCTTGGCCCGGCCATCCTGTAGATAAAAAATCGAGTCGGCGGGATCTCCCTGGGAAAAGAAGACCTGCTTCGCCTGCATTTGCGCGATCTTTCGCCCGACGCCGGCATTTGCCAGAAAGACCTCGACGTCAAATGGCATTTTCTGAAGGTCGATCATCCGATGACCCCTTTCCCGGTGCGACGCGTCTGTGAAGGTACAGCGAGGGAGCAGGAGCGCGTCCGGTTCAAGGTAAACCTGGGGGAACTCCTCGCCATTATAAACCTCGATGAAGGGACTGAGCAGCGTTCGCTGTTCAAATTCCTTTGCGCACTTCAAGTGCAGTCCAGTCAATCGATTGCACCAACGGCAGAGCACATCCCACGCCGCAGCAGCGCGTGGCGGCGGTCGATCCTGCGGCGGACACCAGTAACGATAACTGCCTGAACCAGACAGCACACTGAACCCTAAGTGGCGGAGCCTACCAGCTCCGCCGCTTGCATTTTGGTGATGCTGCACTCCGAAAGTCCGAGCGCTGAGCAAAAGTGACCATGTTTCTGATCGTCACTCTGACAAACTGGTTCTCAGGAATGAACGGGGGAATTCGGTATGAACCATAGCCTGATCATCTTCCCGTTATTGGTCGGCGTAAGCTTCGGAGCACTCTTCTCGCAGGCAGAAGCGCAGTCGTCTCTCGATGCCGGGGGCCTCTCTGGCACAGTCGTAAGCAAACCCTCGACGCCATCAGACCTGACCTACAGTCGTCCAACGGAGATGACGAAAATCCGTAACTATTCCTTCGACGCGTTCGGCCCGCTTCCCATCGGTGTCGCCGCAGTGGAGGCCGGCATTGCTCAGGAGGATAATTCCCCTCCGGAATGGAAGCAGGGCGCGGAGGGTTACAGCAAGCGATTCGGGTCCGACCTTGCCATCGAAGCGGTTAGTACGACCACACGCTACGCGCTGTCTGAAGCCTTCAGAGAAGACGCGCTCTATTACCGCTGCGACTGCACCGGCGTCTTTCCGCGGCTCGGTCATGCGGCAATTTCAACTCTGACCGCGCGTCGCGGCGAAGATGGTCACCGCGTTTTTTCGCTTCCCGCGCTCATCGCGCCCTATGCGGGTTCAATGACCGCCGTCTCCGGATGGTACCCCGGCCGCTACGGCGCTAAAGATGCATTTCGGATGGGGAACTACACCATGCTGGGATATGTGGGCGCCAACATCGGTCTCGAGTTTTTCTACAGTGGGCCCCACTCCCTGCTTGGCCGCATGCATTTGAACAATGCGCACGGCGCTCCGGATTCGGGGTCGAATCGATGATGGGCGCGTAATTCACGCCCATGGCAGTCACGTGGGCAACTTTCAAACGAGAAGCAGAGAGGAATTGCAGGGAGCATGACTGACGCCGGACAGACGCACTCTCATCATGAGGAAGGCCCGCATTCGAGCCACGCTCAACAGGAGCGCCCGTACTGGATGCGCGCGCACCGCGACTGGCGCTTTTGGGTTGGCGTCGTTTGCCTTGCTGTTGCCCTGTTCATTTACATCACCAGCGTCGATTTATCGCTGGTGCCAGGCAGGCACCATCAGCGGCACGAGACCGTCCCCGCCGGACAATAGCGTTCACGCTGAACGCTGGAGAGTGATTGAAGAAGCTCATCGTTTTCGACCTGGACGGAACACTCGCCATGAGTAAGTCCTCTCTCGATGACGAAATGTCGGCGCTGCTCTGCAATCTCCTTGGGATCGTCAAAGTGGCTGTGATCTCCGGAGGCGATTGGCCGCAGTTTGAAAAACAACTGCTCTCTCATCTTCCCCACGATGACCGCCTCCTCAATCTATCCATCCTTCCCACCTGCGGAACGAAGTTCTTTCGCTACGCAGGCGGCTGGGAAAAGATCTATTCGGAAGATTTCACCGCCGATGAAAAAGAAGCGATTGTCAGCTCCCTGAAAAAAGCATTCGTAGCATCAGGCTTCAGCGTCGCGAAGGTCTGGGGAGAAGTGATCGAAGATCGGGGAAGCCAGATCACGCTGTCTGCCTTGGGCCAGCAGGCCCCGTTGGCGGAAAAAGAACAATGGGATCCGGATTTTGCGAAACGGAAGATGATTAAAGCCATCCTCGATCCCTTGATTCCGGGCTTCTCCGTCCGGCTGGGCGGCGCAACATCCATCGATGTCACCAGGCCCGGCATCGACAAGGCCTATGGAATTCGTAAGCTGCGGGATATCCTGGGAATTTCGCTGGCAGAGATGATTTACATCGGCGATGCCTTGTTTGTTGGCGGC